>JAEUTC010000180.1 GCA_016787985.1 Flavobacteriales bacterium | reverse complement strand
TCATCCTCGCTCTTGAACGGGATCTCGATGCGGCCTTTGCCTTCCGTGTTCTGTTTCACCACCACGCGGGTGCCGAAATGCTGGGCGAGCAATTTGCTCAGGTCCTTGTTGGGGCGTACCGGACTTCCGGTAGAAGCACCACGCGGACCCTTCACCGCGGCTGCACGGGCGAGTTCCTCCACCTGGCGCACGCTCAGCTGGCTGGCCACGATGCGCTGGTACAACTCCACTTGTTTGGCAGGGTCGGTGATGGCGATGAGCGCGCGCGCATGGCCCATGCCGATGGCACGCTGGCGCAGACCCAATTGGATCTCGGGCGGCAGCCGCAACAGGCGCAGGTAGTTCGTTACGGTGGTGCGGTCCTTGCCCACCTTCTCGCTCAGTTGCTCCTGGGTCAACTTCACCTCATCCACCAGGCGCTGGAAGCTGATGGCCACCTCGATGGCATCGAGCTCTTCGCGTTGGATGTTCTCCACGAGCGCCATCTCCAGCATGGCCTCGTCGTTGGCGATCCGCACATAGGCCGGTACCTCTTCCAAACCCGCCAATTGCGAGGCCCGGAACCGCCGCTCACCGCTGATGAGCTGGTAACGGTCGTACCCCATCTTGCGGAGCGTCACAGGCTGGATCACGCCCAGTTCCTTGATGCTCTGTGCCAATTCCAGCAGGGCCTCTTCGCTGAAGTGGGTGCGTGGCTGGAAAGGGTTGGCCTCGATCTGCGCGATGGGCACCATGCCGATGGGGCTGGACGCGCGCGTAGGCAGGGGACCACTGCTCGGTGCTGGTTGGTCGTTCGCGGACGAGGTGGTGATGTCCGTCGCCGGATCGTCCAACAGGGCGCTCAATCCGCGGCCCAGGCCTTTTTTCTTCGTGCTCATTGTTCAGCTTCGACAGCGATGGTACGCTCACTATCCGGGATGCGGGTGAGGCTGTTCTTCTGCAGGATCTCGCGCGCCAGGTTCAGGTAGTTCACCGCGCCTTTGCTGGTGGCATCGTGCATGATGATGGTCTGCCCATGGCTCGGCGCTTCGCCCAAGGCCACGTTGCGGTGGATCACCGTGTCGAACACGAGTTGTTGGAAGTGGGTCTTCACCTCTTCCACCACCTGGTTGGCCAGGCGCAGGCGGCTGTCGTACATGGTCAACAACATGCCTTCGATGACCAGTTCGGGGTTAAGGCGCTGTTGCACGATCTTGATGGTGTTGAGCAATTTGCCCAAGCCTTCCAAGGCGAAGTATTCGCATTGCACCGGAACGATCACGCTGTCGCTGGCCGTAAGGCTGTTCACCGTGACAAGGCCCAAGGAGGGCGAGCAGTCGATGATGATGAAGTCATACTGGTCGCGCACCTGTTCCAGCACGTTCTTCAACTGCTGCTCGCGGTCGCGCATGTCGATCATCTCGATCTCGGCGCCCACCAGGTCGATGTGGCCGGGCATCAGGTCCATGTTCGGATTGTCCGTACCCACGATCACGTCGGTGGCGGCCGCATTGTTGATGATGCACTCGTAGATGCTCGCCTTCACGTTGCGCGGGTCGAAGCCCACACCGCTGGTGGCGTTGGCCTGAGGGTCTGCATCCACCAGCAGGGTGCGACGTTCCAGCACGCCCAAGCTGGCGGCCAGGTTGATGGCGGTGGTGGTCTTGCCCACGCCGCCTTTCTGGTTCACGATGGAGATGATCTTGGCCATGTGGTTGGTGTTACGGCGCGAACCGATGCGCCCAGCGGGTTAGAGTTCGATGCTTTCGTTGATGGCGGGTAGATGCAGCGTCAGGCCCGCCTTGCGGAAGGTCTCACGGGCTTTGTCGTGGTCGATCCGAATAGGAGGGAAGCTGTCGTAATGGATACCTACGACCTGCCCCACACCCATCATGCGCGCGGCTTCCACGGCATCGTCCACATCCATGGTGAAGGTGTCGCCGATGGGGAGGCACGCGAATTTGAGGTCGTAGCGCTTCAAGAGTTGCATATCCAGGGTCAGGGCCGTGTCGCCAGCATGGTGGAAGTTGCCTTCGGGCCCCTGCACCACGAAGCCGCCCGCGCTGCCGCCATAGCTGCCATCGGGCAATTGGCTGCTGTGGATGGCGTTCACGTATTTGATCCGCAGTGCACCCACGGTGGTACTTCCGCCCAGGTTCATGTGCACGCCGCTGGTGATGCCTTTGGCCGCGTACCACTCCACGATCTCGTAGTTGCTCAGGAGCTTGGCGCCCGTACGCTTCACGATGGCTTCAGCATCGAAGACATGGTCGCCGTGCCCGTGGGTGAGCAGCACCACATCGGCCGGTAGGCTACCCACATCCACCTTGCCCTGGGCCAGCGGGTTCACCCCGATCGCTGGGTCGAAGAGCAGGTGCATGCCGGCCGTGTGCACGCCGATGCAGGACTGGCCGTAATACGTGAGGCGCATGGAACGTTATCCGTAGGCGTTGGGTCAACGCTTAACGAGCACAAAGAACAGGCGGCGGTGGCATCCGGCCGTGTTGGTAACTCGGCGAGTTTTGAACAGGTAAGTGTGACGGCGGTGATGTATGCGTTCTGACCATGTGCCCTGCGAGTCAACCTTGGAAGGTGCCTTGCCGTAGAAAGCCCCTCATGCGCGCACGCCTCCTCCCCGGCCTGCTGCTGCTCCACACGGCGGTCTTCGCCCAGGAGCGCTTCGGCCTGCTGCACAGCAACTTCGGTGGTACGGATATCGCTTACCTCAATCCGGCCCGTACCGCCGGTCAATGGCCGTGGATGGACATCCGCCTTGCCGGGGTCGACGCCTTCGCCTGGAACAGTCTGGTGGCGTGGACCGGACGGCCGAACCCCTTGTTGAGCGAATTCGGTTCCGGCTTCGCTACGGCAGGCGAGGGTCGTTTGGTGATGCGTTCGCTGGACCTGACAAGCCGCCACCGCGCCACCGTTTCCGCCGCTGTGCTCGGGCCGGCCGTTTCCATAGCCATGGGACGAGGGACCATCGGCCTTGGCGTTCGCACCCGCGCCCATGTGAGCGCTTCCGGTGTTTCACCCGAACTGGGCAACTTCATCTACGAAGGGCTCAACTACGCGCCGCAGCACGGCATCCGGTACAACGACATACGCTTGCGCGCCCTGGGCGCCGCATGGACCGAAGCTGGTCTCAACTACGCCCATATCCTGAAGGCGGAAGGGTTCAGCCTGCTGAGCGCTGGGGTGGGGCTGAAGTACCTGATGGGACATGCCGCCGGGGCGTTCCAGATCACGGCGTTGGACTATACGGTACACGACACCGCACGGCTCGACATCCATGAGATCACCGCCCGGTATGGCTTCGCGTTGCCCGCCATGAACGCCGGCACCGGTTGGGGTGCCGATGTGGGCCTCACTTACGAGCGCACCCTTTCCGAAGCGGATGGCTACCTACCGCACCGGGGTGGTGCCGGTTGCACACCCCTTCGCTACCGCTACCGCGTCGGTGTTTCGCTCATCGACCTCGGTGGAATCCGATACCGCGGTGCCGAAGCGGGCACTATCAGCGCCGGCGCCCTGAGCATTCCCGACCACGGTGACATGCGGGTGCGCGGTGTGGAAGGCATCGATAGCTTGCTCGCCACCGCCACCACGTGGACACGAACGCAGGGGATGCGCGTGGGGCTTCCTACGGCAGTGTCCGTTCAATTCGATCAACGCATCACCGACTTCGCCTATGTGGCGTTGGCTGCGGTGCAGAACGTGGCGGCGCCCACCAGCTTGCGGTTGCGACGGGCGGGATCCGTGGCCATCACGCCGCGGTTCGAAACACGCTACGTGGAGGCGGCCTTGCCCATCGTGTGGCACGAGTACGACTTGGCCAAACCCACCATCGGGTTCATGCTGCGTTTCCACGGCATCGTGGTGGGCAGCGACCACATCATGCCTTTCGTGAGCCGACGCGATGTGTACGCACTCGACCTCTACCTCCGCATCCGCTGGATGATCTTCCGTTCGCCCGCCTGCGGCAACGGGAAAAAGGCGCGCAGTGGCTCGTTGGCGCACCGCAGCGGCGCCAAGGACATGGTGCCGTGCGCCACGCCAGGGGCGAAGTAGTGTCAACCATGGCTCACTGAACGAGCACGCGGTGGGTCTCCATCAGCTCTCCGTCGCTGAGGCGAAGGAAGTAGTAGCCTGGTGTTGGCGGAAGAGCCACGGTCACCTCCCCTCCGGATGGGTTCGTTCCGGTCTGTGCAAAGAGGACCCTACGACCAGTCGCATCGAACAAGAGTGCGTTCGGTGTTTTCCTATGCGAACCGGCCCGGATGATCACGGTACCATATGCAACATCGGTCAGCACGGTCCAAGGCGTACCACTGGGTTCGGCGATCCCCACATCCGTGCAATCACTGATGTAGGATACTTCGAGGTCGAAGCCTGAGTAGAATACGCTTTCATCCGACTCGAACTGGACCGTGATCGTCTGGCCGGGTGGAGCAGTGTAGTCAAGGAATCCGTGACCCGTTGTGATGGACAGCCCTGCTCCAACGGTCCCAGCGCCGCTGAACACCGCGAGGCGGTCGGGACCCTGCTCCATCGAATGGCTCCCGCGAAGGCGCACGGCAGCTGAACCTTCGCTGATGAGCACCGCATGACCGTTCACATAGTTCGCATAATAACCAAGCCCCCCGGGGTCCCGAAGCCGCACGCGATCACCGCAAGCAACGGATGTGCCTCCTGCGGAGGGAACAAGGACCTCAGGGAGTTCCTCGCAGGAAGCGCAACGCCATACCACCTGCACAGGCTCTTCAGCCGTTGAGCACGGTGCTACTGTCACGCGGACGAATACCTGTTGGTCCACCTCAGGCGTATATCGGATGAACGCGCCCGAGCCATCAGGGTCGTTGCCGTAGCAGAGCCTACTTGTCGACAGGTTATCGAATAAGGTGAGTTCTGAATCGATATCACTGTCACCACCATCCTCGATGCGTGT
>JAEUTC010000173.1 GCA_016787985.1 Flavobacteriales bacterium | reverse complement strand
GACGTGTTGAACGGCACCTTCTCATCCTCCTCCTTCAGCTTCAGCACCAAGGCGAGGGCATCAGGCACCACATCGCTGCAGAGGGTGAGGAAGCTGCCGGGCTTGGCCGTGCTGATGGCGTGGCGGATGGCCTCCTCTTCCTTCTTGATGATGGTGTACTTCTTGTTCGGGTCCACCTCCTTGATGCCTTGCACCATGAGGGCGATGATCTCGTCGTCGCTCTTGCCGCGCAGGTTGCGGTCCTGACGGATGATGATCTCGTCGAACATCTGCGCGCTGAGGCGGCCGAGGTTCACCGTATCCTCGTCGCGGCGGTCGCCCACACCGGCGATGACGCCCACCTTCGGGCTGTCGGGGATCTTGCTGAGGAACTTGCCCAGGGCCTCGAAGCCGTGCGGGTTGTGGGCGTAATCCACCACCACCTGGAAGTTCTTGAACTGGAACAGGTTCATGCGGCCCGGGGTCTGGGCAGCACCGGGTACGAAGGTGAGCAGTGCTTGGCGCAGGTCTTCGATCTTCACCCCTTGAACAAAAGCTGCGAGCACCGCAGGCAATACGTTCTGGATGTTGAACACGGCCTTGCCGCCGTAGGTGATGGGCACGTTCACCGCCTTCTCGATGCGCAGCTTCCACTCGCCCTTGCTGATGGTAATGAAGCCGTTCTCGTAGATGGCGGCGAGGCCACCCAACTTGCAGTGCTGGCGGATCAGGCGGTTGTTCTCGTCCAAGCTGAACAGCGCGATCTTGCTGTGGGTCTGCTTGCGCATGGCCATCACCAGCTCGTCATCGGCGTTGAGGATGGCATAGCCGTCCTGACGCACACTGCGCGGCACGGTGCTCTTCACGTGGGCCAGATCCTCCAGGGTGTGGATGTCCTTCAAGCCGAGGTGATCGGCCGCCACGTTGGTGACGATGGCCACATCGCAATGCTCGAAGCCAAGGCCACTGCGTACCAAGCCGCCGCGCGCGGTCTCCAGTACGGCCATGTCCACCACGGGCTCCTTCAGCACGAACTGCGCGCTGGCCGGACCGGTGCAATCGCCCTTCATCAGCAAGCGGTTCTGGATGTAGACGCCGTCGCTGCACGTCATGCCCACCTTGTAGCCCACGCTGCGCATGAGGTGTGCGGTGAGGCGCGTGGTGGTGGTCTTACCGTTGGTGCCGGTGATGGCGATGATGGGAATGCGGCTGGGTGTACCCGGCGGGAAGAGCATGTCCACCACGGGTTCGGCCACGTTCTTGCCGATGCCGCCCGTGGGGTCCAGGTGCATGCGGAAGCCCGGCGCTGCGTTCACCTCGAGCACAGCGCCGCCGCTCTCGTTGAGCGGGATGCTGATGTCGTCGGTCATCACGTCGATGCCGCAGATGTCCAGATCGATGATGCGGCTGATGCGCTCGGCGAGGAAGACGTTGAAGGGGTGAACGACCTCGGTGACGTCATCGGCCGTGCCGCCAGTGCTGAGGTTGGCAGTGGCCTTCAGGTAGACCACCTCGTCCTTGGCGGGCACGCTCTCGGGGGTCATGCCTTTCAGCGCGAGCAGCTTCAGCGTATGATCATCGATGTCGATGCGGGTGAGCACGTTCTCGTGTCCGTAACCCCGGCGCGGATCCTTGTTCACTTCCTCGGCCAATTGCGCGATGGTGTGCTTGCCATCCCCCACCACACAGGCCGGTGTACGCTTGGCCGCTGCCACGAACTGGTGATTGATGACGAGCAGCCGGTGATCGAGGCCGGTGATGTAGCGTTCCACGATCACGCTGCGGCTGATCTCCTTCGCCTTGGCCAAGGCCACCTTCGCCTCTTCCATGGTCTTGATCCCGATGGTGGCGCCTCGGCCATGGTTGCCACCGATGGGTTTGATGACGCAGGGATAACCCACGCTCTCCAACGCGGCCTCCAATCCTTCCTCGCTGCGTACCACACGCCCTTTGGGCACAGGGATCTCGTAGCTCTCCAACAGCTGTTTGGTCTCTTCCTTGTCGCAGGCGATCTCCACCCCGATGTTGCTCGTCTTGCTGGTGATGGTGGCGCGGATGCGCTTCTGATGGATACCATGGCCGAGTTGGACCAGGCTCTGCCCGTTGAGGCGCAGGTAAGGGATGCCGCGTGCAACGGCTTCCGCCACGATACTGCCGGTGGAAGGTCCGAGACGCGATTCCTCGCGTAGCTCGCGCATTTGCTGGATATCGTGGGCCAGGTCGTACTTCTCCCCGCTGATCAAGGCTTCGGCGATGCGCACAGCAGCTTTGGCGGCGTACATGCCCACGGGTTCTTCCACATAACTGAATACCACATTATATACGCCGCGTTCGCGTGTGCTGCGCGTCCGCCCAAAGCCTGTTTCCATGCCGGCAAGGGTCTGGATCTCCAAGGCGATGTGCTCGATCACGTGGCCCATCCAGGTACCGCGCTTCACGCGTTCCCAGAAGCCGCCCTCGTGGTCCTCGCTGCACCGGTGGCTGTACATGCTGGGCAGCAGTTCCTGGATGCGCTCGTAGAACCCGGGGATCTTGTCGGTGGGCTTCTCCTCCAAGTCCTCGATGTCGAGGCGCATGACAATGAGCTGATGGCGACGAACGGACCAGTAGTTGGGGCCACGCATGGCCTTGAGTTCGAGGATGCGCATGTGGAACACCGGGAGCCCGGCGAGGTGGTTTTGTTATATCGAAAGGAACCAAAAGCGTGGTAAGGGCTTTCGGCGTGGGTAAGATAGGGACAGCCGGTTGTTCATCAAAACTTCACCTGTAGTTCACCCTCAAAAGCCCTTCCCCTACTTTAGCGCCGTCGGTCCGCCGCTTCCCATCCACCTCAGGAGGCGTTCTAGACCGTGGGGGCGGGGGATAATCACGCTGCATGACACCCAAAGGAAAGCTCATCGCCATCGGCGGTAACGAGGACAAGGGCAAGGAGCCCGAAGCCGGGCACAATACCAAGGTCTTCACCCACAATTTCATCGAGGAAGGCATCCTGCGCCGGGTGGTGGACGAGATCGGCGGTCCGGAGAAACGGATCGCGGTGATCACCAGCGCCAGCAGCATTCCAGAAGAGGTGGGCCAGAACTACATCGAGGCCTTCGGCCGCTTGGGTGCCACGAACATCGACATCATGGACATCCGGGACCGCAGTGATGTGAAGCCCGATATGATCAAGCGCCTGGCCAAGTGCGATGGCGTGATGATGAGCGGTGGCAACCAGCTGCGCCTAACCACGATCTTCGGCGGCACCGCCTTCCTGCAGCTGATGAAACGGCGCTACGAGTCGGAGGCTGGCTTCGTGATCGCAGGCACCAGCGCGGGTGCCATGTGCATGAGCAGTACCATGATCTACCAAGGTCACAGCGCCAGCGGACTGATCAAGGGCGGGGTGAAGATGACCACCGGCGCGGCCCTGATCTACGATGTCATCATCGACAGCCACTTCGTGGAGCGCGGCCGCTTCAGCCGACTCACACAGGCCGTAGCCGCCAACCCATCGGCCATCGGGATCGGGCTGGGCGAAGACACGGGGGTGGTGATCACCAACGGTGAAATGCTGGAGACGATCGGCAGCGGCCAGGTGATGATCTTCGATGGCCACGAGATCACGTACAGCGACTACGCCGATGTGGAAGAGGGCGAACCCTTCTCCATCGAAGGCATGAAGGTGCACATCATCAGCAAAGGCCACAGTTATAGCGTGCAGCAGAAGGCTTTTGCAGCGGTGAGGGTGCCGGTGCGGGGGTGATCGATCACGACCATGGGCGCCTGGGACACGGGGATATTCGACGACGACACGGCCATCGACGTGCTCGCGTCCCTCTCATTGGCCGATCCTCTCGAACAGATGAACGAGTGGTTCGCGAACGTGGCCGATAGCGACTACGTGGAGTATACGGACGGCCAGTGCATCCTCGTCAGCGGTGCGATCATAGATGCCGCGCTCAACGGGACCATGTACCGGTGCGATGATGAAGAGACCCTCTCGGCCGTGGTCTCGGTGGTAAATGAGAAGGACCCTGGATCGTTGAAGGCAACGGCGGTACTGCATCTTCAACGCCTTCTGGGCGAGAATTCAGAATTGCGCGAGCTCTGGGAAGAGAACGATGAACTGTATCCGATCTGGAGGCAGAACGTCCAAGACATCATCGGACGGTTGAGCTGACCGACACGCCAAGCTAAAGCCGGTATTGGAGATCCGTCCCGATCTTCGCCCCACCATGTTGGACCCCATCATCACCCGCTTTCGCCGTGTGGCCGTCGCCGAAGGCTGGAGCTTCCTGATCCTGCTGTTCATCGCCATGCCGTTGAAGTACCTAGCGGATTGGCCGTGGGCGGTGAAGGTGGTGGGGTGGGCGCATGGGGTGCTCTTCGTGTGGTACTGGGTGGCGGCGGTGCCCCTGTTCACCAAACTGAAATGGGATGTGGAGCGCATCTTCGGCCTGGGCCTCGCCTCCATCCTACCCTTCGGCACCTTCGTGATGGAACGCAAGTGGTTGCGGTGACCATTGCCCTTGATCGGGGAATACGCGCCACACACCACGTTCAGTGACCGATCAAGCCGTGCGACGTCGTAAGGCCTGGAAGTAGCGCTAGTTGGACCATTCCCGGGTTACGTACCTTGGTAGGGCCATTCCGGAGCGGAACTTGGAGGCTGGATGACCAAACAACTGAGATCATGAGCAACGACCGCAACTATGGGATCCTCGGATTCCTCGCCGGTGCCGCAGTAGGTGCCACCCTTGGCGTCCTTTTCGCCCCACGTTCAGGCAAAGAGACCCGCGAACGACTCGTACGTCGAGCGCAGGACGCGAAGGACGACCTGGATGAGCTGATCGACAAAGGCCGAGATGAGTGGGCGAAAGCCAAAGGCAAAGCCGGCGATGCCGCATCCATGACCAAGGACGAGGTGAACGACTTCATCCGCTTTCTGATGGAAGAAGGACGTGACCTGAAGGACCGGCTGAGCAACGACGTGGAGGAGACCGCCAGCGATGTGGCCTCCAAAGCCCGCAAAGCCGCGGATAACGTGCGCCACAGCGCGAATTGAACAACCCGACCCCATGCCGGTGACCGACAAGGACCCCCGCTACGAACGATTCACTCGTCCAGGAGAAGAGAACCCCGATCTGGGGCTCTTCATGGACGCGGTTGTTGAGGACGGCAAAGGGTGGCTCGAGGCGCAAAAGGCCTATGGCATCCTGCTTGGCAGTGAAAAGCTGGGGAAGCTGAGCGGCACCTTGTTGGTGGCGGTGGTTTCCTCACTTTTCATTGCCGCGGTGCTCGTGATGAGCAGTGTAGCACTGGCCATCTGGCTGGGCCGGATGATGGGTGATATGGCGCTCGGGTTCCTTTCCGTGGCAGGCATATTCCTGTTGCTCACGGTGGCCTTCTACCTGATCTGGAGGCACATGCTGCGCGATCGTATCACGCTAGCCATCATCAACGCAGCGTATGAAAAAGATTGACAGGTTCCAGAGCCTTGACGACGTCCGCCGCGAACGGGAACGGTTGAAAGGCGTCCGCGACACCCATCAAGAGGCGTTGCACGAGTATTGGCGCTTGATGCATGACCATCATTTCCGACGGGGACTAGCTGGTGATGCCTTCGGCGACATGCTTCGGGCCTGGAAACCGATGCGCACCATCGGTCGTTGGTTCCAAAGCGATAGCGGCGCCATGGGTAACATCCTGGGCGTAGCGCTCGGCTCACGTTCACGCACCTTCAAGGGGCGTTTGTTCGCATGGGCGGTCAGTGCGATCGCTCCGTTGCTCATGAAGAAGTATGCCACCCCGGAGCGCATGGAGCATGTAGCCACTGAACTGAAGCGCTCGTGGGACCGCATCCGCGAACGGGCTCGGCAAGGGGCTTAGTAAACTTTCATCCAACCCACCACCTCCCCACCATGGAGTCTCAGATCGACGGTCTTCAGCGCTACACCTACACCCTGTTGGCCATCGTGCTCACCGTTGTCGCGCTGTACTTCGGCAAGGACCTCATCCTACTGTTCGTCGCCAGCGGACTACTCGCCTTCCTGCTACTGCCCTTGGCACGCAAAGTGGAGACACTGGGCCTGCCACGTTGGGCCGGTGCGCTCACGGCGACGTTGGTGATGCTCGTCCTCGTGCTTGGGACCTTCTTCCTCGCGGGCTGGCAACTCACCCGTTTCGGCGAGGACCTACCGGCCTTGCAGGCCGCTTTCTCCGAAAAAGGCAAAGCGTTGCAGCGGACCATCGAAGAGCAAGCCCATATCAGTCGGCGCGATCAATTGAAGTGGTTCAACGAACGGGTCGGTGAACTGGCGAGTTCTGGCGGCAATATCGTGATGAAGCTCTTCTCCGGGACCGGTGCAGTGTTAGCTGCGGTGGTGCCCATCCCCATCATCGTGTTCCTCCTGCTCCTGCTGAAGGACAAGTTCCGCACCTTCTTCGAACAACTGGGGAAAACCCGTGAAGGTCTTGTCCTCGACATCATGGTCAATGTCTCTAAGTTGTCGCGCAAGTACATGCGTGGGGTGTTGCTCGTGATCCTCATCCTGGGAGCCCTCAGCAGTTTGGGCTTCCTCCTGCTCGGTCTGAAGTATGCGATCCTGCTCGGCTTCGCGATCGGTTTCCTGAACGTGATCCCTTATGTGGGTGTGCTCATCGGCAGCTTGATCCCGATCATCATCGCCTTGGTGACGAAGGACTCCGCGATGTACGCCGTCGGTGCGCTCGGAGTATGCCTGGTGACACAATTCCTGGAGAACAACTTCATCACCCCCAAGATCGTGGGCAGCAGCGTGAGCGTGAACCCGCTCGCGAGCATCGCCGCGCTCATCGGTTTCGGACTGATGTGGGGCGTGGTGGGCATGGTGCTGGCCATCCCCATCACCGGCATGCTCAAGATCGTGTGCGACTCCATCCCCTCCTTGAAGCCTTGGGGCTACATCCTAGGCGAGGATGTGGATTACCCCGATGAACAACAGATCCACTTGCCGTTCATCAATCCGAAGAAAGTGAAGGCACCTTTGATCGTACCCCCGAGCGAGGGGATGGGCAAGTAGGACGTACGCTGTGTCTTGTATGGAAACGAAAGGACCAGAATGGCGCGTGGCGACCATTCTGGTCCATCGGATCCTTTGAGGGATCTACGATCACCGGAAGATCGCGGTATGGTACACGGCATCATTCCCCACGTGCCCGCGGTACATGCCAGGGCAGTTGAAATCGAGCACGATGTTCCCGGCACGATCGATGGCGATCAAACCACCATCACCATCCAGCGGAGGCAGTTTTTCGTGCACCACCACACGAACGGCTTCTTCCAGTGAGAGTCCTTTGTAGGCCATCAGAGCATGTACGTCGTGCGCAGCCACGGCCCGGATGAAGCTCTCTCCATGCCCGGTGCAGCTCACCGCACAACTCTCATCATTCGCATAGGTCCCCGCACCGATGATGGGGCTGTCGCCCACGCGCTGCCATTTCTTGTTGGTCATGCCTCCCGTGCTCGTTGCTGCGGCAAGGTGCCCAGCAGCGTCCAACGCAACGGCCCCAACGGTACCGAACTTCTTCTCCTTGTCCGCATGATCGAGTTGCACCGTGTCGCTGCCGACCACTTCCTTCCATTGTTGATAGCGGAACTCGTCGAAGAAGTACTCATCGTCCTCCAACTCGACCTTCTGCTGGTGGGCGAACTCGAAAGCACCCATGCCGCTGATGAGCACATGGCTGCTATGATCCATCACCCGACGTGCGAGGCCGATGGGATTCTTCACGTTCTGTACACCGGCCACGGCACCTGCGCGCAGATCGCTGCCGTTCATCAAGCTGGCGTCCATTTCGTGCTGGCCATCGGCGTTGAAGACCGAACCTCGACCGGCATTGAAGAGCGGCGTATCCTCCAAGGCACGTACGGCCACTTCCACCGCATCCAAGGCAGCGCCACCTCGCTCCAGTACCGCATGCCCACGACGCAGGGCGAGTTCAAGCGCTTCTTTGTAAGCCTTCTCGCGCGAGGGCGTGAGCAACTCCCGGGAGATGGTGCCTGCGCCGCCGTGTACGGCAAGAGCGATACGTGACATGGATGATGATCGTTTAAGCGACCCTAAAGTACCTTGGATGTCGATCGGTGTCCTACATCGGCACCCACAGTGTCAACACCGGATCGGTGATGGCCTGCCTGAAAAAGAAAAACCCGGACCAGGCCCGGGCTTTCTCGTGATCTTTTCGGAGCTTAGAAGGTGATCAACACCCCATCGGCCAGGAACATCAGTTTGTTCTGTGGCTCGGTGATCTTGGCGATCTCTTCTTTGCTCTTGCCAGCGTCCTCGGCATAGTGCTTCAAGGTGGCCACATCCACCACTTCGCGCGTGGCGGTGCCTTGGATAACGGCACGCTTGCCTTCGAGGCCGGTCTTCGGCACGAAGAAACCATAGTCCTTGAAGCGCACCTTCATGGTGCTGCCGTCGGCCATCTTCATGTCCATCCAGCAGCCCTTCACAGCGCAGCTGGTGATCACTTCGCCTTCCACCTTGGTGGTGTACTCGGTCTTCTCGCTCATCACCTTGGCCAGTTCTGCGGTGGAGATGGCGCCATCGGCGGAGATGGCCTCGCCATAGGTCTTCACGTTGGCTTGTGCGGTCTTGTCCTGGGCGTTGGCGGGGACAGATGCGGTGTTGCAGGCGAGCACCACGGCGGCCGTGGCGAAGAGGGTCATGATCTTGTTCATGGGTGTTTTTCTAAGGCGATGCAAAGATCGCGCCTTTCTTTGGATCGGCGGATGGTTCCACCAGGGCTTGTTGGAAAGCGTCGGCATGAACGGTCACTTGTCCAGCCGAGCGACCGCACCTTTGCGCCCATGGCGCGCGCCTTGATCACCATCGGCAGACTTGAGCACATCGCGCTGCCCGGTCTGGGTGTGCCCCGGGTGGAGGCCAAGATCGATACGGGCGCCTTCCGCAGTGCGCTCCACTACCAACGGCTCAAGCTGCGCACGAAGGACGGCGCCAAACAACTGGTGGTGACCTTCCAGATGGGTGGTGTACGCAAGACGAAAGTGTTCCGCAGCTTCAAGCGGGTGACCGTGAAAAGCAGCAACGGGGAAACGAGCCGCCGCTACTTGATCAGCACCCAGGTGAAGCTGAACGGGCATGTGGTACGCACCCAAGCCACGCTTTTCGACCGCAGCGATATGAAGTACCAAGTGCTGCTCGGGCGCAAGTTCCTGCGCGGAAGGTTCGTGGTGGACGTGAGCCGCAAGAACGTGCTGGGTTGATCCTTTACACGACGTTCCGTTCGGCACCGACTACCTTGCCGGACCGATAGACCTGTGAACCGATGATGTACTTGTTCCGCGCCCTGCTTCTTTGCTTGCTCCTTGGCCCGTTCGCCCTGGAGTGCCAAGCCACCCGCTACTTCGTGAACGCGAGTGCGACCGGCAGTGCTACCGGGCTGACATGGGCTGACGCTTTCACGAACCTGCAAGAAGCCCTTGGCATCGTCATTCCGGGCGACGAGATCTGGGTCGCCGCTGGACAGTACAAGCCGACCACGACCACTACACGCACGATCTCCTTTCAGGTTCGCAACGGGGTGGACCTTTATGGTGGTTTCGCCGGGAACGAGACCACCTTGGAAGAACGAGATCTCCCCGCGAACCCGACCATATTGAACGGAGATATCGGCGAACCCGGCAGCAGTACAGACAACTCCCATACCGTGGTCACTGCGACCAACATCACATCTACAGTGGTGATGGATGGATTCCGCATCGTGAACGGGTACAGTGCTTCAGGGAGCACATTCAACGGCGGAGGCCTTCGCGTGACCAACTCCCTAAGCGGTGAGTTCATCCTACGGAACTGCTCGGTGATCAACAACTTCTCGGGAAGCTATGGTGGTGGCCTATACCTCGCGTCGGCCCGACTAACCATCGAGAATTGCGACTTCAACAACAACCAGGCCGGCTCGGGGAACGGTGGAGCCATTTACAATGGGAACGTCAATGGCAGTGGTTCCATCCTGACGGTTCGTGACTGCAGATTCCGGAACAACTCGGCGCGCGTGGGCGCTTGCCTGGCCAACAGCCAATCCTACAACAGTGTCGTGATCGACCGCTGCATCTTCACGGCCAACGATTCGGAGAACAGCATACTGGTCCTGGATGATTTCGAGAGCGCTCAGCTGCTGAACTCCTACGTGATCGGGAATACCGTGGACGGCTTCTCCAGCAATGTGCTCAATGTCAACTCAACCGCGGCGGACGAAGTGTTCACCATGACCAATTGCACAGTTGCGCACAACTTCAACGTCTATTCGAGCACCGTTCAAGCGCCCATGATCCGCTTCTTCGATGCGTACCATGAGATCCGCAACAGCATCATTCATGGGAACACGCCCGTGAATGGGCTACAGGTGAGTTCGAACGCAGATGTTTTCAGTTCCCTCGTGGAAGGGGGACATGTGGGAGGAACGGACATCATCGATGAAGACCCGCTCTTCACTGAATCCTACGATGGTGCTGTGGCCAACTTCGATGCGACCCAGTTCGACTACTCGCTGTCAGGAACATCACCAGCAGTGAACAACGGCAACAACGCCTACGTTCCTGCGGAAAGCGACTTGGACCTTGCCCTGGTCCCGCGCATCCAGGCCGGTACGGTCGATATGGGCTGCTATGAGTCCGACTTCACGACCGCCCTATCCACCACCGTTGGGTCGCTTTCCAACTGGTCTTACGAGCCTTCGCAGCGGGCCTTGATCCTTACCTCGACCACTTCGACCGGTGCGCTGTCCGTGTTCATCCATGATGTCCAGGGCCGCTTGGTCTCGACAGCGACCGCGCATAACGGCGTGGTGCGGTTGGAACTCTCTGCCGGTGTGCACTTCGCCACAGCGGATGGCTTCAACGTCCTGAAATTCGTGGTGCCCTAGGGAACGAATTCCCAACATTTCACAAGATCATACGCTGCGGGAACGGAGCTCGTTCACGCACCGTTGGCGGCACCAGAACGTGTCGACCTGCACGTGAATGCACATCCTGTTGATCAACCCACCACATGAGAGCATCGGCAGTCGAATGGCCGGTGAACATCTTCCACCACTGGGCCTGCTGAGCATCGGCGGACCGTTGATCGATGCAGGCCATCGTGTGGAATTGCTCGATGCCGACTTCGCACCGATGAGCTCTAAAGCGATCGTGGAAGAGGTGGAACGCCGCCGTCCTGATGCCGTGCTTCTCGGTCATTCGGGGTCTACTTCGGCGCAACCGATCATCAACACGATCTCCGCGCTGATCAAGGAGCGGCTACCGGATACCATCATCATCATCGGCGGTGTCTTCCCGACCTACCATTGGGAGCGGATCCTCCTCGAAAACCCGGCGATCGATCATGTGGTCTGTGGCGAAGGTGAGGAGGTGGCGCTTCAGCTCATGCACGCCTTGCAGGAAGGAACGGAACTCTCCGTGGTGAAAGGGATCGCCACACGGATGAATGGCAGCCCTTGCCGGACACCTCCGGCACCCACGCTACAGGACCTTGATACCTACCGCATCGGTTGGGAACTTATGGAAGGCTATCACTACACCTACTGGGGTCAGCGGAAGGCAGTAGTGATCCAGTTCTCCCGTGGCTGCCCCTACCCCTGCACGTATTGCGGCCAGAGCCTTTTCTGGAAGAAGTGGCGCCATCGCGATCCGCAGAAACTGGCCGATGAGATCGAGATGCTCGCGAAGACGCGTGGGATCGAGGTGATCAACTTCGCCGATGAGAACCCATCGAGCAACCCCAAGGCTTGGCGAGCCTTTCTGGAAGCCCTGGTGGCGAAAGACCTCGGACTGACGCTTGTGGGAAGCATCCGCGCGGACAACATCGTTCGCGATGCCGAGTTCCTTCATCTTTATAAGAAGGCCGGCTTCGAGCGCTTCCTGCTCGGTATCGAGAATTACGATGCCACGGTGCTGGAGCGGATCAAGAAGGCCGGTACCGTTTCCAAAGACAAGGAGGCCATCCGACTTCTCCGCGAGCATGGGATACTCTCG
>JAEUTC010000149.1 GCA_016787985.1 Flavobacteriales bacterium | reverse complement strand
GGCATGGCGGCTGCACCACTGGAAAGCACCACGATGCGGCCGTTCTCTGCGATGTGTTGTGCCGCTTGTTGGAGGGTGAAGAAGATGCCCTTCGCACCCGCATGCATGCTGTCGTATTCAGCCTCACTGAGGAACGCGGTGGGCTTGAAGATGGCGGTGGGGAAGGCGCTTACCACCACGATGTCGATGGCACCGCCGAAGGTGTTGCGCGCCGTGGAGAAGAGCTGAGCGATGGAACTCACCTGGGTGCTGTCGGAACGCACACCGGTGGCTTTCCCACCTGCGGTGTGTGCAGCGGCCTCTACATCCTTGGCGGCCTGTTCGTTGCTATGGTAGGTGAAGAGCACATGGGCGCCCTCCTGGGCCAGGGAGAGCACGGTGGCGCGGCCGATACCGCGGCTGCCGCCGGTGACCAGGGCGTTCTTGCCGGAGAGCGGGCGGGTGGTGTTGGTCGTCGTCATGGGTGAAGTGTGTGTGTTGTGTTCAGGTTGCTGTGATCATGCCTTCAACCGCGCGGCGATGCGGGGGAGGAGCAGGGCACCGGCCATGGACACGAAGTGCATCGGCAGGGTGAGCATGGTGAAGGCTGCGGGCGTGGCCGAACCGTCAGGCATGGGCTGGTTGAAGGTGCCCCAAAGGCTGAGCAGCCCGAGCACCACGGTGCCGACAACGTAGCCGGTGCGGCCTTTGGCACCGAGCTTCTGCACGAAGTAGTAGATGATGCCAGCCACGATCAAGGGCAGGAAACTGCTCATGGTGATGCCGGTGGTATGCACGATCTGGGGTACACTGAAGCCGGTGATCGCTTCATGCGCGGTCCGCCAGGTCAGGCAGACCACGGCGGTGCCGGCACCAGCGATGAGCGAGGCGAGGAAGGTCTGTTTGAAGGTGGTCGAGGTGTTCATGTGTTCGAGGGTTTTAGTGTGTTGTGCGGAAATGTGTTGCAACGAAGAAAGGGTCAAAAAAAGGGGCTCAGCCGCGGAGTTTGTCGAGCAGGTCGCTCAGTGTTTCGGCCTCGGCCTCGGTCAGGCGGCCCTTCAGGGTCTTGGACTGTTCCTTCACCAGGTCGGTGATGGCATTGAGCTGATCGAGGCCTTTGGGTGTGAGGCCGATGTCCACGCGCCGCCGATCGCCCGCGCCCACCTCACGCACCACCCAGCCCAGGTCCACCAGTTTGTCCACCAGCCGCGTCACGTCCGGCGCCTTGTCCAGCATCACGGCCTTGATGTCGCCGGGGCACACGGGGTGGGGGTGCCGCCCTTTCAGGATGCGGAGCACATTGAAGTGCTGTGGCTCGATGGGCAACTCCTTGAACACCGTGCGCTGCATGTCGCGGAACCAGTTCGCCGTGTATTGCACGTTCAGCACCGCCTTCTGGGTGGCGCTGCCGAACTTCTGCTGGCGGATGGCTTCGGCGAACTTGGTGGGCATGGCGGGGACAAAGATAATGGAAATATCTGTTGTAACGAATAGTGGCCGCGAGGCGAGGGTGAAAAGGACAGCATGGAACCG
Source organism: Flavobacteriales bacterium (assembly GCA_016787985.1). Lineage (GTDB taxonomy): Bacteria > Bacteroidota > Bacteroidia > Flavobacteriales_F > PHOS-HE28 > PHOS-HE28. Next base: position 5,447 of record JAEUTC010000149.1, on the reverse strand, counting down.
GATTCCTCCGTCTGACTTCCGTGCCCCACCTTTGTCCGTTACTCCACCCGCGCATGTCCACCACCGCCACGGCACCCGCCACCCCACTTTCCCAGTTGGCCGAGAACCTCATCGGCTCCGAGATCATCAAGATCGGTGGGCAGCTGAACGCGCGCATCGCAGCGGGTGAGAAGATCGCCAACCTCACCATCGGCGACTTCGATCCGAAGGTGTTCCCGCTGCCCGAGGCCTACGTGAACGAGATCATCACGGCGTATCGCGAAGGACACACCAACTACCCGCAGGCCAATGGCATGGAGGTGCTGCGCGCAGAGGTGGCGCGCACCATCGGTCGTATGCAGGGCCTGGCCTACGACAAGAACGAGGTGCTCATCGCCAGCGGCGGGCGACCGTTGATCTACGCGGCTTTCCGCGCCATCGTGGATCCGCAGGACAAGGTGGTGTTCCCCATTCCCAGTTGGAACAACAACCACTACACCTTCCTCACCGCTGCGCAACAGGTGGCTGTTTCCACGTCAGCGGCCAACCGCTTCCTGCCCACCGCCGACGATCTACGACCACACATCGCGGATGCTGCCTTGTTGGCGGTGTGCTCCCCGCTCAATCCCACGGGCACCTCGTTCACCGCCGATCAACTGGCGGCCATCTGCGATCTGGTGTTGGAGGAGAACAGCCGGCGTGCAGGCCGCAAGCCGCTCTATTTGTTGTATGATCAGATCTACTCCGCGCTCACCCTGGGCGGCACCGTTCACGTGGATCCCGTGTCGTTGCGTCCGGAGATGCGCCCTTACACCATCTTCATCGATGGCGTGTCCAAGGCCTTCGCAGCCACGGGCGTGCGTGTCGGCTGGGCCTTCGGACCGGAGCGCGTCATGCAACGGATGCACGCGTTACTCGGCCATATCGGTGCGTGGGCGCCCAAGCCGGAGCAGATCGCCACGGCGCGCTTGCTGAAGCAGGATGCCGTAGTGGATGGCATCATCAAGGGACACTTGGACAAGATCAGCGAGCGGGTCGGTGCGCTGTACAAGGGGTTCATGACCTTGAAGGCGGAAGGCTTCCCCGTGGATGCCATCCCGGCCGAGGGGGCGATGTACCTCACGGTGAAGATCGACCTGCAAGGCCGCCTCTTGAAAGATGGCACTGTGTTGGGCGATGCCGAGGATGTCGCGATGTTCCTGATCCGCACGGCCAACGTGGGGCTGGTGCCGTTCTATGCCTTCGGCGCCGACCGCAATGATCCGTGGTGCCGCATCTCCGTGGGCACCTTGCACATGGACGAGGTCCCGATGATCTTCGAGAACCTGCGCAAGGCCTTGACCTTAGTGGCCTGAGCCATTCTCGGCAAAGCGCCGCGGAGTCGCGTTTCGCAGGTGGGCTCAGTTCGCCCACCGGTACTCGCTTCAGGGAATGATGCAGGTCCCGCTCACCCGGCTGCCATCGCGTTGGTCGATGGTCCAGGTGTATGGGCCTGGTTCCAGATCGATCACCTCGGTAGCCGCTCTAAGGCCGCGCTCGGATACGATCGCACCACGCACATCGTGGATCGTGATGGCCACATCGGATGCGTCCGGCGTTACGACCAAGGTGCGCTGCTCACCGCGAATGCTGCGCACGGCGTCAGCGGTTTCCGCTACACCAACGGTCGTAATGGTCAACTCCCAGGTAGCGGTATCCGTGTTGCCGCAAGGGTCGTCGTACACATGGGTGAAGGTGTAGGTGCCGGGTGCGCTGAAGGTGAAGGTGGCATTGGCTTCGGTGCTCGTCTGTCCATTGCTACACGTCCAGGCGTGCGTGCCTGCGCCCGGGTGGTGGTACGTGATGGTATTGGGTGCGGTGCTACTCGTTCCAGTGAAATAGGCATCGGTCCCATTCGGCACATCCATGTTCCACGTGGTGGTGGCGTTCAGCACGGTGTTGCTGGCGATGGTACGCAGGGTAGCGGCTACTGCGGCGTCGAGACCAGCGGTATAGGTGGAGGCCACCGTGGAAGTGCCGAAAAGCGTGCAATGGAAAACGTTGGCGGCGAGGTAAGTGCCGGCTACGGATGGATGGCTTCCATCGCTCACGTAGAGCGCGATCTCCGGGTGGCTATCGCGCACCACGCGCCAGGCTTCACCCACCGGTGCCACGAAGCCATCATTGGTTTCGGCGAGCGCCACGTAGTTGTCATACAAGCCTTGTTGCATGCCCGCATAGGTGCACATGAAGGGGAAGTCCTCGCAATTCAAGGCATCCCCGTTCTCGCGTCCCCAGGTCATGTAGAACACGGGATAGGTGCATTCGTGGTTCGCCTCGATCGCATCCACCAAAGCGGCTGCACCGGCATCGGTCCCGGTGATCTCCGGTGGCAAAGCGCCGAGCTGGCTCTGTTCCTGCAGGACCACGAAGTCCCATGGTTGCGAGGTAATGGCGTTGAGCGTGGGTTCGTAGGAGGCGTGCTGTGTGAACCGATAGCCACCCGGAGCGGACGAGGCCGACGTCATCTCTTCGCCCAGGGAAAGCGAGAGCTGTCGCAGCATGTTGGGTAGATCGTTGCTGTAGATGTAGCTGTTGCCGATGAAGAGCACGCTGGTCTGGGAGAAGACCTGTGTGGGAAGGAGGAAGAGGAGAGCGAGTAGCCGCATGGGTAGGTGGTTCGGGGGGAAGACGCACAGGCGATCCAGAACGATGCCTGCTCAGCGACGGACGGCATAGATGAGTTCGTCGTGCACCACACCGTTCTTCACCAAGGTGCCCTTCAACGTGGCCTCCAGGTTGAAGCTGGCTTTCTCCAGTGCCCGTTGCGATGCGATGTTGGTGCCGAAAGGCGTTCCATAGATCCGTGTGACCAACGGGAAGTGCTCGAAGCCGAGTACGACCATCCGCTTGATCGCTTCCGTCATGATCCCTTGGCCGCGGTAGCCATGGGCCAGCCAATAGCCGAGTTCAAGGTTATTGCGCCAGAGGTCGTCCTTCGGATGAAGGCCGATGGCGCCGACGCAGGCACCGTCAACGGCGATGCAACGCCGAAGCGCTGGACCGGCCATGGCGCGTTCGATGAACAGGCGACCGGCTTCCTCAGTGAAGGGGTTCGGAAAGGAATCCGTGAGGTTGGCCGCCACGCTGGGGTGGCTCGCGTGTTCGACCAGCGCCGGTAGGTCTTCCGGCGTGAAAGGGCGTAGTTCGACGGACGGCATGCGCGAAGCTAGGAACGCAAAAGCCCGGTCACCACGTGGCGACCGGGCTTCGAGCTAGAGAGAGCGCTTTACTTCTTACCGTCCTTCGTCTCGAACTTCGGCGTAACGCCCAAGTGCTGGAACATGAAGGCGTATTTATCAGCCACCTCTTCGATGATCTTGCTCGTCGGCTTTCCGGCGCCATGGCCGGCGTCCGTGGCCACGCGGATCAGCACGGGTGCATCACCCTGTTGAGCCGGTTGCAAGGTGCTAATGAATTTGAAGCTGTGCGCGGGCACCACGCGGTCGTCGTGGTCGGCGGTCATCACCAAGGTGGCCGGGTACTTCGCGGGTTTCACATTGTGCAGCGGTGAGTACTTCATCAAGTAGTCGAACTCCTCCTTGCTGCTCTCGGCGTTGCCGTATTCAGGTACCCAACCGAAACCAGCGGTGAATTTCTGGTAGCGCAGCATGTCCAACACACCGACTTCTGGGAAAGCGACTTGGTACAGCTCTGGTCGTTGCGTCATCACCGCACCCACCAGCAGACCACCATTGCTGCCGCCGTTGATGGCGAGGTGTTCGCTGTCGGTGTACTTCATCGCGATCAGGTACTCCGCTGCTGCGATGAAATCGTCGAACACGTTCTGTTTCTTCTCCTTCATGCCGGCTTTGTGCCATTCCTCACCGAATTCGCCGCCCCCGCGCAAGCTGGGCTGCGCATACACGCCACCTTGCTCCAACAATAGCATACGGCTGGTGCTGAAGCTCGGGCTCAAGCTCACGTTGAACCCTCCGTAAGCGTAGAGCAGGGTGGGGTTCTTGCCGTTCTTCTCCAGTCCTTTCTTGTACACCACGAACATCGGCACCTTGGTGCCATCCTTGCTCGGGAACCACACCTGGTCGGTGGTGTATTGGGATGGATCGAACTTCAGCTCAGGGCGATAGAACAGTTCGCTCTTGTTCGTCGCGTAGTCATACTTGTAGATGGAGCCCGGGTCGGTGAAGGAGGTGAACGAGTAGAAGCTGAAGGTATCGTCGCGTTCACCTCCGAATCCTCCTGCACTGCCGATATCCGGCAGTTGGATCTCCTGCTCGCCGGTACCATCGCTGTTGTAGCGGAAGAAGCGGCTGGTGGCATCCTTCAGGTACTCTGCGAAGAGCAGTCCACCGCCGGTGCTCACGCCTTGCAGCAATTCCTCTTTTTGCGGGATCACGTCCTTCCAATCGGCCACACCGGGTTTCTTCGGATCCACGGCCACCAAGCGGTACCGCGGTGAGTCGAGGTCGGTCATCACGAGCAACTTGCCGGTCTTCGGGTCGAAGTCCACGATGCTCGTCTTCTGGTCGAAGCCCGTTTGTAACGCCACCCACTCCGTGTTCGGTGAAGGCATGCCACCGGTGCGCAGGTCATGGAAATACTGCTCGAAGCCGTTCGTGCCCGTGCTCACGTAGAGGGTCGCGAACTCTTCGCCTTCGGTGACACCCACCCCCACGTACAGATCGCCGTTCTCCTTGTTCTCCCACACCAAGGCATCTTTCTCCTGTGGATCGCCCAGTTTGTGGTAGTACACCTTTTGGAAGCGCGCCGCACCGCTCAGTTCGGTGCCTTTCTTCGGCTCGGGATAGCGGCTGTAGAAGAATCCGTCCTTGTACCAGGCGGCACCGCTGAACTTGGCCCACTTCAGCTCATCGCTGGTCTGCTTCAAGGTGGTGAGGTCGTACACGATGATGTCCTGCCAATCGCTGCCGGCCTTGCTCACCCCCACGGCCATGTAACGGTCGTCGCTGCTGCTGCCCAAGGGGCTGAAGGTGGTGGTGCCGTTCGGGTCGATGGTATTGGGGTCGATGAAGACCTGGTCTTCACCATCGAGGCCCTTGCGGACATGGATGACGCTTTGGTTCTGCAGGCCACTGTTCTTCCAGATGAAGTACAGCTCGCCCACGCGCATGGGGCCGCCGAGCTTCGGGAAGTCGTAGAGCGCTTCGAATCGTTTCGCGAGGTCCTTGCGGAAGGGGATGGTGGCCAGGTGCTGATCAGTGACGGCATTCTGCTGCTTCACCCATTCGGCGGTCTCGGGGCTGGTGTCGTTCTCCAACCAGCGGTAGGGGTCGGCCACGAAGGTGCCATGCAGGGTGTCTCCAGCGGTGCTGTCCTTGCGGGTCTCGGGGTAGGTCATCCGGGTAGCGGTGGGCTCGGTGGGTGCGCCACCGCATGCGGCGAGCATGACGGCACCGGCCGCTGCGAAGATCGTGTTGTTCGTCATCAAGGGGTTGGTGTGGTATCCC
>JAEUTC010000143.1 GCA_016787985.1 Flavobacteriales bacterium | reverse complement strand
TGATCCGGACCAAGTGCAACTCTTGTATGTGACACCCCACAAGTGGACACCGTATTTCGAGGAGGTGAAGGACAAGGAGATCATCCTCGCCGACCAGCGCAAATGGGACTACAAACACCAGGTGATCAGGACGGTGAACCTGAAACCCTGGATGGTGATCCTCTACGTGAAGCTGATCGAAGTGATCATGCAGACACGCCCACGGTCCGTGCTACGCCTTTTCTTCCACCGCGACCGGAAACTGCGCCGCGCCATGTGGTGGTATACCCGCATCGGCCGACGGGTCTGGCTGCATGAGCTTCACCAGTTCTTCTTCGTGACCAAACTCAGCACTGAGAGGATCCGGATGGCGGAGTTCTGGAAGTGACTTGAACGCACAGAAGACGACCGCTCCGACTTGATGTCGGCACTTTCGTCGTCGTACCTTTGCCACATCATGAAAACCCTGGACCGAGTGACCATTGACCCAGCGGTGATGGGTGGGCGACCGTGTATTCGAGGAATGCGGATCACAGTTGGGGTGGTCGTCGGTCTCGTCGCTGCAAAACACAGCCGCGAAGAGATCATCGCGTTGTACCCTTACCTCGAAGATGAGGATATCACCCAGGCCCTACAGTTCGCAGCATGGAGCGCCAGTGAGCGGGAGATCCCGATCCATCGCGCATGAAGTTCATGGTGGACGTTTGTCTTTCGCCTGCTGTGGTGGAAAGGCTCAATGAAGTTGGCGTCCATGCCGTCCACTGGTCATCGGTTGGCCGAGTTGATGAAACGGACCTTGTGATCATGGAATGGTGTGCCTCTCATGATCATACACTGATCACGGCGGATACCGACTTCGCCCACCTGTTAGCGCTCATGAGAACGCGAACACCAAGCGTTTTGATACTTAGGACGGCCGATCATGCTCCCTCCACCGTCGTGCCACTGATCTTACAAGTCATCGTGCAGTGGGAGGCTGAGCTTGATGCTGGTTGCTTGGTATCCGTGGATGAGACCAAGGCACGCCTGCGGAACTTACCGATCCGGTAGCTTCTTGGGCCCTTATACGTTCCGCTCGATGAACTTCACGATCTCGCCTGCGATGTCGTGTCCAGTAGCACCTTCGATCCCTTCGAGGCCGGGAGAACTGTTCACCTCGATCACCAATGGGCCCCGGTCGCTCTGCAGCATGTCCACACCGGCCACATGCAACCCAAGTGCTTTGGCCGCTTTGATGGCCGTGACCTCTTCTTCGTGTGAAAGTTGGATGAGCTCTGCGGTGCCACCCCGATGCAGGTTGCTGCGGAACTCGCCTTCCTTGCCAGTACGTTTCATGGCGCCCACTACGCGGCCGTCGACCACGAAAGCGCGCACATCGATGCCCCGGCTCTCCTTGATGAACTCCTGTACGATGACACGCGCCTTCAAACTGTTGAACGATTCGCACACCGCCACGGCTGCCTTCTTCGTCTCGGCCAGTACCACACCCAGGCCCTGCGTGCCTTCCAGTAGCTTGATGATGCACGGCGCACCGCCCACGTTGTCCACGATGCTGCCCACATCCTTGCTGTAGTTGGTGAAGACCGTCTTCGGAATGCCCACCCCACTGCGGGTAAGGATCTGCATGCTGCGGAGCTTGTCACGGCTGCGCACGAGTGCCTGGCTCTCCGTGGTGGTGAACACCTTCATCATCTCGAACTGCCGCACCACCGCGGTGCCGTAGAACGTGACGCTGGCCCCGATCCTGGGGATCACAGCATCCACATCCACCAGCGGTTGGCCGCCGTAAAGGATCTGTGGGTTCTTCTTCTCGATGAGGATATCACACTTGACGTGGTTGACCACGCGGGCGTTGTGGCCACGCGCTTCGATGGCCTCCACCAACCGCTTGGTGGAGTACAGTTTGGTGTCCCGCGAGAGGACTACGATGTTCATGGGGAACGGAAGTGGTGCAAAAGTAGGGGGATGCTGGTGCATCTTCGCGGTGTGAGCGCAGGTTCCCTACTCCGCATCTTCGATAGACCAGCCACCCGACCCCTGGTGGCGCTCACCGTGATCGCCTTGATCCCCCGGCTGGTGGTGGCGTTCTTCAGCCAGGGATACTTCGCCCACGACGACCATTTCCTGGTGATCGAGGCGGCCGGCAGCTGGGCGGCCGGTTTCGACTACAACAACTGGTTGCCCTGGAACCAGGGCGCGGATCCACGTCCGAGTGGCCATAGCTTCTTCTACGTCGGCCTGCATTACGCGCTCTTCATGGCACTGAAGACCGTGGGCCTCACCGATCCGAAGTCCGTGATGGTGGTGGTACGCCTTCTGCATGCGGTGTGGAGCGTGGTGGCGGTGCGCACCGGCTATCGCATCGCCTTGCGCCTATCGGATGACCGGATCGCATGGCGCACGGGAGTTTTCCTTGCCTTGTTCTATTTCATGCCCTTCCTCAGTGTCCGCAACCTGGTGGAGGTGGCTTGTATCCCCTTTCTGATGTCGGGTGCCTGGCAATTGATCAAGGCGAAGGATGGGCCAACGCTAGGCCATGTTGTGCTGGCTGGCTTGTGGATCGGGTTGGCCATCAATGTGCGCTTCCAAACGTTGTTCTTCGCGGCAGGACCTGGACTGGCCCTGCTGTGGCAGCGGAAATGGGGACTTGCTATCGCTTATGGCGCCGGTGTGGCGCTGCCCTTGTTGGTCTTACAATCGGCGATCGACCTTTTCCTCTGGGGCCGACCCTTTGCCGAACTCACGGAGTACGTGTTGTACAACATGGCCAACACCACCACGTACTTCGACCAACCGTGGTACAACTACCTCTTGCTGCTCTTGGGGATCTTCATTCCGGTCTTCAGCGTGGCGGTGTTCTTCGGGTTCTTCCGTCGCCCCACACCGTTGTTGCTGTGGCTGCCGGTGCTGCTGTTCCTGGCCATCCACTCCTATTTCCCGAACAAACAAGAGCGCTTCCTTTTGCCCATCGTACCGCTCTTCTTCGTGCTTGGCTACATCTCTTGGGAGCTCTGGCGCACTACCGCTACGTGGTGGGCGCAGCGTCAACGCCTCTGGCGCGGCATCCTGGTCTTCACATGGAGCCTCAACACCCTGGCCTTGGTGCTCCTGTGCTTCAGCTATAGCAAACGCAGCCGGGTGGAAGCGATGGTGTCGCTTCAAGGAATTAGAGACGTGAAGGGGATCCTGATCGAGGACACCTACAAGCAGACCGCCCCAATGCCGCCCTTGTTCTACAGTGGCAAATGGGACATGAGCGTGGAGCCTTGGGTTGATCCGGCGCAGGACCTGCATGCGCGCTTGACCGCCTTTCCCGATAGCACGCGACCGAACGTGGTGCTCTTCATCGGTGAGGAGGACCTCGAGGCACGGATCAGCCGGACCACGGCTGCGATGGGCCGCTTGCACCTGGTCGAACGCGTGCAGCCCGGCGCCCTTGACCGCCTCGTGCACTGGCTTAACCCCGTGAACCGCAACGAAGTGATAACCGTCGCCGAGGCTGCTGAACCATTCGTTCCGGCCCGGTCGGCAGCCGCTCAGTAGCTTCGCACCCGTTCTGCAATCCCCACCATGGACGTTTCAACCCTGGATCCCTCGGTGCTCCTGACCAGCGAAGGGATCATCGCCTTGCTCACGCTCACCGCCTTGGAGATCGTGCTCGGTATCGACAACATCATCGTCATCAGCATCCTCAGCGGCGAGCTGGAGGGGAAGCAGAACCAGCGCAAAGCCCAGCGTTTAGGGTTGGGGCTGGCGATGATCACGCGGCTCGCCCTGCTCTTCAGCATCAGCTTCATCATGAGCTTGCAGGAGCCGTTCCTGCACCTGGGCGATCATCCGATCAGCGGGCGAGATCTTGTGTTGATCATCGGGGGCCTGTTCCTGATCTGGAAAGCCACGGTGGAGATCCACGCCAAAGTGGAACACAAACGGGAGAAGGACGGCCCCAAACGCAAGGCCAGTAGCATGCTCAGCGTGGTGCTCCAGATCATCGTGATCGATATCGTCTTCAGCCTGGACAGCGTGATCACTGCCGTAGGCATGAGCAATCAACTCATCATCATGTCCCTGGCCGTGATCTTTGCCGTTCTGCTCATGCTGTTCGCCAGCGGGCCCATCGCCGACTTCGTGAACAAGCACGGCACCGTGAAGGTATTGGCCCTCTCCTTCCTGGTGATGATCGGCGCCGCCCTGATCATGGAAGGTTTCGGCGAGCATGTCAACAAGGCCTTCATCTACTTCGCCATGGGCTTCAGTGTGCTGGTGGAGTTCCTCAACCTGCGCATGAAGGTGAACGAGAGCCGTTTGATGGGCCACCGCGACGAGGATATCCACCTCGAATGAGCCTTGTCGGCTAACGCGAGACGATCACGAACTCCGTACGCCTGTTCTGGGCCCGACCTTCCTCGGTGTCGTTGGAAGCGATCGGCTTCTCCGGTCCGTAGCCTTGATGTGTAAGGCGGCCTGCAACGATACCCTTCCCTTGGAGGTAGTTGCGCACGGTGCTGGCCCTGTTCTCACTGAGCGTCTTGTTCTCCGCCGCACCACCGCGGCTATCGGTATGGCCCTCGATGCGGATCTTCACCGTGGGGTTCTCCTTCAAAAAGCCGATCAGTTCATCCAGGATGTATTCCGAGGACTTCGTGATGTCGGCTGAGTTGGTGGCGAACTTGATGTCGTTCACCCGGTAGCTCTTCCCCACCTCGATCTTCTGCACCTTCATATCCACCTTGGCCACCCCGGCCCGTGCCGTGTCTTCGGCGGAGAAACTGCGGCTGTCGAAGACGTGGTCCTTCTTCTTCACCGTCATGATCACATCGCTGCCCGGCTTCAGTTTCACCACGGTGGCGTACCGTCCGGTGGTATTGTCCACGTTGATCACTTCCACCTTCCGGGTGTCCATGTATTCGATCTCCACGGTCGCATCCTTCACCAATTCGCCTTTCTCATTACGTACTTCCCCTTTCACCACGAGGATGTCATCCGGGCGCAGTTCCTTGGGCAACTCGAACCCGAAGATGTCGAGGTCACCCGCACCTTGGTAGCGTGCACTGGCGAAGTAGGCCGTGTGTCCATCGGCGCTCACGATCAAGCCATGTTCATCCTGGTCCGTGTTCAAGGGATGTCCCAGGTTCTTGGGCTTGGTCCAGGTGCCGTCATCGTTCAATTTGCTGAAGAAGATGTCGTAACCACCGATACCCCGGTGACCGCGCTTCTCATCCACACGACCGCTTTCATCCACGGGTGGTTTCGCCGCGAAGTAGAGCGTGCGGCTATCGCTGTGCATGAAGGGGGCCTTTTCGTCGCCGGTGGTGTTGATGCCCTTGACCGGTCGCCCGGGTGACCACTGCCCGGTGCCATCGCGCTTGCTCTCGAAGATGTCGATGCCATCGGTGTTCGGGCGGATCGTAGCGAAGTACAAGGTGTTCCCGTCCGCGCTCAACGAGGGCTGGCTCTCCCAACCATCCGGCGTGTTGATGTTCGTACCAAGGTTCTCCAGACCCGCCCATTCAAAGGTCTGACCGCCTTTGTCCAGATCGAATTTGGTCTCGTAGTGTGATCGGAAGATGTCGCAGTTGCGATAGCCTTTGGCATCCGGCGCGGAGCACACGGTGACGAACATCTCCTGGTTGTTCACGCTGATCGTCAATCCTCCGTAGTTGTCGCCCACGTTGAACGGATCGGGTAAGGCACGGCCTGCGTTGAAATCGGCCTTCACGTCGGATCGGCGCGCTTCGGTGAGCTCCTCCACGTCGCGGGAGACGATATCACCCTTGGCCTTCACCTGGCTCACCCGCGTGAAGAAGAGCAATTCGTTGTCCGGCGAAAGCATCGGCAGGTACTCCTTCGCCGGTGTGCTCACATTGCGCACGATGGAAGGGTTCAATGGAGCGGTGTTCTTGTAGAAGTCCACATAGAACTGCAGCTCCGGCATGATGGCTTCCACATCGGTGTACTTCTTGTCGAAGTCCTTGCTCAGCTTCGCTGGATCATCACTCGGGAACTTTCGGAACGCCTCGAAAGCCTTTGCCGCCTGCGCGAACTCGTCCTGCCCATAATGCATCGTACCCAGGAGGTAGGGCACATCGCTGTGGTAGCTCGGACATTTCTCCTGCAGCTGTTCGAAGTACTTGATGGCTGGACCGAAACCCTTGCCGCCTTCCTTGCCGATGCGATAGGCTGAACCACCCAGTTGAAAAAGACATTCCGCACATTCGCCATCCAACTCCAAGGAAGCTTTCAATTTCTGGTGTCGTTCCACCGGGTCTTTCGCCTTGGCTGCTTCGTCCAGCAGCTTCACGATCTTCTTATCAGTGGGCTTGCCGCACGGATCATCGGAGGCTTCATCCTGGGCCTGAATGGTCATCACCGACGCGATCAGCGTCACCATCAGTATCGCACAACGGTCGATCATCATTCGCATATCCTCAACAGTACGTTCTGGTCGACCCTCCCGGCTCAAGGCCGGGATGCGAGGGTCGACGTTACGGGATCTTCGCATCCAGGTTATCCGTTCCCTTCTTCCCTATTTCACCGTTGTGTTCGTCGCTTCGGCTTTGGCGATCAGGTCATCGCCTTTCTTCCGCGCCGTCTCCACGAGGCCATCGGCACGTTTGTCCGCTTCGGCCACGGCTTGTTTCTCCTTCTTGTCCGCTTCTTCCTTGGCCTTCTTCGCTGCGGCTTGGGCGGCCACCTTCGCCAACGGGTTGGTCACCTTGGCCACGGCATCATCCGCAGCTTTGTACGCTTCGCCTTTGATGCGCGCGGCTTCCGAGCGGGCCTTCGCTTTGATCTCGTCGGCCTGCTTTTGTGCCTCGGCCACCAAACGCGCCGCTTCTTCGCGGGCACGTGCTACGGCCTCTTCCTTCGCCTTGTCGATCTGGTCGTTCAACTCCTGCTTCACCTCGGCAACGACCACGTCCTTCACGTTGGATGTTCCACCGGCGAACACGGGTTTCACGATCGGCTTGTCGATGGTACCGGTGATCTTGGCCGTGAGGTCCAACTCCGCCGGAACCTGGAAGTTCGAACCCAGCGCACTGTTCGCCTTGCCCAACAGACCAGCCACCGCGGTTGATGCCGCAGCGCCGAACATGTCGCTCGGCACTTTCGCCTTCATGTCATAATCGATGGCCTGATCCGCGAAAGCCGTGCTTCCGCCCACGTTCGCTTTGATGCGGTCGATCTTCACATTGAACGGCTCAGTGATCATTTTGCCATCCTCGAACTTGTAGTTGAAGACCACGTCGTTCAAGGTGGTGTTCTTGATGCCATCCAACTTCAACGCTTTGGCGATGTCGACCAATGGCTGGAACCCTTCTATACGCACGCTCTTGGTGCGCAAGGTGCCCCTACCGGTCAAGGTGTTCATGTCCGGCTGCATGGTCTGGTCCAGATCCGCCTTCATGCTGAGGTTGGTGCTGAACTTGCCTTTGCAGGTCTTGGCGATCGGTGCCATCTTCTGCACGGTCTCCATGTACTTCACCGTCTGCTCGATGTCCAGCTCCTTCACGTCGTAGGTGAGATCGATGGTCGGTTTCGCGATGTTCTTCGTGTCGTACCCACCAGCCATGGTCACGCTGCCTTCGAAGAGGTTGAAGAAGACGTCCTTCAAGTCCACCCGCTTATCATGCACATGCAGCCCACCACGTACATTGGAAAGGTTGAGGTTGTCGTAGATCACTTCCTTCACGGCCATGCCCATGCGGAAGTCGATGTTGCCCGGCACTTCGATCACGCTCATGGCCGTGGTATCCGCCGCGGCCGCAGTGGTGTCTTCCGGCGCTGACGGGCCCATGAGCTCGTTCAAGTCGAACTTGTTGGCGGTGAGGTCGAAGCTGCCCACGAGCGTGCTGTCTTTCAACCACCACTGGATGTAGTTGTCCATACGACCCTTCGCCTGGATGTTGCTACTGCCCACGCTACCATCGAAGCTCGTGAGCGCCAGGAAACGCGGGCTGAAGTCGAAGTAAAGGCTGTTGATGCCCACCGGCGGCAGTGAATCGCTCACGTAGTTCATGCCGAGCAGGATCAACCGTCCGTCCGCTTGGAACTTGTCGTAGTTGCCCTTCTCCACATCGCTCATGCGGCCTTTCATCCGCACATCGGCGGTGAGGTTGCCTTTCAGTTCTTCCTTCATCGGTACCACCGTCTTCACGCTGGCGAGGTCCATGTTCGCTTTCAGCTCAGCGTCCACGTTGGGGTCGCTCATCGGTGTGGTCAGGTACATGCGAGCCTCCACCGGATTGCCAGCCATCTTCATGGCGAAGCGCTTGAGGTCCACCACCATCTTGTCCATGTCGTTCCCCTGCGGACTGGCGATGTTCAGGTCCACGTAGATGTCTTCAACGCTGCTCGGTAGATCGGGATACTTGAAACGGCCTTTATCCACATCCACCTTCACGCCGAAAGCGGGCATGGTGTTGTCGTTGTAGATGCCTTTCACATATCCACTGAACCCGGCCTTGCCGCTCATTTGCACGCCGGTGAGGTCGGATGCGAACTCGGCGGGCACGAGGGAGAGCAAAGTGCCGAAGTCCGTCTTCTTCGCATCCCACTTCAGGTCCATGTCCATATCATCACCTGGCATGGCCAGCCAGCCATCGAAGCCGAGCACGAGCTGGTTGATGGCCGCTTCGTTCTCCTTGAAGGTGAACTTCATGTTGGCCATGTCCATGTCCAGATCGGCCTTGATATCCGCCTTCACGTTCTTGAGGTACTTCACCCCATCGAAGACCACGTTGGCCGTATCAGCATGAGTGGTGGTGTTCAACGTGAAGAGGTCTTGCGTGAAGTCGCCATTCCCGCGGTGTTGCAGGCCTTTCAGGTCCATGTAATACGTAAGTGAGGCGTCGTCGTAGATCAAGGTGCCGTCCTCGATCCAGTACTCGCGCAAGCCGATATTGAACGCGCTGGCCGTGTCTTCCGGCGCTTGTTCCGTGGCGGTGCTGTCCGCTTTGGCGATGTCCCAGTTGGCCGTTCCGTCCTCCAACACCTTCACATGGATGTACGGCTTCACCAGCCCGATGCGCTTGATGTCGATCTTATCCCCGAAGACGCTCTTGATGTCCACCGTGGCCGTGAGCGAACCGATCCGCGCAAGATCGATGCCTTCGAAGGGAGCCACGTTGCTCACCTTCACATTCTCGATGGTGACGGTGAGGTCCGGGAAGCTCCTGAGGATCGTGAGGTCCCAGTCGCCCCAATCCACCACAGCGTTGATGTTGTTGTTGACCTCCTTCTTCACCGCCGCTTCGATCTTGTCTTTGAACAGGATGGGGATGAGGATGGCCGCACCGAGGATGAGGACGATGAGGATGCCCAGTGTGAGCAGGATGCGTTTGGTCCACTTTGCCATGGTCAAGATGATTGGGGCGCTCCAACGTGCGCCCGTGCGGTTCGGTTCCTGAGGAGATGGTCGGCGAGTACGATGCAGGTCATGGCTTCCACGATGGGCACCGCGCGCGGTACTACGCAAGGATCGTGCCTTCCTTGGGCTTCAAGCACCACGGGGTTGCCCGAGCGGTCAACGGTTCGCTGCGCCTTGGCGATGGTGGCCGGTGGTTTGAAGGCTACGCGGAACCAGATGTCCTCTCCGTTGCTGATGCCACCCAAGGTGCCGCCACCGTGGTTGGTGGTGGTACGTATCGCACCTTCCTCCACCCGCACCTCCGCACCGAATTCTGGTGTATTCAGCTTGCGGGTGCCGAAGGTGTACGTGTCATTGTGCTCCGATCCGCGCGCCGCAGCGGCCGCGAAGCCATCACCGATCTCGAATCCTTTGGTGGCGTTGATGGAGAGCATGGCCTTCGCGAGGTCAGCCTCCAGCCGATCGAACACCGGTTCGCCCAGCCCCAACGGCACATCGCGCACCACGCAGGAAACAACGCCCCCGATGGAATCGCCCTCGGCACGCACGGCCTCGATCAAGGCGGTCATCGGGCCCACCGCTGCGGGATCAGCCGTGCGCACGGCGTTGTTCCACACGGAGTCGAGATCAAGTTCGTTGTAGGGCTTGGTCGTCGAAGTCGCTCCGACCTGTTGTACGTAGCCGTTCACACGGATGCCGAGCGAGGCCAGCAATTGTCGTGCGATGGCGCCACCCACCACGCGCGCAGCCGTTTCGCGCGCACTGCTTCGACCACCACCGCGATGATCGCGCAACCCGAACTTCTCCTCCCACGTCCAGTCAGCGTGCCCTGGTCGGTAGATGTCCTTCATGGCCTCGTAGTCCTTGCTCCGTGCGTCGGTGTTGCGCAGCACGAAGGCGATGGGCGTGCCCAAGGTGACCCCATCAAGGATGCCGCTCAGGAATTCCACCTTATCCGATTCGTTCCGTGTCGTACCAAGTGATGTACTTCCGGGTCGGCGTCGATCGAGTTCCACTTGGACGGCGTGCAGATCCAGGTTCAACCCGGCCGGGCATCCATCCAACACGCCGCCGATGCCCACCCCATGGCTCTCGCCGAAGGTGGTCAGCCGGAAGATCTGTCCGAAAGAATTGCCGGGCATGTGGATCGCTTGGCCGGTGGCCGAAGCTGGGTACAAAAGTAGGCCCACTGGTAGCGGATGCCCGTGGAACGAAAGACCGTGGATCCACCAATGGATCGTTAGGAAGAATGGGGCTTTGCACGGCTGCGATCGGCTTTCTTTGCCCCACATGCGCCGCCTGCTGATCAAGAACGCCAAAGCCCTTGTCGGGATCCGTCCCGAAGGCCAGCGTCTGGTGCGCGGAAGGTCCATGGCCGAGCTACCAGCCATCGCGAATGGCTGGCTCCTGGCCGAAGACGGGCGCATCGCGGCATTCGGGCCGATGAGCACCTTCGACAAGGCGGGTGACTTCGTTGATGCGGAGGTGATCGATGCCACCGGCCGGTACGTCCTTCCGGGCTGGTGTGATCCGCACACCCACACCATCCATGCCGCCCCCCGCGAAGAAGAGTTCGTGGATAAGATCAACGGCCTCACGTACCACGAGATCGCCGCTCGCGGTGGTGGTATCCTGAACAGCGCGGCCAAGCTGCGGGCGATGAGCGAGGATGAACTCTTCTTGAAAGCGGAAGCCAGACTTCGCTCGATGATGCGCCAAGGCACGGTGGCCGTGGAGATCAAGAGCGGCTATGGCCTCACGGTGGAGAGCGAACTGAAGATGTTGCGTGTGGCGAAACGGCTGAAGAACGCGCTGCCCTTGCGGATCAAGACCACTTTGCTCGCGGCGCACGCACTTCCCGTTGAGTTCAAGGAGGATCGTTCCGCCTACCTGGACCTGATCTTGAACGAGCTGCTTCCGCAGGTGGAAGCCGAAGGCCTGGCCGACTTCATCGACGTGTTCTGCGAAACGAACTACTTCACCGTGGCCGAGTTGGAACGCATCCTCGAAGCCGGTGCAGCGAAAGGAATGTCAGGCAAGGTGCACGTGAACCAATTCACCAGCATCGGTGGCATCCAAGCGGCGATCAAGCACCATGCGTTGAGCGTGGATCACCTGGAGGTGATGAGCGAAGCGGATATCGAAGCGCTGGCCGAGTCCTATGCACTGGGGGATGATGCAGCACCGATACCCACCCTGCTTCCCTCCTGTTCCTTCTTCATCCGCATCCCCTACGGTCCGGCCCGGGAACTGATGCAGCGCGATATCCCCGTCGCCTTGGCCACGGACTTCAACCCCGGTACCACGCCCAGCGGGAACATGAACTTCGTGCTCTCGCTCGCCTGTATCCAAGCCCGCATGCTGCCGGAGGAAGCCATCAATGCCATGACCCTGAACAGCGCCGCGGCCATGCGACTGGCGGACGAACTCGGCAGTATCACCGTTGGTAAGCGCGCCAGCTTGATCATCACGAAGGAGGTACCTTCGCTCGCGTATCTTCCTTACGCGTTCGGCAACGACCATATCGACACCGTCCTCATCGATGGAACTTCCGTCCGGTCCTGATCAGCGATCCTCCGAGGGACCCCAGCCCACCATCGTGCGCCCCCCAGGGCTGGAGTTCGCCATGGGGGTGTCGCTCTTCGGGGTGGTGATCATGGTCTTCTTCCTGATCCAATCCAGCGTCTTCATCGGCGGCGTCCTTCGCCACTCGCCCGACCTGATGAGCGAGGGCTTCTCGCTAGACCTGCTCTCCGATCCGCGTATGGAGGAGCGCATGAACGACTTGGTGTTCAACGGCGATCTCGTGGCTCAAGAAGCCATTTGGAGCGGGGCCATCTGCACCTTGCTCATCGTTGGAGCCGTGCGTTTGTGGAAGCGGGGTCTCACGGCCCAATTCCTCGGGCTGCGTGCGGCCCACTGGAAACAGGTGCTGCTGTGGTTGGGTGTTTTCATCGTGCTGGGGCTGATGATCGAGCTCCTCGCCTACCTATCGCCAGCCTTCCGCACCGATTTCATGCAGAAGGTGATCGGCAGCACCACCAACATGGTATGGCTCATCCTCGGTGTGGGGATCGTGGCTCCGGTATTCGAAGAATTCCTGGTGCGCGGTCTCCTCTTCGGCTCCATTCGCCACATGTTCGATGACAACATCTCGGTGGCCCTCACCGCCGGGGTGTTCGCCCTGATGCACATGCAATATGATCCGGCCGTGATGCTGCTGATCCTGCCCATGGGCGTGGTGCTCGGGTATGCTAGGGCGCGAAGCGGGTCCATCTGGGTCCCCGTCTTGCTGCACACCCTGAACAACTTGGTCACCGTGCTGTTCCCGTAAGCCCCGGAACGCTCGACCGTGACCCCTAGCTTTGCCGCCCGCACTCCGGTGCAGTACCCAATTCACCGACCATGAACCGCCGTTTGATCGAATGCGTGCCCAACATCAGCGAGGGCCGCGACCGTGCCAAGATCGATGCCATCGCCGCCGTTGTAGAGACCGTGGAAGGTGTGCGCCTACTCGACGTGGACCCCGGAAAAGCCACGAACCGCACGGTGATCACCTTCGTAGGAGAACCGGAACACGTGATCGAAGCCGCCTACCGGTTGATCAAGAAGGCGCAGGAGCTGATCGACATGCGCGGACACAAGGGCGAGCACCCGCGGTTCGGCGCCACCGATGTGTGCCCGCTGGTGCCGATCAGCGGAGTGAGCATGGAGGAATGCGCGGCCTTCGCGAAGCAGCTGGGAGAACGTGTGGGGAGAGAGCTGAACATCCCGGTCTACCTCTACGAGAATGCGGCCAGCGAAGAGAAACGCCGGAATCTGGCCAACAACCGCAGCGGCGAGTACGAAGGCCTGCCCAAGAAGCTGACCGACCCCGCGTGGAAGCCCGACTTCGGCCCCGCTGCCTTCACCGACAGCGTGGCCCGCAGCGGCGCCATCGCCATCGGTGCCCGCAACTTCCTGGTGGCCTATAACGTGAACCTGAACAGCACCAGCACGCGCCGCGCGAACGCCATCGCCTTCGACATCCGCGAAGCGGGCCGCAAGGTGAAACAGGCCGATGGCACCGAAGTACAGGAACCCGGCAAGCTGAAGGCGGTGAAGGGCATCGGCTGGTACATCGAAGAGTATGGCATCGCACAGCTCTCCTTGAACTTGACCGATATAACCGTCACGCCGGTGCACATCGCCTTCGACGAAGCGTGCAAGGCTGCGGAAGCCCGGGGCATCCGCGTGACCGGAAGCGAACTGGTCGGCTTGATCCCGAAGCAGAGCTTGCTGGATACGGCCGACTTCTACCTGACCCGTCAAGAGCGTAGCCTCGGCATCAGCGAACGCGAGAAGATCAAGATCGCCGTGAAGTCGTTGGGGCTGGATGATCTCGGCCCCTTCGATCCGCAGAAGAAGGTGATCGAATACATGCTGGAAGAGCCCAACGCCGAGCGGTTGGTGCGCATGGACCTGAAGCGCTTCAGCGAAGAGACCGCGGGAGAAAGCCCGGCTCCCGGTGGCGGCTCCGTGGCCGCGTACGTCGGCGCGCTCGGCGTTTCGCTCGGTGCCATGGTGGCCAACCTCAGCGCCCATAAACGCGGCTGGGACGACCGTTGGAAGGAGTTCAGCGATTGGGCCGTGGTGGGAGAAAAACTGCGGAACGAGCTTTTGTTCCTGGTGGACGAGGACACGCGTGCCTTCGACCGCATCATGGCCGCCATGGGTCTGCCGAAAGGAAGCGACGCTGAAAAGGCCGCACGCAAAGGCGCCATGACCGAAGCCACCAAAGGCGCGATCCTGACCCCCTTGCGCACCATGGAAGTGTGTGTGGAGAGCATGGCCCTGATGAAAGCCATGGCCGAAAAAGGCCTGCCCGCCAGTGTGAGCGATGCCGGCGTTGGAGCCCTTTGCGCCCGTACGGGAGCCCTGGGTGGCTACCTCAATGTCCGCATCAATTGCGCCGGATTGGACGATGCGGCCTTCAAGACCGAGGTGCTCGCGAAGGCGGAGGCGCTCAAGGCCCAAGCCGATGTGCTGGAGGCCGAAGTGATGGCCTTGACCCTGGCCAAAGTGTGACCGGACAACACTCGGGGCACCTTCGGCGTATAATTGACGTGCGCACGTCGTGCACGCCAACGAAGACCGCCCCTTGGGTGCCCGCAGCACATACCGCAAGTTCAGCCGAAGGATCTTCTACTTCTTTCCGGTGCAGCTCCTTGTGCTGCACGTGAAGAAGAACCACCTGCTGCTGTTCACCTGGCTGCTGCTCTTCGGCTACATCACCGAGAGCGTGGGTGTGAAGTATGGCATCCCGTACCTCTTCCTGTATCCCGAGTACTTCGGCCAGGTCGGCTTCATGTCCTACGCCATCACGGGTTTCGCGCTTGGGGGCTTCATCACCGCCTTCAACCTGTACAGCTATGCGATGCATGGCTACCGCTTCCCCTTCATCGCCACCATCGCCCGGCCCTTCCTGAAATTCAACATCAACAACGCCCTCATCCCCGGGCTCTTCATCGCCACCTTCCTGGTCTGCTCGGCACGCTTCCAGTACACGAAGGAGCTCATCTCAGCGCCGTCCATCATCATCCACCTCGCCGGATTCCTCTTCGGCATCCTGCTCTTCCTGGCCCTGGCCCTCCTCTACTTCACCCGAACCAACACCGATATCATCAAGATGCTCGGCAGCGATGCGGAGCACTACCGACCCGTGGAACCCCTGGTGGACATCATCGGCCCGCAGCACGATGCACCGCCGCAGCGCAAGGTGGAGCAGCGCAAAGCCATGCGTTGGCTGAAACGCCAGCAACGTTCGGAGAAGTGGCGCGTGGAGAGCTACCTCACCCCGCGCCTGCGCATCATGCTCGCACGCAGCAGCGCGCACTACGACAAGGAGTTGCTGCGCGATGTGCTCTGGCAGAACCACATCAACGGTGCCATCTTCGAAGTGGTCCTCGTCCTCAGCTTCATCGCGCTCGGCGCCTTCAGCGAGTTCCGGTTCTTCGCCATCCCCGCCGGGGCCAGTGTATTCCTCTTGCTCACCATGCTGATCATGGTCATCAGTGCGCTCTTCAGCTGGCTGCAGGGGTGGACGGGCACGGTGATCATCGGGATCATCATCGGGGTGAACCTGCTGAGCCAATACACCGATCGGTTCTTCTACGACAACCATGCCTATGGCTTGGATTACACCGTGGAGCCCGCCATCTACGACCGACCCACCATCCACGCCATGGCCACCGATACTTTGGCCGCCAAGTCGGATGCACAAGCCACGTTGAAGACCCTGGAGCTGTGGAAGCAGGACAACCAAGGTCTCACCGCCACGGGCCAGAAGCCACCGTTGATCCTCATCAATACCAGCGGTGGTGGTCTCCGGGCGACGCTGTGGACCTTGCGGTGCTTGCAGCATGCGGATAGCCTACTCGGTGGCGCGTTGATGGAACGTACCGCACTGATGACCGGATCCTCCGGTGGCCTGATCGGTGCCGCCTACTACAGACAGCTCTATCTGGCCCGCCAGCAGGGTCTCGACCACGACCCGAATGATCTGAGGATACTCGATGAGGTCTCCACCGATATGCTGAACCCCCTTGCGTTCAGCTTCGTGACCAACGATATGTTCGTGCGCTACCGGCGTGTGGAGGACCGTGGGCTATCCTATACGTTGGACCGCGGGTACACCTTCGAGCGCCGGTTGAACGAGAACACCCGCGGCTTGCTGGATGTCCGGTTGAACGATCTGGTTGAACCGGAGCGTGAGGCACGCATCCCGCTGCTCGCCATGGCTCCTGCTTCCATCAACGATGGTCGCCGATTGGTCATCGCTGCGCAACCCATGGCCTTCCTGACCAGCATCGCTTCTGCCGGGCAACTCAAGAGTACCGGTCAACCCGAAGCCATCGAGTTCCAGCGCATGTTCCAGGACCAGGATGCCGGGGAACTCAAGCTCACCAGCGCACTGCGGATGAACGCCACCTTCCCGTACATCACCCCGCTCGTCTCGCTTCCCAGCGTACCACCGATGCGCGTGATGGACGCCGGGCTGCGCGATAACTACGGCTATCGTATCTCGTTGGCCTTCCTCCACACTTTCCGCGATTGGATCGAAGCGAACACCAGCGGTGTGGTGGTGATCCAACTACGCGATACCCAGAAAGAACTCGACGTGAAGTCCAGCAATTCATCCCTCGTGGGCCGCGTGCTCGATCCGCTGGGTAGTGTGTACGACAACGTGGTGCGTGTGCAGGACCAGGACTACGACTTCATGCTGCGGCAGGCCACGGCCTGGACCGATTTCCCCATGGAGATCATCGACATCCAACTGCGGCATTCCGACGATGAACAGATCTCGTTGAGCTGGCACCTCACCGCCGTGGAACGAGCCCGTGTGCTGCGAAGCATCCACTCGGAGGAGAACCGCATGGCCTTCCAACGGCTTCAGGAACTGGTACAGGGGAGCGCGCGGATCACCACGCTCGTTGCCGGTGGTGCTCCGCCAAGCCCAACAGGGGATCAGGCTCCACGACGGTGAGCGTCATGCCTCGATCGAGCAAGGTCTCCGTCAGCAATTCCCGGAACCCATAGGCCACGGAACCGGTGGCATACACCTCGGTGACCTGGTCCGGTCGGAAGAAACCCGTGAGCAGTTCGGCCAGCGCGTGGAAGCGTCCTTGGATCAGATCCCGCACATAGGGCTCATGCAGATGGGGCGCCAACAACGCCGTGAAGGCCGCCAATTCACGGGCCGGATGGGGCGCTTGGTGGATCCGCGCCAGCACTTCGGACAGTGTCGGTGGCGCTTCGCCGAAGATGCGGAGCGAGACCTCTTCAGGGATCCGCCGGTAGTAGGCATCCTGCAACAAGTGCCTTCCGATGTCTGCACCGCTGGCCTCATCGCCGAGTAAGTAACCCAGCGAGGGCATGGGGCAATGCAGCCGCTCTCCATCGAAGTGGCCGGCATTCATGCCCGTACCGAGGATGAGGACCAAGCCGCCCCCCTTTCCGCACAGACCCAAGGCCGCCCCCATCAGATCAGATTCCACCTGGATGGCGGCATCGGGCCAAACACCTGCTATGGCCGCACGCATGCGCACCCGGCGCTCTTCGGAGCCGCAACCGGCGCCATAGATGTGAATGGCAGTGGCATCCAATGCTTCCGGCTGTACGGTCGTGATCAGATCATGAAGCGCGGCGGAGAAAGAAGCACCATCACCGCTCAAAGGGTTGAAGCCCGGCCAGCGTTGGCCTTTGGACGGCCACGTGTGCACGGAGCCATCATGAAGGAGCACAGCCCACCGTGACGACGAACCGCCTATCTCACCGATCACCTCCGCCATGCCGCAAGATATCGGCCTTGAGCGGCTGAAGCAGGCGCATCAGGCGGTGCGATCGAACAGGAACTTGTTGGGACTGATGAAACCGTTCTTCACGGCGTAGAGCACAACAGCAGCCGTATTGTTCACGCCCAACTTCTGCATGATGTTGCGGCGGTGGGCGATGACCGTGTGCGCGCTGAGGTGAAGCTCCTCGGCGATCCGGGTGTACGACTTGCCTTCCGCGATCAGGGTGATCACCTGGCATTCGCGGTCGCTAAGCACCATTGGGGCACAGCTCAAGGGTTCCTCCAGGAAGCGCTCCACATCGAAGGAGGCCTTGCGGAGCACATCCAGCACTTTGCCGCAGAAGAATTTCTGCCCGTCGGCCGTGTGGGTAACGGAATCGATGATCTCCTGCACGTCGCAGTCCTTGCGGATGTAGCTGGTAACCCCTGCACGGATGGCCGCCATGAGTGTGGCCGTGGAGGGATCAGTGGTGATGCTGACGAACTTGGTGGTGCGGGAACGCTTCAGCCCTTCCCGAATGGCCTTGGGGCCGAAGCCTTCTGCCGTATGGTCCAGCAAGACCACGTGGGGCTTGTGGCGCACGATCATGGCCTCCATCGCCACCGCATCCCTTGCGACACCCACCAACTGCACACGGCCCGCCTCGGACAATATGGTGCGCAGGCCGATCAAGGCCAGTTCACTGTGGTCCGCGATGAGGGTTCGTACGATCATCCTTGTTTAGAATTATTCTTAACAAGGCGCAAAGCTATCCACGGATCGTTCTTGCGGCAAAAAAGATGTTCACCCCGGTATGGGGAACTCGGCGCCTTCCGAAGCCAGCACGGTGTTGGGGAATACAGCACGTGCCTCGTCCAGCAACACGTCAACGCTCTTGTACCGCGAACTGAAATGCCCCAGGAGCAACTTCCCCACAACCGCATCGCGCGCGATGGTGGCCGCCTGGCTCGCCGTGCTATGCATCGTCTCTTTCGCACGTGCGGCCATCGCTGCAGTGAAGGTGGATTCGTGGTAGAGCAGGTCCACTCCACGTAGGAAGGGCAGTAGTTCCGGCGCGTAGGCGGTATCCGAACAGTAGGCGTAACTCCTCGGGCGCAGTGGCTCCAAGGTCAGCTCAGCATTGCTGACGCGCCGACCGTCAGGGAACACCAGATCCTCGCCGTTCTTCACGGCTGTGCGCTTGAACGTGGGGATCTCCACCACCCGATCGGGTTTCAATAACCTCGGCCCCTGGCGCTCACGAAAGACGAAGCCGGTGCACGGGATGCGGTGTTGCAGGGCCAGGGATGAAACGGTGACCCTATCGTCCTCCAGCAGCACTTCGCCGCTCACGGGCGCCGTCGCTTGAAAATGGAACGGATAGCGGAGGTAGGTACCCGAAGCCCGCAGCTGCATGTCGATGATGGGCTTCAGGTCAGGAGGGCCATGCACCGTCAGTGGCACGAGCCTGCCCATGAGGTGCATGGAGCTGATGAGCCCCATGAGCCCGAGGTAATGATCACCATGAAGGTGGCTGATGAAGATGTGGCCGATCCGTTGGAAGTTGAAGCCGATCGAGCGCAGTCGTTCCTGGGTGCCTTCGCCGCAATCCACCAAGTACCACGCCCCGTTCACTTGAACGAGCTGCGAGGTCGGGTACCTTCCACGGGCCGGCAGTGCAGCGCCAGTACCCAATGTGGTCACGGTGAACGGTGGTCGGTGCATGGCCGGGAACACGAAGGCCCCGTTCCCGGGGCCTTCGATCAATGGTCAACTCGCTCTCAACGCTGCAGGGCCATACGACCCGTGAACGTGTTGGAGCCGGATTCGATCTTGTAGAGGTAAACGCCCGCTGGGAACTGTGCACCATCGAAGGGTACACGGTTCTGGCCCAATTTGGTCTGCACCACTTCATTCCACATCTCCTCACCCACCAGGTTGAACACCCGGATCCTCGCCTCACCCGCCTTGCCGGCGTTGAACTCGATCATGGTGCGCGATGCGAACGGATTGGGGATGTTGCGCACGTTGGTCAAACCCGCATTCGCTGTGCTCACGATGGATGTCGTGTTGTCCGTGATGACGATCTCGTACCCACCGAAGGCGATGTCCTGGGAGACCGGGAAGGGCACCACGATGTTGATGGTGGACCAGCCCCGCACGTTCAGTTCGATCGGGAAGGTCCCCGTTGCGGTCGGGGTCCCCTGGATCAGGCCGCAGCCCAGTTGGGTCGGCAGATAGGTGCACGCCGCCGGTGTTTGCGAGTTGCAGGTGACCGTGATACCGGGAGGAAGACCATCCACGCTGAGCAACTGGATGCTATCCAAGGTCAAAGGTGGCAGTGGTGGATCCGACGGGATCTGGCTGGCGTTCGCGGGTACGATGAGGTTCAAGGTGTCGCTGTAGAACACCCCGACCATACCCGGCATGAAGTTCTCCGTGGTATCAGGCCACACACCGAAAACACTGTCGGCGTAAAGCGGATCAGGTGTGCACTGCGCCGAGGCCAGCGTTCCTGTGATCGCGAAGGTGGAGAGGAGTAGGAGTTTCTTCATGTGGTCATTCCTTGTTGACGTCCTTCTCGATCTCCTCCATGTAGAGCAAGTCCACCGCCTCGGCCGGTGTGGGAGTGATCGAAAGCACGCTCTCGAGCTGCGAGATCTGTACCAACTTCTGTACCGGTTCTTGCAGGCCGCACACCACCAGGGTGCCGTTCACGCTCTTGCACAAGCGGTTGGCCACCAGCAAAGCACTGAGCCCGCTGGAATCACAATACCGGGTGGCGCTGAGGTCGATGATGACGTTGCGGACGTTGGTCTTGTTGAGGTACACCAGTTCGCTCTTGAGTTCGGGTGCGCACGTGGTGTCCAGCTTGTCCACGTTGCTCGTGACGAGCGTGTACCGGCCTTTGTCTTCGATGGTGAAGTTCATGGTCCTTGGGGTGGCTTCACGCCAAATATAGGCACACCCTTGGATGGGGGATGGTATTCTCTTCCTTCAGAGTTTCAAACAGCCGTGCGTGGGATACGCGCTGCCAGGAGATAAAGCACCGCCATTCGGATGGCCACACCGTTCTCCACCTGGTCCAGGATGATGCTATTGGCATGGTCGGCCACCTGGCTGGTGACCTCCACCCCACGGTTGATGGGCCCCGGATGCATGATGACGATCTCCTTCCCTCCCGCAGCATCGCGGGAACGCTTGTAGCGCTCCAGGTCCAAGCCGTAGCGCATGGCGTATTCGCGCAAGCTCGGGAAGTTGGCCACGCCATCGCCGCCTTGCCGCTCCAGCTGGATGCGGAGCATGTTGGCCACATCGCACCACTTCAGGGCTTTGTCCAGATCGGGTTCCACCCGCACGCCCAGGGTGTCGATGTAGCGCGGCATCAGCGTCTGGGGGCCACACAGCATCACCTCGGCACCGAGTTTCTGCAAGCAGAAGATGTTGCTGAGCGCGACACGCGAATGAAGGATGTCGCCCACTATGAGCACCTTCACCCCTTTGACCTTGCCGAGCTTTTCGCGGATGCTGTACGCATCGAGCAGGGCCTGCGTGGGATGTTCGTGCGTGCCGTCGCCGGCGTTCACGATGCGGGCATCCACATGTCGGCTGAGGAAGACGGCCGCTCCGGGGTCCGGGTGCCGCATCACCACCATGTCCACCTTCATGGCCAGGATGTTGTTCACCGTGTCCACCAGGGTCTCACCCTTGCTTACGCTGCTGCCGGAGGAACTGAAGTTGACCACGTCGGCGCTGAGGCGCTTCTGGGCCAGCTCGAAGCTCACCCGCGTGCGTGTGCTGCTTTCGAAGAAGAGGTTGGCGATGGTGAGGTCGCGCAACGATGGCACTTTCTTGATCGGCCGGTTCAGCACTTCCTTGAAGCCATCGGCCGTGCGGAAGATGAGTTCGATGTCCGCGGCGGTGAGTTCCTTGATGCCGAGCAGGTGCTCCACGCTCAACTGTTCGCTCTGTGCCGTGGTGTTCATCGGTCCGCAGATGTGCCTTGGGCCAGGCTGCTTGGTTCACGTCCTTCGGTACCCGTGCCGTGCAACAACACTTGATCCGTGCCGTCCGTCTCCTTCCATTGCACAGTGACCCGCTGTTCGCCGATGCTATCCACCCAGCGCCCTACATAGTCCGGCTGTATCGGCAGTTCCCGACTGAAGCGCCGATCGATCAACACCAACAGTTGCACACTGGCCGGGCGCCCGAAAGCGAGCATGGCATCGAGTCCTGCCCGGATGGTGCGGCCCGTGTACAACACGTCGTCCACCAGCACCACCTTGCGGTCGTCCAAGGAAAAGTCCAGTTGGGTGGCGCTGGGCTGTGGTAAGGAACTCCGGTGCCTGAAGTCGTCGCGGTGGAAGGTGATGTCCAACTCGCCGTATCGCAGATGCTCCTTACCCAGTATGCGATCCAACTCGCTGCGGAGCCGACGCGCCAGGAGGATGCCGCGTGGTTGTAGACCGATGAGCGCGAGTCCTTCCAACGCCCCGTGGTCCTCGATCAGCTGGTAGCACAGCCGCTCTACCGTAAGCCCAAAGGCCTTGCTCGTGAGCAGAGGGATGGAGGACATCGGTGGCGAAGATACCGGCTTGGATGATACCCACTTGGATGAATGGAGACCCGAAAAGAGTCTGTTGTTTGTGACGGTGTGTCTTGCTTCATTAGGAGGAAGACCACATCGCGTCCTCATTCAATGTGCCATATTTGCTTGAACACCTTGGTGCCCCATCGATGAAACGTTCATTGGCCGATTTCTCCAAGGGGGCGGTTATTCCGAAGTATGAGATCGTGGAGATGACCCGTAGTCCCCGAGCATCCTCCTTTTGGTTCTTCTTGTTCGCCTCTGCTGGACTACTTCTGTGGGCGTACCTGGCAACCAAACTTCAGCCCATTTGGCTTGCGCTCCCACTACTCTTGATGATCATGTTCGAACAGCGGATAAGGCGTAAGTTCTATCGGTGGCGCACCACGGGAATGCTGACTCTTGGCGACGAAGCTATGACCATCAAGCGTGGTGATCGCATGGAGCGGATACAGTGGAACTCGCTCCGAGAACTTCGACTATGGACCGTTGTACCGAATACATCCGGCCGCAATGCTTTTTACCCCCAATTTGCATTGATCGCAGCCTTGCGCATCAGAACCACCCACGGCGATGAAGAGCTGCTCGTTTTAAACCAGATGCACCTTACGACTGAGGATCAAGTCCAATTCATGGAGCCCCCTCCCACCTTGGGTTTTTAATGCTCCAGGCTTGCAAGCAACATGGTATCAAGGCGACCACTAAGAGGGGAGAGAAGTGGTCAGATTGGTTCGACGCTCGGTGAGCGATATGACCAGAACTCATCGTATTACCAGAACGCCGAAGCCCGGTCACCTTGCGGGACCGGGCTTCGATCGTTGTCGTTAGCGGAGCTTACTCGGCGCTGTCGGCGTCTTTGCCGCCGCGCTCCTTGTTCTCCATCTGGCTCTTGAGGTTGCTCAGTACGCTGAGGTCGCCCAAGGTGCTCTTCTCCACTTTCTCGTTCACGCTCTTCACCGAGGCGTTGCTGCCACCAGCGGCTCCCTCTTTGCGGGCGCCACCAGCGCGCTTGGCC
>JAEUTC010000126.1 GCA_016787985.1 Flavobacteriales bacterium | reverse complement strand
CCGCTGCTACAGGCACTGCCGCCACTGCAAGCGATGCCCTCGATGTCGAGGTTGTAGATCAGCATCTCGCTCTTGCCGTCATCGGGGAAACGCACGCTGAGGACGGTGTAAAGTGCTTCGCTGCTTGTATCGCCATTGAAGCCGACGCCTGGTAATTCCTCCAGCAGGCGTTGCTTCATCAGGTCCTTTAAGCCTTGTACGTGGCGCTGATGGTCTTCCAGATCGGTGTAGGCCAGTTCCATGGCCTTGGCCAAACCGACGATGCCGTAGATGTTCTCCGTACCTGCGCGCATGTTGCGTTCTTGGGAGCCACCGATGATCATGGGCTTGAGGCCGATACCGCTACGCATGTACAGGAAACCGATGCCTTTGGGCCCGTGGAATTTATGGGCTGCACAGGTGATGAGATCCACGGGCAGCTTCTCCAGATCGAAGCGGTAGTGGCCCATGGTCTGCACGGTATCACTATGGAAGAGCGCGCCGTAACGACGACAAAGTGAACCGATGATCTCCAAGTCGATGCGCGTGCCGATCTCGTTGTTGGCATGCATGAAGGAGACCAGCACACCCTGCCCTTTTGTGGCGCTCAGGAGTTCTTCCAAATGTGCCAGATCGGGCTTGCCGTCGGCTTGCAGGCGCACCCAATGCACCTGAGCCCCACCCTGCTTGCCGATGTGCTCGGCGGTGTACTCCACGGCGTGGTGTTCGATTCGACTGGTGATGATGTGCTTCACCCCGAGGTCCCTGACGGCACCGTTGATGGCCATGTTGTCCGCCTCGGTACCACCACTGGTGAAGATGATCTCACCTGGCGTGCAGTTCAACACCGCTGCTACCTGCCTGCGGGCTTGCTCCACGGCCGCACGCGTCTTGCGGCCAAAGGCATGGATGGCCGATGGGTTGCCGAAGTGCTCACGCATGTAGGGCAGCATGGCCTCGAGAACCTCGGGGGCCATGGGCGTAGTGGCGGCGTTGTCGAAATAGACTTTGGTCATGAGGGAGTTCAGTTCGTAGTTGTCAGTTGTCAGATAGCAGTACGGACAACTGCCACCAACGACCAAGCACCTTCACTGGTCGGCAAAAATACTAGGACGCCTTCACCCCACCGGCCAACTCCTTCAGCTCGCTCAGTATCCTGTGCGCCAACTCATCGGCTTGGGCCATGCTGGGCGCTTCGGCGTACACCCGGATGATCGGTTCGGTATTGCTTCGGCGCAGGTGTACCCAGGTGTTGCCGAACTCGATGCGCAGGCCGTCCACCACGCTGTGCGGTTCGCCGCGGTACTTCTCTTGCATGGCATCCACCAAGGCCTGCACATCCATGCCCGGCTGCAATTCGATCTTGTTCTTGCTGATGAAGTAGTCCGGGTAGCTCTTCCGCAATTCCAGGCACGACTTCCCACTCTTGGCCAGCAGGGTCAGGAAGAGAGCGATACCGGCCAGGGCATCGCGGCCGTAATGCAGTTCGCTCAGGATGACGCCGCCGTTACCCTCCCCACCGATGGGAGCGTTCACCTCCTTCATCAGGGTGACCACATTCACCTCGCCCACCGCGCTGGCATGGCGTTTCCGGCCATGGCGTTCAGCGATGTCGTTCAGCGCACGCGTGCTGCTGAGGTTGCTGACCGTATCGCCCGGGCGATGCGCCAGCACATGGTCGGCGCAGGCCACCAAGGTGTATTCCTCCCCGAAGAGCGAACCGTCCTCGCACACGAGCGCGAGCCGGTCCACATCGGGATCCACCGCGATGCCGAA
>JAEUTC010000079.1 GCA_016787985.1 Flavobacteriales bacterium | reverse complement strand
TCGCCCAACTCGCCGGTGCGCACGATGGCCACCACCACGTCGCTGCTCTTGCCATGGGTGATCCAGCACTTGGTACCGTTCAGCACCCATTCCTTCCCTTCCTTGCGGGCCGTGCACTTCATGCGCATGGCGTCGCTCCCCGTGTTGGGTTCTGTGAGCGCCCAGGCTCCCAGCCATTCACCGGTGGCCAGTTTGGTGAGCCACTTGGTCTTCTGCTCGTGGTTACCGAAGTAGTTGATGTGCCCGGTGCAGAGGCTGTTGTGCGCGGCCACGCTCAGGCCGATGCTTCCACAGATGCGGGCCACCTCCACGATGGTCTCCACATACTCGTGGTAGCCTAGACCCGACCCGCCATATTCCTCGGGCACGAACACACCCAACATGCCCGCCGGACCGAAGTGCTTGGTGAAGAGCTCCTTGGGGAAGTGCTGGCTTTCGTCCCACTCCATCACGTTGGGGCGCACTTCGCGTTCGCACAGGTCGCGCACGCTTTGCGCGATCATCGTCTGGTTCTCGGTACGGGTGAATTCCATCGTGGAGTGAACGCCGGAAAACGGCTAAGGTTCGTTCAGTAGGTGACAAGCCGGACCACATCCGCGCCATAGGGCTTCAGGCGGTCCATGCCGTTGAGGAAGGAAAGTTCGATGAGGAAACTGAAAGCGGCTACCGTGCCGCCTTGCTTTTGAATGAGTTCAGCGGCTGCCGCTGCGGTACCGCCGGTCGCGAGCAGGTCATCGTGTACCATCACGCGCATGCCGGGCTTCACACTATCCACGTGCATCTCCACCTCGGCGCTGCCGTATTCGAGGTCGTACTTGTGGCTTACGGTCTTCCACGGCAACTTGCCCTTCTTCCGCACGGTGACGAAGGGGATGTTCAAGGCCATGGCCAGGGGCATGCCGAAGAGGAAGCCACGGCTCTCGATACCGGCGATGGCATCGATGCGCCGATCGGCCAAGGCTAGTCGGAAACCATCCAATGCGGCGTTACACAAGCTGGAATCCTCCAACACCGGGGTGATGTCGCGGAACAGGATACCGGGTTTCGGGAAATCCGGAACGGCACGGATGGTGGCCTTCAGCCTGTTCTCGAGTTCGGTCACTCCACGGAGAGGTAGGGTGCAAGTTTACGGAAGACCTCTTCACCCACCGCCGCGCAGCCTTTGATATCGGCCACAGAGCGGAACGGACCATGTTGCTGGCGGTACGCGACCAGTGGCTTGGCGATCTTCCACCGCACATAGGGATGCGCCGCAAGTTCCTCCACCGTGCAGGTATTGATCGGGATGCGCCGCACGGCCAGGGTATCGAGGATCAGGAATTCCTTCAACTTCAAGACGGCATCGGGCTTGTCCCTGAGCACGAACACCTCACCCAGTTGGTCCAACGACACGAAGCCGCCGAGCAGGTCCCTGTACTTCACGATCCCCCGAGCGAAAGCCGGACCGATGCCGGGCAACGCGATCAGCGCGGTGGTGTCGGCGGCGTTCACCTCCACCGATCGTACCGCACGCGGCGCATAACTGGTTCGTTCCCGGATCGTTGGCGCTGATGCTTCATGCGATCCTTGATCAGCCCACTGCTGTTTCCGCTCCTTCTTGACGGTATTCCCACGAACGATCGAATCTGGCAAAAGGATGTAGGGCTCCAGCGCAGCGTACTGCTCTGGTCGGATGCTGTACATGCGCCCGAGGTCCTTCTTGGTCCGAAAGCGGCCGCCCTTGTTCTGGTAGCGCTCCACCCCATCGATCTGTCGGTCGGTCAAGCCCAAGGCACGCCACTCGTCGCGACCGATGGAATTGGGATCGAAGGGGAAGAGCTTCTGCGGTACGCTATCCGCCTGGGTTCCCGATCGTAATGCCACCCATGCCTCTATCCGCGCGCGTTGTTGCGCCAGGTCGAACTCCTTCGGCGGCCTAAGCCATTGCTCGTAAACGACCCAACCTGCGAGAAGCAGTAGGACACCCATAAGCCAAAGCGTTCCTCGTCGCTCCTCGCGATGTAGATCGAGCAGATCCTTGATCCGCTCCTTGATCGATGAGCTTTGACGCTGACTCCCCATGAGCACCACGTGCAGCCAAGACCCGGCCGGACCGGAGCTTGATCGTTGCGATTGTGCCTAGCGGGGAGAGGCGTTCGGCGGTTGATGGCGAAGAACCGTGCAGAAAGCGACCTGCGGGAGAGGTCAAGCCGACACCGATACAATTCTACTGGATCCCTTCGATCGGAAAAAACTGAAAGCACCTGCGGATCACCGCTTGTTAACCAGCGAGTTGGTCGCGCAGCACAGCCAAGCCTGCTTCGAAGCCTCGGGGAGAATAGGCCAGATCCCTCCGCGCCTTGTCCAGGACGAAGCCCGTCTTTGGTGGTCGCTTGGCGGGCTGTCCGAGTGTATCGCTCTTCACCGGCGAGACCACGGAGGTGTCCAGGTGGAAGAACGACCCTACCCTGTTCACGAGTTCAAGAATGCTCATGCCATCCGGACCGCTCAGGTTGTAGATGCCGGCAGCACCGCGCTTGGCGATACTGATGCAGCCATCGGCCAGGTCTTCAGCCAGGGTGGGCATACGCCACTGGTCATCCACCACCTTGATGGGCTGGCCCTTCTCCAAGGCGCTCTTGGCCCAGAGCACCACGTTGCTGCGGCTCAGTCCTTCGGCGATGCCATAGACGATGATGGTGCGTGCGATGGACCACTTCGATAACCGGCTGTTGATCACGATCCGTTCGGCGTTCAACTTGCTGTGGCCATAGATGCTCAAGGGGGCTGGCTCATCCTCTTCGCGGTACGGTCCGTTCTTCCCGTCGAAGATGAAGTCCGTGCTTAGATGGATGAAATGTGCATGGTGCTTTTCAGAAGCCCGGACCAGATGTTCCGTAGCGGTCACGTTCTGGAGTTCACAGGCGACCGGGTCCAGTTCACAGGCGTCCACATTGGTCATGGCCGCAGTGTGGATCACTACTTCTGGCTTGAAGGCGTCGAACACCGGATCCACTTCATCCGCCACGGTGATGTCCATGGCACGGTAGTGCGATCCAAGTGGATCCGGGGTGCGGTCCGCTCCGCGGCTGGTGGCCAGTAGGTCCACTTCCGGGTCGACGCGGAGGGCGGCAACGAGTTTCTGGCCAAGAAGTCCGTTGGATCCGGTGATGAGGATGCGCATGGGCCGAAACTACGATCCCGGTCGAGGATAGGGTGGGCCGGACCATGGCTATCGCCTCTTAATTCTCTGCGACCCCGCTGGGGTCGAAGACATTGCTTTTTCGATCTTTTCTACGCTCTGTGACCCTTCTGGGGTCATGACGCAAGGATATTACCTGACCCCAGAGGGGTCAAAGAACATAGCTTTCAACAGTAGCATATCGCATTCGACCCCAAAGGGGTCTCAGAGCAGGTCCATCTATTTGCGTTCGAAAGAAGACGCGATAGCCCTGTGGGCCGGGGACCTACAGTTCCCAAACGGTGCTCCGCTTCCCGAAGGGCTTCTTGATGTGCTCCTTGTGTTGAAGCACGAAGGCCATGACCAGGTAGACCACCAAGTGCACACCGGCGGTGATGAAGCTGAGGTAGATGAAGGAAAGGCGCACCTGCTCCAACTTGATGTTGAGCTTGTGAGCCCACCATTCACAAACGCCAAAGGCTTGGCGCTCGAAGTATGTCTTGATGCTATCGATCATCGCGAGGTCTATCACCGGCACTACCCACTTTTGACGCTGGCGCGAAGCAATTGGTTGCCGACGCCGCAAGATAAGCATCGGCGAGCCGAGCAGTACATGTTCTTCAATTCCAGCAGCGCCTGCCCCCGGGCGGCGGTATCGGCCACCAAGCCCAGCGTTGCCCACCCATCGAGCACGGTGTTGCGCTCCGGGGGGAGTTGTTCCATCAGGTCCATTGCGCGATCCGCCAGACGCTGATCACCCTGGATCCGTCCCAAGGCGAAGAGCGTGGGCACGATGGCGTTGATGATGATGTGGTCCGCCCCTACCCTACCTAACCGCTTCGGCTTGGATGTGGCAGGCGAGTCGAACTGGTAATGCGTACTCCAATAATCACTTGCCGATACATCGAGTAGGCGGTGGAGTTCTTCCACCCGATCCAGATGCAGCATGTCATGAACGGCTCCTTGGCAGCGCATGAGCACTTGGGCGAGTTGAGCGATCCGGATGGTCGGGAAGTTCACCGGTCGCATGCGGCCGAATTTCCACGCCGCGACGGGAGCGGGTCGCAAGTGATGCAGACGTGCCAGCGCTGCATGCTCCTGTTGCAACCTACGGGGGTAGTCGTCCACGAAATCCACCTGCAACAGCCCTGCTTGGCCGAAGAGCAACGCCTCGGTGCGCAGGGCATCATCGCGGTACTTCTGCACCGTTCGCAAGGGCAGTGCGTGGGCGAGCATCCCGAACGGTTCCGCGTTCACCTTGAGACCGAACGCGCGTGCGAGCATGTGGTACAAGGTCTCGGCGGCATCGCCATGGAGGCTCCTATAAAGGCTTTCCACTTCCACGGTCTTCCGCTCCAAGCGCTCCACGAGCACCCGTTCCAACCAGGGGCTGAGGCGCTCTTTGTCCACCCGCCCGAGCTTTGAGGCACAGGGCACGAAGCCTTGGTCGCGCATGAGGTTGTAGTGCAATGCGATGCTCTCCGCGGAGATCCGTGGTAGTAGTTCGATAGTGGGTAGCGTGTTGCCCTGAAGGGTCCTTACCTCGGCGTCGTGTTCATAGACCACATGCAGGACCACGTTCTCGTAAGCAGGGTCGAATTGGTGTCCGTGTGCATTCCACTCACTGCTGCGCAGGTGCACCTCCACCGTGCCAGCCCACAGCTGCCCATCGATCCGTACCTGCGCTTCGAGCAGGTCAGGACCGCTGTTGCGTTGGATGCGGCCCGGCTTCAGCACCTCCACGGATCGACCATCGGTCGTGCGCAACGCATGGTGATCGAATAGCCTCGACGCCCAGATGAATTGGAGGAGGTCTTCGCCATAGGGGAAGCCCGGTTCTAACAACAATGGTCGAGAAGGAATGGTCCGTACCACCCGCAATGTGCGGTCACCATACCCACTGTCTGTCCACGTCGGGTAACGCTCTGCCGTGTTCATATGATCCGCACCTGACGATATTTACGTCAGGTCACGGACGCATAATGTAACACTAGTGCATCGCGGTCTCGATCCCTAGATCACACCTTTGCTCTCCATCGACCGCCGCATGGACTCTTGCAGGGCTCGTGCAGCGGCCCGCGCGGCGGGAATGGCCTGTTCACCGGGGCCGGCATACAACACCCCGCGGCTGCTGTTGATCAACAGACCGCCATCGGCGATGAGTCCGGCATCGAGGACGGCATCGAGGTCGCCCCCCTGTGCACCCACCCCGGGCACGAGGAAAAAATGGTCAGGCAGCAGCGCCCTGACCTGCGCCAAGACTTCAGGGCGGGTGGCGCCAACGACGAACATCAGGTCATCAGGGCTGCCCCATCGGGCCGTGCTCCGCATCACGGTCTCGTAGAGTGGTCGTCCGTTCTCCGTGCGGATGAACTGCACATCCTCAGCACCCGCGTTGCTGGTGACACCGAGCACGATGGCCCATTTGCCACTGCGGCCAACGAATGGCGCGATGCTGTCGCGCCCCATGTAGGGCGAAAGCGTGATGGCATCCACGTCCAACCGGTCGAAGAAGGCCTCGGCGTATTTCCGGGCCGTGTTGCCGATATCGCCCCGCTTGGCATCGGCGATGATGAGGAGATCGCCTTTGCTACGGATGTAGCTGATGGTGGCTTCCAGGTCCAACCAGCCTTGGTCGCCGAGGGCTTCGTAGAAGGCCAAGTTCAACTTGTAGGCCACGGCAAAAGGATGGGTCACCTCCACGATGGCCTCGTTGAAAGCCCTGACGGGGTGGCTTTCCTCGCGGAAATGGTCGGGCACCAGATGCTCTTCGGTATCCAAGCCTACGCATAGCAGGCTTTTCTTGCGGCGGATGGCGGAGACGAGGTCGGCGCGTGTCACGGGGCAAAGATCAGATGATCATGCGATCAGAGGATCAGAAAAAGGAGTGCGCAGGACTCGTGAGGGTGTTCAAGGGTGCAAGTGAGTGCACAGCGCCCTTTGTTGGGGCTGATCATCTCGTTCCTGATCTTCTGATCATCCTAGATGCCGGCTTCGGCTTTCAGCTTTTCGGTGCGCTCAGCGAGTTGGAGGGCATCGATGATCTCCTGCAGGTCACCGTTGATGACCTGGGGCAGGTTGTGCACGGTGAACTCGATCCGGTGGTCGGTGACACGGCTTTGCGGGAAGTTGTAGGTGCGGATCTTGGCGCTGCGATCCCCACTGCTCACCTGGCTCTTGCGTTGCGCGGCCACGGCGGCTTCCTGGGCGCGCACCTTGTCCTCGTAGAGTTTGGTGCGCAGCATGGTCATCGCCTTCATGCGGTTGCCGAGCTGGCTGCGTTCGGTCTGGCACATCACCACCAGGCCCGTAGGTATGTGGGTGAGGCGCACTTTGGTCTCCACCTTGTTCACGTTCTGGCCGCCGGCACCACCACTGCGAGCGGTCTCCATCTTCACGTCGCTCTCCTTCAGGTCCACGTCGGTCTCTTCGGCTTCGGGGAGCACATTCACCGTGGCTGCGCTCGTATGGATGCGCCCGCTGGCCTCGGTGGAGGGTACACGCTGCACGCGATGGACACCCGCTTCGAACTTCATCACGCCATAAGCCCCTTCGCCGATCACGTTGAAGACCACCTCCTTGTAACCGCCTACTGTGCCTTCGCTCACATCGGCCACCTCGATCTTCCAACCCAGGCCTTCGCAATAGCGGGTGTACATCCGGTAGAGGTCTCCCGCGAAGAGGCTGGCTTCATCACCACCCGTACCAGCCCGCACCTCCACGGTGCAATTGCGTGCATCGTTGGGATCCTTGGGCACCAGCATCAGGCGCACCTCCTCCTCCATGGCTTCGATGGCGGCCTTGTTCTCCTCGCGCTCCAAGCGGGCCATGTCGAGCATCTCAGTGTCCTTTTCGGTCCGAAGGATCTCCTCCGCCCCGGCCAGGTCGTCGTGCAGCTTCTTGAACCGCTGGAACGCCACGGTGATGGGCTCCAGGTCGCGGTAGCTGCGGTTGAGTTCCACGAACCGCTTCTGATCGGCGATCACGCTCGGGTCCGCCAATTGTTTTCCGATCTCTTCGCGACGGTCGAAAAGGGCTGAGAGTTTCGATAGAAGGTCTGACATGGGAGTGACCGCGCGGTGGCGGATACGCGCGAAGGCGCGGTGATGATCAGGTGTAGGAGAAGGTGCCGTGTGGACTGGTGAGGACGACCTCTTTCACCGATGCGGGTTCTACACGGCCGATCACCTTGGCTTCGATCCCGAACGACTTCGAGATGGCGATGAGCTCCTGCGCACGGGAAGGAGGAACATAGAACTCGAGGCGGTGGCCCATGTTGAAGACCTTGTACATCTCCTTCCAGTCGGTGCCGCTCATGCGTTGAATGGCCTCGAACAAAGGCGGAACGGGAAGCAGGTCATCCTTGATGATGCGCAGGCCTTCCACGAAATGCAGCACCTTGGTCTGCGCGCCACCACTGCAATGCACCATTCCATGGACCTCCGATCGCATGGCCTTGAAGACCTCGTTCACCACGGGGGCGTAAGTGCGTGTGGGTGAGAGCACGGCTTTCCCGAAGTCAAGCGGGGTGCCAGGGAGCGGGTCGGTCAACCGGGCTTGGCCGCTGTAGACGAGTTCGCTGGGTGTTCCAGGGTCGAAGGTCTCCGGGAATTCCGTGGCCAATTCCTTGGCGAACACATCGTGGCGTGCGCTGGTGAGCCCGTTGCTGCCCATGCCCGCGTTGTAACCATCCTCGTAGGTAGCTTGGCCGCAACTTTCCAAGGCCACGACCACATCACCGGCTTGGATCCGTGCATTGTCGATCACCTGATCCCTGCGCATACGGCACACCACGGTGCTGTCCACGATCACGGTACGTACGAGATCGCCGACATCAGCCGTTTCGCCTCCAGTGCTGGCAATACCGATACCGAGGTCACGCATGCGCTGCAGGAAGACTTCGGTCCCTTCGATCAACGCCGCGACAACTTCCCCCGGGATCAGGCGCTTATTCCTGCCGATGGTACTGCTCAGGAGGATATTGTCCGTGGCGCCCACACAGAGCAGGTCGTCCAAGTTCATGACGATGGCATCCTGTGCGATCCCGTGCCAGACACTGAGATCACCGGTCTTCTTCCAATATGCGTAGGCCAATGAACTCTTCGTTCCAGCACCATCGGCGTGCATCACGATGCAGTGCTCAGCGCTGCCGGTGAGCTGGTCGGCCACCACCTTGCAGAACGCTTTCGGGAAGAGCCCCTTGTCGAGGTGGGCGATGGCCTTGTGCACATCCTCCTTCCCGGAAGAGACCCCGCGCTGGGCGTAACGATCGGAATTCATGGGACCGCCGTTGGAACGTTCGTTGGTGGTGGGTGTAAACGAAGAAGAGCATCCACCATGCGGCGGATGCTCTTCCGTTCAAGGTCTTAGCTAATTGGCTTTGGGCACGTAATCGTAGCTCAGTACGCGGAATTCCGTGCGGCGATTCGATTGGTGGGCCGCCTCACGCTCCTCTTCCGTCTTCATCGCCTTGATCTGTGCATCGCTGATGCGCGGCTGTGATTCGCCATACCCTTTCGCCACCATACGTACTGGGTCGATACCCTTGGTGACCAGGTAGTTCACGCAGCTCTGCGCACGGTTCTGGGAGAGGGTCAAGTTGCGGGCGTCCGAATCACGCGTGTCCGTATGCGCCGCGAGCTCAATGATGATGGTGGGGTTGTCGATGAGCGTCTGGTAAAGAGTTTCCAGCGAATCCTTCCCTTCAGGCCGCAGGTCGAATTTGCCTAGGTCGTATTGAACCTCCGGCAGCTTGATGGTAACCGATTTACCCTCCACGATGGTCGGTTGGAGGAAGTACTCTTTCACGAAGGTGGTGCTCTCTTGGATCCCAACCGTCGTCACTTGGTCTTTCACCACGAGATACCCTTCTTTCTCCACCAGCACACTGTACGTGGTGTTCTCCTTGATGTACCGGTCCTTACCGTTCTCGATGAAGGTGAAACCACCGTTATCATCGGTGATCGCGCTGAAATTGCTGCCGTTGGTACCCACCACGCTGACCTTGGCACCAGCCAATGGTTGGTTGGAGGCCTTGTCATAAGCAGTACCCTGCAGTCCGAAGACCAGGTCGGGCAGGTAGAAGCGCCAGATATCATCCTGACCTTTTCCGCCCGGGCGGTTGCTGGTGAAGAAGCCGCGCTCCTCCTCGCCCTCGAACACGATCCCGAAATCATCCGAAGAGCTATTGATCGGCGACTTCACGTTGTCCACCGCCGTCCAGCTATCTCCCGACTTCTCGGCATGGAAGATGTCCATCCCCCCCATGCCTGCACGTCCGTTCGAGGCGAAGTACAGGCTTCCATCGTGCCGTACGAAGGGGAACATCTCGTCCTTCGGCGTGTTCACCTCGCCCAAGTTGACCGGGGCGCCAGTGGGCATACCATCCTTGTCGAGCTTCACCATGTACAGGTCCTTGCCGCCCTTGTGACCGGGCCATTTCATGTCGCTGGCGAAGACCATCATCGTCTCGTCCTTGTCCAACGTGGGGTGACCGATGGTGATGGTGTCGTTCTTGTCCGGACGCAGGTTCAGCTTCACCGGTTCGGCGTAGTTGTTGCCCACCTTCTTGCTGACCCAGATGTCGCACCCGTAAACCTTCTTCTTCTCCATCGGGCACCGGGTGAAATACATCATGGTGCGCTTGGCGTTGAAGGTGGGGGCACCTTCGTTACCGGGGGTATTGATGGTGATGGGCAATTTCGTGGGTTCGCTCCACTTACCAAGGCGATCGCGGCTGCTGGTGAACAGGTCGCTGAAGCTCTCTCCGATGATCTGATCGGTCTCCGTGCCGGTAGCGCCAGCGCGGGTGCTGGTGAAGACCACCATTTCGTTCTTCTTATCCGCGAAAGCGGGCGTGAAGTCGTACTGCGGCGTGTTCAACAACACCTCGGGGTCCACACTGTAGCGCGTTGGCGAGTCCTTCCAGGCCTGTGCCTGCTGGCATTCGGCCACGCTTGCATCGGCACGTGCATCACCGGGTTTCTTCTCCTTGAAGCGGTTGTACGCGGCGATCGCTTCGGCGTATTTCCCGTCCTGCTTCAGCATATCGCCGATGTACAGGTAAGTGATGGGATCGGTGTATTGCGCCTTGTTCGCCTTCTCGTACCACACTGCCGCTTGCTGGGCATCACCCAGTGCCCTGTATGCCTCACCCACCTTGAAGATGAGCTCAGCCTTGGTGCTGGCCTTCTTCTCGACGGTGTACGCCTTCTTGTACAGTTCAATGGCGTTGAAGTAGAAGCCTTTTTTGAACGCATCATCGGCCTCTTCCGCGAGCTTCCCTTGGGCTGCGGCCGTGGTCACGAAAACGATGCTAACGAACAGGCTGGCAAGGAGTTTCCTTGTGGTCATCTCGTGCGTGTGGGTGAGAGTCGGGTTTTCAGGTTCCGGGCGAAGATAAGCAGATCCGGAAATGACAAGCGCTTTGGTCCGAAAGGTGCGATCCGTCGCCCGGCTCGCTTGGTACCCTACCGGGTGAACATCAACTCGCGCATCTTGGGCAATGGCCAGAGCTCATCGTCGACCAGAAGCTCCAGCTTATCGCTGTGGTAACGGATCCGGTCAAAGAAGGGCTTCACCTTGTCGCAGTAGGCGATGGCCTTGTCCCGGGTATCCTCCAGGGCGTTGGCCTTCTTGCGCGCTTCGGTCATTTCCTCCACCAAGGTCACGATCATGTTGATGTGCTCACTGATCTCCTCGATGAGCCTGACTTGGGTGGCCGCGGCCTTTTTGGCCTTTTCTGCACCGAGCACCTCGCGCAATCCACGCACGTTCTCCAACAGGCGGTTCTGGTAGGCGATAGCCGTGGGTACGATGTGGTTCTGGGCCAGATCACCGCATACCCTTCCTTCGATCTGCAACTTGAGCACGTAGCTGTGCAGTTCGATCTCGTGTCGGGCCTCCAGTTCCACGGCAGACAACACGCCCATGGTGGCGAAGAGGTCTTTCGTCTCTTTCCGGCTCCATACGTCCAGCGCGCGGGGGGTGTCGGCGATATTGCTCAACCCGCGCTTGGCCGCTTCCTTCTTCCACTCATCGCCGTAGCCATTGCCTTCGAAGCGGATGGCCTTGCTTTCCACGATCAGGTCGCGGATCACGCGAAGGACGGCTTCATCCTTCTTCACGCCCTTCTTGATCAGCGCGTCCACGCTCCTCGCGAAGGCCTTCAGCTGGTAGGCCACGATGGTATTGAGCACCGTCATGGCTGCGGCGCAGTTGGCGCTGCTGCCCACCGCGCGGAACTCGAATTTGTTCCCGGTGAAAGCGAACGGGCTGGTGCGGTTGCGGTCCGTGTTATCCAGCATCACCGAGGGGATACGACCGATATCGAGCTTCAATTCGGTCTTGCTCGCCGGCGACATCGCGCCTTTGATGTTCTTCTCCAACCCGTCCAACAGATTGGTCAGGTACTCTCCGATGAATACGCTGATGATGGCCGGAGGGGCTTCGTTAGCCCCAAGCCGGTGGTCGTTGTTCGCGGACGCGATGCTGGCTCGCAGCACATCGGCGTGGTTGTGGATGGCCTTGATGGTATTGACGAAGAAGGCCAGGAACTGGATGTTCTCCTTCGGGGTCTTGGCCGGACGAAGGAGGTTCTTGCCGGTGTTGGTGGCGAGGCTCCAGTTGTTGTGTTTGCCACTGCCGTTCACCCCCGCATAGGGTTTCTCATGGAAGAGCACGCGGAAGTGATGCTTGCGCGCCGTCTTTTCCATCACATCCATCAGCAGCATGTTGTGATCCACGGCCAAGTTGAGTTCCTCGAACACTGGAGCGCACTCGAACTGATTGGGAGCCACCTCGTTGTGGCGCGTCTTCACCGGGATACCGAGTTTCAAGGATTCTGTCTCGAACTCGCGCATGAAGGCCTGGGCACGCTCGGGGATGCTACCGAAGTAGTGGTCTTCGAGCTGCTGTCCTTTGGCGGGGCTGTGTCCGAACAGGGCGCGGCCCGTCATCATGATGTCCGGACGGGCATAGAACAAGGCTTCGTCGATGAGGAAGTACTCCTGCTCCCAGCCGAGGGTGCAGGTCACTTTGGTCACCTCCTTGTCGAAGTACTGGCAAACGGCGGTGGCCGCTTCATCCACCGCTTTGATGGCCCGGAGCAAGGGCATCTTGTAGTCCAGCGCCTCGCCCGTGTAGCTGATGAAGATGGTAGGGATGCACAAGGTGCGCCCCATGAGGAAGGCCGGACTGCTCGGGTCCCATGCGGTGTAGCCGCGTGCCTCGAAGGTGTTGCGGATGCCTCCGTTCGGGAAGCTGCTGGCATCGGGTTCCTGCTGCACGAGCATGCTGCCGTCGAACCGTTCGATGCTGCGACCACCGCCGATGGGCTCGAAGAAGGCGTCGTGCTTCTCGGCGCTGGTGCCGGTAAGGGGTTGAAACCAGTGGGTGTAGTGGGTGGCGCCCTTGCTCGAGGCCCACTCCTTCATGCCGCTGGCGACCTGGTCTGCCAGTTTCCGATCGATCCGCGACCCGAGGTGAATGGCTTGGCGCACGGCGAAATAGGCGTCTTCGGTCAGGAACATGCGCATGGCATCTTCGTTGAAGACGCTGCTTCCGAAGTACTCCGAGATCTTGGCCGTAGGCAGGTCCACGGCCTTGGGAGCCCGGCTCAGCACATTTTCCAAGGCATGCTGACGGAAACGGGGGGTGGTCATCGTAAAATGGTGTTTCGGCAGCGAAGATATCACTTCGAATGGGGGGCAGTGTCGGAAAAAGTGAACATTTGTTGAAACCACCCCTATTTCGAGTGGGGGCATGAATGAAAAAAGCGCCTGATGCGGCGCTCTAATGTCGTTCTGAACGAGCCTTCCTCAACTGCCTGCCTGCTCGGGCTTCTGCGGCTCTTCGTCGGCTGTGCCAGGAGGCGGAGGAATGGCCGGTGTCTTGGCCTGTTCGGCCTCCAAGGTCTGTTGGAAAGTGCGTCGCTGCTCACTCACCGTGCGGGTCACATCGTTGGCGCCGCGTTGGATCTCGCGCTGCACCTCGTTACTGGCATCGCGGACCTGGCGCATGGTGCGGCCCAAGGTTCGCGCCAGATCCGGAATACCCTTCGACCCGAAGAACAACAGGGCGAACAGCATGATGACGATGAGCTCGCCGCCGCTGATATCGAAGAGTAAGGGGAAGCCCATGGCCGGTCCAAAAGTAGGAAGTCCCGCCGGTGAGGCAGGACTTCCCAAGAGGTTGGATAAGGTCAGGCGACCGCTTCCTTCACCGCCAC
This sequence comes from Flavobacteriales bacterium, assembly GCA_016787985.1. Lineage (GTDB taxonomy): Bacteria > Bacteroidota > Bacteroidia > Flavobacteriales_F > PHOS-HE28 > PHOS-HE28. Next base: position 21,953 of record JAEUTC010000079.1, on the reverse strand, counting down.
ATCGGCCTTGCGGCGCAGGAGCAGGTCGACAGCGGAGGCGGAAGCGATGAAGATGCTGGAGTACGTACCCACCACGGTACCCACGAAGAGGCCGAATACGAAGCCCTTGATGGCCACCCCGCCGAAGAAGAAGATGATGAGCAGCACGAGCATGGTGCAGATACCCGTGTTCAACGTGCGGCTCAAGGTGCTGTTGATCGACTTGTTGAACAACGACACGACCGGTTCGCGTTTGTGTTCGCGGGTGAATTCGCGAATACGGTCGAATACGACCACGGTATCGTTGATGGAGTAACCCACCACGGTAAGGATCACGGCGATGAAGGCTTCATCGATCTCCATGGAGAAGCCTACGAAGCCCCACAACAAGGAATACAGCCCCAACACCACGAGCACGTCGTGCACCAGGGACAGGATGGCTCCCATACCGTAGTACCAGCTGTTGAATCGCACTCCGATGTAAATGAACATGAAGAGCAGCGCGATGCTCACCGCAGTGAGGGCTTTGATCTTGATGTCGTCGCTGATGGTAGGGTCCACTTTACGGGTCTCCTCCGTGAATTCGAAGGCACCCACTTGAGCCAAGCCTTCACCGATGCGTGCTTGGACCACGGAGTCCATCGCCGCACCAGGCTCATCGATCAGGTAGTTGGTGGTGATCTTCAGGCGGCGCTCACCACCGTAGGTCTTCACGCTGAGGGTGTACTCGCGGTCACCTTCTTTCACGATCGGCGATAAGGTCTCGCGAACGTTCTCAGGCTCCACGGGCTGGGCGTATTCCACCACGAAGGTGCGACCACCGGTGAAGTCCACGCCCCAGTTGAATCCACGGGTGAACATGGAGACCAGACCGATGGCGATGATCGTGAGCGACACAGCGTAGAACATCTTGCGCTTGCCCATGAAGTCAATGGCAGAGCCATCGAACAGGTTCTTGTTCCACGGGCGCCAGAAGCTGATGTCCTTCCCTTTTTCCAAGCGCCACAGCATCACCAAGCGGGAAATGAAGATGGCGGTGAACAAGGAGGTAAGGATACCCAGACCCAGCGTAGTGGCGAAACCACGGATGGGCCCTGAGCCGAACAGGTAGAGGATCACCGCGGTTACCAAGGTGGTCACGTTGGAGTCGATGATCGCGGAGAGCGCTCCGGAGTTGCTATAGGCCGTTTCAATGGCGCTCTTCAGCATCCGGCCTTGCTTCAACTCATCACGTACGCGTTCATTGATCAGCACGTTGGCATCCACGGCCATACCGATGGTGAGCACGATACCGGCGATACCGGCCAAGGTCAATGTGGCCTGCATGGAAGCCATGGTACCCAAGAGGAAGAACACGTTGGCGAGCAGGGCGATGTCAGCGATCCAACCTGCGCGGTTGTAGTACAACCACATGACCAACAACACCCCGACCAGCGAAACGGCGAATGAGATCAAGCCGCTTTTCACGTTGGCCTCACCCAAGGAAGGACCGACCACGGTCTCGTCGATGATGCGCGCAGGCGCTGGCAACGCACCGGCTTTCAAGATGTTCGCAAGATCCTCTGCCTCCTGGATCTGGCTGTTGAGCTCGCCAGCGCCCATGCTGATGCTGGAACGACCACCAGAGATCTCGCTCTGTACGACAGGTGCACTGTAGACGAGGTCGTCCAGCACGATGGCCACCGCTTTGCCGACGTTGTCGCCGGTCATCACCTTCCAGGTCTGTGCTCCTTCGGGATCCATCTGCATGATCACCTCCACATCGCCCTTCATGTCGAAATCCTGGGCGGCGTTGATGATGGAACTGCCATCGAGCTTGGGCTCTCCCCCGCGCGGCACTTTCAACGCGTAGAGGTCCACCACGCTCACGTTATCACCCGATTGCAAGGTGCGGACCTGAGGCTTGGCGGCCCAAGCCAGCTTCAAGTCTTGAGGCAGGGCGCCCAACACGGCGGGGGTGCGCAGGAAACGATTCACCTGTGCCGTATCCGCCAAGCGAGCCGTGCCAACGATGGATCCTGTGCCGAGGTTGAACCCACCACCCTGGCCGGCCACGACATTCGGCGTAAGCACATTGAAGAGCGGATTCTCTTTTGCGAAGTCCTTCTGTGCGGTGTCAGCTGCCGTGCTGTCCGCAGCGGCGAGGGTATCGTTCGCCACGGCATTGGTATCGACCACAGCGGCGGTCTCCGCGCCGGTCGCCAATACACGCAGGGCCATGCGACGGTTCTGCGCGCGGCCTTCTTCGGTATCGTTGCTGGCCACAGGGTGCTGCGAACCATAGCCCTCGGACTCGAGGCGGTCGGCGGCGATGCCCTTCGCGACCAAGGCCGCCGTGACGGCCTCTGCACGCTGTTGGGAGAGTTTCTGGTTCGCCGCTTCGTCACCGGTGTTATCGGTGTAGCCACCGATCTTCAAGCGAACGGCAGGGTAAGCGTTCAGGATCTCGACGAGGTTATTCAGCTGGGCCTCTGAACCGGCCATATCCAACTGTGCACTCCCTGTAGCGAAGGTGACCCGATCGAAGTTGAACCAGGTCTCTTTATCCACGGCCTTGCCACTGGTGAGGAAGCCGACCAAGCCGCTTTCCACGCCGGTTGCGGCTCCCGTGATCTCCTTACCCGAGCTTAGCACATGGGCGAACTCACCCGAGGTGCTGGTCTTGGTGGTCGTATCGGCGGTGAGCGCACGCAAGCGCGTATTGGCGGTCTCCAACGATGGATACACCTCGGAGTTGTCGTAGGTCTCCCAGAATTCGAGGTTGGCCGTGCTTTGCAGCACCTTGCGCACACGGGTCTTGTCCTTCACCCCGGGCAATTCGATGTTGATACGACCGGAGAACTGCTGCTTTTGGATGCTGGGTTGCGCCACACCGAACTTGTCGATACGGGTGCGCATGATCTTCTCGGTGTTGTTCAGCGCTGTCTCCGCTTCGCGACGCAGGGCGGCGAGGTACTCCTCATCGGAACCTTCGCGGTTGAACATGTCCTTGCGCTCGGGGCTGTAGAAGATGGCGCTGAGCGGACCATGGCCAGGTACTTTGGCGTACTCCTCCCCGAACAGGGTGATGAAGTCCTTGCCGCTGCTCTTCTGGCGTTCACGGGCCGCCGCCATGGCCGACTTGAAAGCTGGGTCCTCGCTATTCTCGCTGAGGTTCTCCACCAATTCGGGGATGCTGACCTCCAGGGTCACCGCCATACCACCCTTCAGGTCAAGACCCAAGTTGATCTCCTTCTCCTTGCACTCGCGGTAGGTGTAGCCCAAGAGCGGATACACCTTCTCTTCGCTGCGGCCGTTGAGGTAGGCGTTCTCGAAGCCGTAGACCAGCGCTTCGCGGTCCAGGCGCTCGTTGCCCGGCACGGCGAGCATGGAATCGGCCTGCTGCTCGGCCTGAGCGCGTGCCTTCTTCTCCACACTGGATGTGAAGATGGAGAAGGAAAGCTGATAAACACACGCAAGCGCCAGGAGGATGGTGAATATCCAGAGCGCGCCCCTATTCTGCATGACCGATGGTTTTTCTAAAGAGGCGGCAAATATAGCGTTGTTACCCAGCTTGGAAAGGGGTACATGGATCATCCCTCCAAAGCGGTCGAAGAACCGGTTGTGAACACTCAGGTTTGCACGAACAGTGAGATTCCGATCCCGCCCGAACGGCTACAACCACTCACATTTGTACGTGATGTGCTCCAGAACACCCCTGCTCCGCCCCTTCTTCGTGCTGCCTGCGCTGCTCGTAGGACTGAATGCCACGGCACAACTCGATCTCCGGTTCGACGGAACGGTGGCCGTACAGCGCGGGTCCCAGCAATTGGACCTCGCCTGGTCCGGAGGCCTCAATTTCGCCCAGTTCAGCGAGATCGATCTGGACGTGGATGGCTTGAAGGACTTGGTGTACTTCGACCGGTCGGGTGATAAGCTCGTGACCCTTCGGAACACGGGTGGGACAGGCACGGGTCGCTACGCGCTCACCCGCGCTTTCGACGCGGTATGGCCCTTTTCGCAGCTGCACGATTGGGCCTTGTTCCGCGACTACGACTGTGATGGCAAGGAAGACATCTTCACCTATTCACTCGCCGGATTCTCCGTGTTCCGGAACACGTCGACGACCGACGAGCTTTCCTTCGAACAGTTGGTCTACCGTGCCGAGTGCGACTACGTTTTCACGGATGGCTCCTCCCAACGGTCGAATCTCTATGTGTCGTCCGACGACCTTCCAGGCCTGACCGATGTGGACGGGGATGGCGACTTGGATGTACTGACCTTCAGCCAATTAGGTTCTTTCGTCGAATACTACAAGAACCTGAGCGTGGAGTCCTATGGCACCTGCGACAGCCTCACCTTCGTGCGGCGCAACGCGTGTTGGGGACGCTTCGCGGAGAGTTCCTCGACGAACGCGGTCACGCTCGATGTGGACTGTCCGTTCAATGTGCCGGCCCCGGAGATCGGCGGTGAGCCCGGTTCCGACCTACATCAAGACTTGGCGGATCGTGCCAAGGCGCATGCAGGCAGCACCATCACCCCGCTGGACCTCAACGGCGATGGGGTAAAGGACCTCCTGCTGGGTGATATCGCCTACACGAACCTGGTGGCGTTGACGAATGGAGGCACGGTGGACAATTCGCTCATGGTCTCGGTGGACGACCAATTCCCGAGCACCGATGTGGCCGTGGACCTCCCGGTGTTCCCGGCGGCATTTCATTTGGATCTCGACGGGGATACGGACAGGGACCTCCTGGTATGCCCTGCGGCCAGGGGCTTGGCGCAGAACTACAAGGGGGTGTGGTACTACCGGAACAGTGGCTCGGATGCCGCTCCGGACTTCGAATTCCAGCAAGATGACCTTTTCCAAGGCCGCATGCTCGATGTCGGAGAAGGCGCCAATCCCGTGTTCTTCGACCACAACGGGGATGGGCTGATGGATCTGATCATCTCCAACGAAGGCTACTACGACCCTACCGGCACCTACGTGGGTAAATTGGCGCTGCTGCAGAATGTCGGCTCGGCAGAAGAGCCAGCTTTCAACCTGGTCACGGACGACTACATGAACCTGAGCACCAGTGGCATCGGGGTCTCAATGTATCCGGCATTCGCCGACATCGATAGTGACGGGGATAAGGACATGTACATCGGCGACCTGCAAGGCCGGATGCACTTCTACCGGAACGTGGCAACGGGCCCTATCGCCCAGTTCACCTTGGCCACCCCGAACGTGACCTATCAAAACGGAACGGAGATCGACCTGGGCAGACAGATCACCCCCCAGTTCGTGGACCTGGATCGCGATGGCCGCATGGATCTGGTCGTAGGCGAACAGAACGGGAATTTGAACTTCGTACGCAACGTCGGGACCACCACGGCGCCAAGTTGGACCTTGGTCACGGACTCGCTTGGGAAAGTGCGCACGGTCACGGCATACACGCTGGGACATTCCGCCCCCTTCATCTTCACCAACGCTGACGGTGACTACGAACTTCTGGCAGGCTCCGAGAACGGTTCATTGTGGCACTACACGGGTATCGACGGCAATTTATCCGGTACGTGGACCCTGGCGGACACCAACTTCATGGACCTGGATGAGGGGTACCGCTCAACCTTGTGCATGCACGACTTGACGGGAGACGGCGAATTGGACTTGGTGATCGGTAACTATCGCGGGGGGGTGTCGTTCTGGCGGAGCGATATGATCGCGGGAGTGGATGACCACACGGGCACCTTCGAAGTGCTTACCCTTCGTCCGAACCCGACCACTGGAACTTTCGAGGTGGTGCTCCCAACTACGACGGCGCAGCTGAACAACACTTTGGTGGTTCGCAATGCACTAGGCCAGGATGTCCATAGGGCGCGTGTCACCAGCTCCGTGATGACCTTCGATCTGGCCGACCAGCCGAACGGCGTATATACGGTGCAGCTCGATGGCGAAGACGCACGGACGGCACCGGCGCGTATCGTAGTGCACCATTGAGTGCCGCAAGGAAATGAGAACGGCGCCCTTGGGGCGCCGTTCTCGTATTCAACCGGACAGCTATCAGGCGGTCACCTGCATCTTGTCCAACACGTCCATCACTTCACGCACCGCTTTCGCGCTGGCGTCGCAAAGGGCTTGTTCATCCTTGTTCAGTTGCAGCTCGATGATGCGTTCCACCCCGTTGCGACCGAGCACTACGGGAGCACCCATGTACACATCCTTCAGGCCGTACTCACCCTGCAACCACACACAGCAGGGGAAAATGCGCTTCTGGTCGCGCACGATGGCCTCCACCATTTGCGCAGCAGCCGTGCCCGGAGCATACCATGCGCTGGTGCCCAGCAGGTTCACGATCTCTCCACCGCCTTTCTTGGTGCGCTCCACGATGGCGTCCAACTTGTCCTTCGCGATCAACTCGGTCACGGGGATACCACCCACCGTGGTGTAGCGCGGCAAGGGCACCATCGTATCGCCGTGGCCACCCATGAGCACGGCTTGGATATCCTTGGGACTCACGTTCAGTTCGGTGGCGAGGAACGCGCGGTAGCGGGCCGTATCCAGGATACCAGCCATACCGAACACGCGGTTGGCGGGGAACTTACTGTTGATGAAAGCGCAGTAGGTCATCACATCGAGCGGGTTGCTCACCACGATGATGATCGTGTTCGGCGAATGCTTGATGATGTTCTCCGTCACGCTCTTCACGATGGCCGCATTGGTGGCGATGAGGTCATCGCGGCTCATGCCGGGCTTGCGGGGCAGGCCACTGGTGATCACCACCACATCGCTGTTGGCGGTCTTGGCATAATCGTTGGTGCTGCCGGTGATACGCGAATCGAAAAGGCTGATCGGGGCGGTTTGCCAGATGTCCAAGGCCTTGCCTTCGGCGAAACCTTCCTTGATATCCAACAGCACCACTTCATTGGCCAGTTCCCAACGGGCAATGGCATCGGCACAAGTGGCGCCCACGTTACCGGCGCCCACAACGGTGACTTTCATCTTCAGGGGTAGTTTGTTCGTAATGGATCCGTGAGGCCACGGAGCGGGGGCGAAAGTAGCACGCCGGGCCATGCTAACCGGGTGATCTTTGGCAGGGTTCCAAGGTCGGAGGCAACCCCGAGGCATCCTTTTGAGACCTCCCGCGTCTATCTGGGTAGAAATGGCTACCTTACCGGCACCGATGCTAAGCCAACCGACAGTCCCCCCTGCCGCGGAACGCGCTTCGATGCGGTTGGTGCAAGAACCCGCCGTGCAGCCCCAGGAAGCCGCCTACTCCGCCCTGATCGATGGCTGCCTGAGCGAGGATCGCCGGGCACAGCAACGGGTGTATGAGCTGTTCTACGGCAAGATGATGGCCGTATGCCTGCGTTACACCAAGAACGCGGATCAGGCCAAGGACATCTTGCAGGACGGCTTCATCAAGGTGTTCAAAAGCGTGGACAAGTTCAACCGGGCGGGTTCTTTCGAAGGATGGATCCGGCGGATCATGGTGAACACGGCCATTGACCACTTCAGACGGACGAAGAACTCTTACCTGCTCTTGGGTGAGGAGCGCAGCATTGAGGATTTCGGGGATATGGACGAGGAGGATACGCTGGCGGATGAGACCGGGGAGGACATCCTGGACCTGAAGCCGGCGGACATCATCAATGCCATGCAGAAGTTGACCCCTGCCTACCGCACGGTGTTCAACCTGTACGTGTTCGAGGAGCTGACGCACAAGGAGATCGCGGACATGTTGGGCATCAACATCGGCACCTCGAAGAGCAATCTGGCCAAGGCCAAACACAACTTGAAGAAATTCCTAACGCAGGAGCACAAGCTCCACTAACGGAAGCGGAACATGAGCGGTTTGAACGGATTCGAGCAGGCAGTGAAGGACGCGTTGGAGCCCTATGAGGTGCCCTACAACTCGGCCGATTGGAGCCAGTTGGAGCGGGCCATGGAGGACCGAGGCGATATGGCCCGTGTCTCCCGCTCAGGTCTCTATGCCTTGCTTCTTGGCGGTGGTCTGGCAGCTGCCAGTAGCTTGTTCGTGCTCACCACGCCGCCTTCTGATGTAGCCCCTGCGGCTCTCGCGCAGGCCACCACGGCTCCGGTGATCGCGGTGGAGGAAAAGGCGTCTTACTCCGCGCCCAAGAGCGTGGGAACACCGGCCGTTGCAAGCATCCCAGCCGAGCCAACGGAGACAGCTACCCCCTCAAAGAAGTCGGACGTTTCGACCAAACCGGCTATTGAAGTCGCCGTTGTGGCGCCCACCACACTGAATGGAGGCACCGGGGCCACACCAATCCATCCCATGAGCAACGAGCCCGTGGTACGACCGAGCGTGAGCGAAGGCTGCCCAGGATCGGCGATCGATTTCGAAGCGGAGAACCTGAGCAGCGAAGGCATGTACCTGTGGAACTTCGGTGATGGTAGTTTCTCGAACAAGCCTAAACCCAGCCACGTCTTCTCGAAATCGGGCAGTTTCGAGGTCATGCTCTCCCACTCCACCTCGGGTGGCGGCAATATCCGGAACAAGGCGGTGGCGGATCGGATCATCATCCACGAGGCTCCCGAGGCCTCGTTCAACGTGTTGAAACAGGAGTACGACAACACCGTGCCTTCGGTCCACTTCGAGAACCGCAGCCTCGGTGGTCAGACCTACGCCTGGGATTTCGGTGATGGCAGCACCAGTGCGGTGGCCCACCCGGACCATGTGTACAAGAAGGCCGGCGTATACACAGTGAGTTTGACCGTGGTGAATGGGAAGGGCTGCGAGGACCGCGTGGAGAAAACCGTCCGTATCGATGCGGACTACGACCTCATGGCCCCAAAAGCCTTCTCGCCCAACGGGGATGGCATCGACGACCTCTTCATTCCAGAGGCGCTCAAGACCTTAGGAGTGAAGTTCCAACTGACTGTCTTAGAGGCGAAAACGGGCGTGGTCGTGTATGAGACCAATGACCCCACCCGTCCCTGGAATGGGCGTGTGAACAACAAGGGTGAAGCAAGCCCCCAAGGTGATTATGTGTGGATGGTGGAGCTGAAGGATGGGGATAAGTTGGGTGGGCCGTACAACGGTAGCATCCGGTTGGTTCGGTAGGTTACCGATACCTCGGCAAATAAAGTCCCGAGCCTGTGCTTGGGACTTTATTTTTGTAGCAGGCAACCGAGAAAACAGATAAACTGTCTTTCACAGGAACGGCTGCCACGACGTCGAACTGGCTCCGTGTATGCCGAATGACCAACCTCTATTCCCGCGGAATGAAGTCACAATGGTTCCAGCGCATACTGCTGATCACCACGCTCAGCCTTGGAGCGATCTCCTCCACTTGTGGACAGGACTTCTTTGAGATCGACAATGGCGACATCACGACCTGTGGTGGTGTGTTGGAAGATAGTGGTGGTGGGTTCGCTCAATACGGCCCAAATGAGAATTTTACTGCCACGATCTGTCCTGCGAATGCTGGTGATGCCATTTCGCTGAACTGGTTGATCGCGAACTTAAGCTTGGCCGGACCCAACCCTCCTGATCGGATCAGGATCTTCGACGGTGACAATACGAGTGCGAATTCCCTCGGTGAATACTATGGGACCGACCTCCAGAACTTGATCGTTTCAGCGACAACCTTCAACACCACAGGTTGTCTTACAGTCCAATTCCTTTCCAACGCTAATGGAGTGGGCGACTTCGCTGCCTCCATCACGTGCTACACGCCTTGCGAACGACCAACCGCTGTAGCGACGATGAGCGAAGCTATTCCTGCATTGGTGTGTGTTGGAGAGGAGGTTTCATTTGATGGCTCGGGATCGTATCCAGCGTCGGCCCTTTTCAACATCGTAAGCTACACGTGGAATTTTGACGATGGCACAACCGCGTCTGGACCGCTGGCAACACATTCATTCAGTGAACCGGGCGAATACATCGTGCAATTGGATCTACTGGATGACAACGACTGCGCGAATTCAAATGTCGTGGACCTTCAAGTCCTAGTAAGCACTACTCCGGTTTTCAATGGCACAACGGAGAGTTCGGTTTCGTGCGTAGGTGCAACGGTCGACCTGAACGCAGAGGTTGAGCCAGTTACGTGGACAGGGATCCCGGATGCCAATTTCGGAGGTGCGGTCTACCTTCCGGATGACCCTGGCCTACCCTTCACCTCAGAGATCAACTTCGAGGCATTCGAACCGGGACAAACGATCGACAACGTCTCGAACTTCCTATCGATCTGCGTGGAGATGGAACACTCATACATGGGTGACCTGGTGTTGCAAGTGATCTGTCCGAATGGACAAAGCATGCTGCTTCACCAACAGGGTGGTGGGAATACCTATCTCGGGAGCCCCAATGACTTCGATACGGATGATAACCCGATCGCTGGTGAGTGCTGGCAGTACTGCTGGACCCCAACTGCGACGAATGGAACATGGGTAGAGAACTCGAACAACGGGACGACGCCGAATACGATACCAGGAGGCATCGACAATCCCGGCAACAGTCTTGAACCTGGCACCTATGAGCCTGTGGGCACATTCAACTCACTCATCGGATGTCCGCTGAACGGTGTTTGGACTTATCAAAGCACTGACTTCCTGGGTGCCGATAATGGATTCATCTGTTCCTGGTCGATCGAATTCGATCCAGCTATCATTCCGGACGTGACCCAATTCACCCCAGTGCCAGGTATTTCCGTATCAGACAGTGCTACGTGGAGTGGTCCGGGGCTGGCTATGGACCCATTGAACCCATTGGCCGGAAGCGCTTCACTTTCGACTCCAGGTGATTATGATTACACCTTCTCCGTGACGGATAACTTCGGTTGCACATATGACACGACAATAACCATCACTGTCCCTGTGCCACCTATTCTGGAGGCAGGAGATCCCATCGTCCTGTGTTCCGACCCACTTCCCATGGCAGGTTCTATTCTGGCGAACGCCCCCCCTCCCCCGTTCGTTTTCGAATGGACCCCGACCACGGGCTTGGATGATCCGACGGACCCTGAGACCGATGTGTTCGTGACCGAGCCGACGCTCTTCTACCTGAGTACATATCCAGAGGGTCACCCTGAGTGTGCTGTGACGGATAGTGTTTGGGTAAGCCCCGATCCATCCATTGACGCAGGAGTATCTACAACGATCATTCTATGCGCCAACGATCCACTCTTCTTACTGACGGACTCGCTGGATGGAACACCTGATGGTGGTGGTGTTTGGACCAGTTCCACAGGGGCTGTGGTCGGTGATACGTTCGACCCCAACGTTGGAGCTTCGGACGTGTACACTTACACTGTCACCAGCCCTGCGGGTTGCGAAGCGACGAGCACCTTGGACATCACTGTGATACCAGCTGCGGATCCCGCTTGTTGCGGCGTAGTGGATGCTGGACCTGCTGCATTCTCTTGCGGCCTTACCATCGAGCTCTCCGCGACCCGAGGGAACACCGGCGTCGGCAATTGGCAAGGTCCTGCCGGCGCTGTCTTCGCCGACCCCTTCAACACGGTCACGGCGGTTACGGTACAACCTGGCATGGGTGGAACCCACACCTTCTATTGGGTGGAGAACGATGGCGCCTTCTGCGACTTGATCGACAGCGTGCGCATCACCTTCACCGACGCCTATGTGTTCACTCCGACAGTGACGGATGCCCTTTGCTATGGGTATAGTGATGGTGCCATCGCGATGGACGTAACGGGAGGTAACGCCGCTGCTGGACTGGATTTCTCGTGGTCAACGGGGTTGCAGGGGATCATGGAGGACACGATCACGGACCTTCTTGCAGGCACATACTCATTGCTCGTGACAGACGACAACGGATGCACCGGAACCACCGAGGTTTTGGTGGGACAGCCGATCCGTTTGGAGATCGATTCGATGGCCATGCTGCCGGTGACCTGTTCGGGCGACTGTGATGGCACCGTGTTGGTCTTCGATGTTGAGGCGGTCGAATACAGCTACGACGATGGTACCACATGGACCACTGATCCAACGCGCCCAGCGTCTTGCGAAGGTGTTTGGGTGGTAAGGATCAAAGACGCGATCGGTTGCATCGGGATAGACCAGATCGAGGTGATGGGGCCGCCCCCAGTGGTGGCCGCCTTCGACTGGGGTCCGAACCCAGCCAACGTGGACGCACCCACGATCACGTTCGCCAACACTTCCACGGGCTCGGACCACTACTTCTGGAACGTCGCTGATCTGTTCTCCACTACCGATCTGAACACGGTCTTCACCTTCGACAACAAGGAACCGGACATGTATGAAGTGTGCTTGACCGCATACAACTACAACGAATGCTCTGATACCATTTGCCAGACCGTGGTGATCGACGACGTGCTCTTCACCTACATCCCCAATGCGTTCACGCCCGATGGTGATGATGTGAACGATGTGTGGTGGCCCAGCGCGAACATTCCGGTGCGCACCAATTATGAGTTGCTGGTGTTCGACCGCTGGGGACAGGTGGTGTTCAATACCACGGACCCGTACATGCCATGGGAGGGCAGCTACCAGAACGGTGGCGAGACCCTGAAGAGCGACGTGTACGCCTTCCGCCTTTTGTATGGCATCGGGGACACCGAGGCGCGGAAGGAAGTGGTGGGGTATGTGACGTTGATGAAATAGGCACCAACTCCTTTTACCAAAGAGTGGTTCCTCAGTTGCTCCGTAGATCAAGGCTCTTGAAAGGGTACATGAAGGCGTTCCTTGCGCGGGTCTTGACTTTTCTGGGAACTGGTAGAGCTGGAGCGACTTGGTTTTTCCTATTCCTCGGCATCTCGTTCGCCATCGGGCAAGGCACCCTATATCCGATCAGTGGAGGTAACATCACCGATTGTTCTGGGAACCTCAGTACGAGCAATGTCGGGCCCGGAGGAACCTATGGGAACAATGAGGACTTTGCAGCGACCATCTGTTCGAGCGAACCAGGACAGGTGATATTCCTATCGTTCGGCGTTTTCGATCTCAGCACCGATGGTCCTGCTCCAGGAGATCAATTCACGATATACGATGGGCCGAACATGAGTTCCCCTTCCCTTGGAACATTCACGGGAAACGAACTTCAAGGCCAGGTCATCGCGGCCACCCCGACCAATGCTACGGGTTGCTTGACGGTACACTTCACCTCGAACGGCCAGGGGACCGGGATCTTCAATGCGACCATTTCTTGTGATGTGGCCTGCTGGCCACCGATAGCCCAAGGCGTTATCACCGGAGAACCGATTCTACCGGCATTGGTCTGTATCGATGAGCAAGTGGCCTTTGATGGAAGTCAATCCACACCCTACCCAGGTAGGACCATCGTAGCGTATGAATGGGACATGAAGGATGGTACCATAGTCACCGGGATGAACGTCTCACACGCGTTCACAGTGGCCGGCGAATACTTCGTCTCCCTTGTAGTAGAGGATGACATCGGTTGCCGGAGCACCGCACTGATGGAAATTCCAGTTCGCGTAAGCACCTTACCAGAATTCGCTGGAACATCCGTTTCGCTTACATCGGTGTGCCAAGGTGGCGAGGTCGAATTGAGCGGTGCGGTGAATAGCCCCACATGGAGCAACCTTCCTCAGCCCTTTATCGAAGGTGTCACCTTTCTTCCAGATGGCAGCGGTGTTAGTTACGTGTCGGATCTGGAAGTTTCCGGGTTTCCTGATGGGGGCACCGTGCTCGATCCGGATGATATTCAAGTATGCTTGGTCATCGAACATTCGTATTCCGGTGACCTCGAAGCGATACTGACCAGTCCTGATGGTGTTGAAGTGATATTATTCGATCAGCCGGGGGGCAATATCAACTTCGGCATACCTATTCCAGCGGATGATGGTGAGCCGGGAGAAGGTTGGCTGTACTGTTTCCAAGATGTAGGTGCTCTTGGTCTCATTGCAGCCGGGGAGTCTGTAGACGTTGGCCTTGGGCTCGAAGGTGAAAGCTACGTGGCAGGTAACTACACTTCACTTGACGGTTTTGATGGCTTTGTGGGGACGCCGTTGAACGGTACATGGACTTTAACGCTCACAGATCAACTTTTTGCTGATGATGGCTACATCTTCGAGTGGTACATCGTCGTGAACCCAGCTCTTTATCCCGACATCGTCAGTTTTACACCCTCCTACGGAGCTGGTCCGGATTCCACCTTCTGGAGTGGGACCGGCCTTGGAGGCCTTGATGCTGGTGCCGACAACGGAACAGCCATCGCTACGAACGTGGGGCCCAACGAATACGTGTACACGGCGATCAATGATTTCGGATGCACGTTCGACACCACGATCACCATTACCGCCTACCCCCCTCCGGAGGTCGAGGTCACCTCGATCCAAGGCGTGTGCACCGAGCAGGCCCAGCTGAACGCGGAGATCGTGGCGAACCCACCGCCGCCCGAGCCGTGCGAATACACATTGATCCTGAACGACACACAGGGTGATATCTGGAACGGCGGTGCACATGTAACGGTCACAGTTGCTGGGATCCCGACTGAGTACACGCACCCGGGCGGCTCAAGCACCACCTACACGTTCACGGTCCCGTTCGGCACATCGTTCACGGTATCCTATTCGGCTGGCACGATCTGGAACGGAGAGAATTCGTTCACATTCCTGAACTCCTCAGGCGTTGCGCTCTATTCCTCGCCTGTTGGACCATTAACAGGAAACGTTTGGACTGGAACATCAACATGTGTATCCGGCCCTGATGCGATGACCTTCATTTGGACGCCATCCGCAGGCGTTTCCGCCAATGGGATACCCGATCCGACGACGACCATTTCAGCGCAGACCTTCTTCACCGTGGTGGTCTACCCCAATGGTCAGCCGTGGTGTACCACGAACGACACGATCACGGTGCAACCACCATCGGTGCTGGAGAACGATAGCATCGTGACCCATGTGCTATGCAATGGCGGTGATGGCAGCTTGGAAGTGTTGACCTCTGGCCTCGGAGGCCCTTGGAACTACCGTTGGTTCAACGCAGCTGGTGAGGTGATCCGCCAAACGCAACTGGCGAATGGTGATATCCTGTCCGCACCGGCGGGGGCCTATAGCGTGGAAGTGGAAGAAGGGCCGAACGGCAACGGTTGCTCGGACACGCTCTTCGCTGTGATCGAAGAACCATCGCTGTTGGAGTGGGACCAGGTCCCTGCTGATACGTTGATCTGTTACACAGGTGAAGCGACCTTGGCCGCAAGTACGGTTGGCGGGACAGCCCCTGTGATCCTCGTATGGGACCAAGGCTTAGCGGGCTCAGGCCCACACGGCGTGAGCCCCTCGGACAGTACGGAATACACGGTGTTCGCTCAGGATGACAATGGGTGCACGACCCTGCCGCACACGGTCCTTGTCGGCGTGCGTGATACGCTGCGCTATACGCCCTTGGAAGACTTCGATCAGTGCAGCGGCGTACCCTTCACGCTCATGGTGGATAGTTTGTCCGGGGGGGATGGTGCGTACACCTATCAGTGGAACATCGGAGGAACGGATTCTTTCGAATTGACCGACTCCATCCTGGTTGATGCGACTTATTGTGTGACCGTTGCGGACGGGTGCGAAACCCCTCCGGTGACGTCCTGCACGGACATCACCGTTCTGAACACCCCGCCGCTCGAGGTGACCGCCGACACCACCTTGGGATGCCGTCCATTCGAAGTGGCCTTCACCTTGCGCGATACGACAGGTGGTGCGAACGTGCTGTGGAGTTTCGGGGATGGTGTGAGCTCGGCCACCGGTGCGATCGTCTCCCACATCTACGACTTCTCCACGCGATTCGATGTGAACGCTACGGTGACCTGGCCGAACGGTTGCATCACGGATACCACCTTGTATGACCTGGTCGAGGTGATCCCGGTGCCGACAGCGGAATTCGGATACAAACCGGAGCCGCTCACCATTTTCGAACCCGAGGCACGCTTCTTCGAGTTGGCCGGACCGAATGAGATCGGGTACGCCTGGGACTTCTTCGAATTCGGCACCTCTGAGGAGCCCGAACCCGTGATCACCTTCCCAAATGACATCGGCCGCTCGTATCCCGTCCAGTTCGTGGTCTGGAACGAACTCGGTTGTGCGGACACCTTGTTGCGGGAGATCCCGGTGGATGATGCGTTCCTGACGCATATCCCGAATACGTTCACCCCGAACGGTGATGCGCTCAATGAGGAATTCGTGATCCTCGGGAACGACCTTTCCGATGAGGAGTTCGAGTTGAACATCTTCGACCGGTGGGGAAAGGTGGTGTTCAGCAGCACGAACCCCGGACTAGGCTGGAACGGCCAACTACCCGGAGGTGTGGCAGCGCAGGAAGGAGTTTACGTGTGGCGCTTGAAAGCCCGCTCGCTGCAGACGCTCGAGAAGCGGATATTGATGGGTCATGTGACCTTGATCCGCTAAGGCCAGCCGAGGGTCGTCCGTCTGAAGACGTGATCGGTCATACCCAGAAGGGTGTTCATCCAAAAGGTGAAGGAATGTCGCACCAGTTCATGGGTGGGACGTATTTTACGATCGCCTAAGTCGGTCATCACCAACCACCACGCATGAACGTACGTTACCCCGCGTACACTTTTCATCGAAGACGTAGAAGCCAGCAGTGGTTCGCGCCACTGGTAGTCTTGCTGGCGCTCTTGGTGATGACACCATCGGTGGTTCGCGGCCAAGCGTTCCCCATCTTCAATGGGACGGTGAATACCTGCACGGGTGCGTTCTTGGATAGTGGCGGTGAGGGAGCAACGGGGTATTCGGACAACGAGAACTTCACCTATACGATCTGCCCCGATTCGCCGAACGATGCGATATCGTTGACCTTCCTCACCTTCAACCTGAGCGGAGCGGGCAATGCGCCAGTGGATCAGATGACGATCTACGATGGCAACAGCACAGCGGCGACCACCTTGGGCACGTACACGGGAACAGCATTGCAAACCGTAACCGTACTGGCATCTCCATTGAACAACACGGGTTGTCTCACGATCGTCTTCCGATCCAACAACACCGGCACGGGTGTATTCGCAGCCAGCATCAGTTGCTATACGCCATGCCAGCGGCCGACGGCGGTCGCCACCATGAGCCAAGCGGACCCCGTGAGGATCTGCATCGGGGAATCGGTCAACTTCAATGGAGCCGCTTCCTTCGCTGCACCGGGATTCAGTATCGCCTCCCGTACGTGGGACTTCGGTGATGGCACCGTGTTGACGAACGCAGCAGCGAATGTCTCGCACACCTTTGCCCAAGCAGGAGAATTCATTACCCAACTCTTTCTGGTGGACGACAACGGTTGTGCCAGCACGAACCGTGTTGACCTCGTTGTACAAGTTGGTACGGAACCCGACTTCATTGGAACGGAAGGTGAGCTGCTCGGCTGCGTGGGGCAAACATTATGTCTGGATGGTGTGGTGAATGCGACGACCTGGAACGCACTTCCTGGCAACGACCTGGGCGGGGGGGTGTTCCTACCCGATGATGTGGGATCCTGTTTCAATTCGGAGATCACCTATACCCAATTCGCGCCTGGGCAGACATTGAACAATGCGAACGACCTGCTCACTATCTGTGCGAACATGGAACACTCGTTCATGGGTGATCTGGTGATCAACATCATCAGTCCGACCGGGCAGGCGGTGACGATGCACCAGCAAGGCGGCGGCGGGACATTCCTCGGAGAACCGATCGACAACGACGGTGACCCGGATGCACAAGGGACCTGCTATCAGTACTGCTGGAGCCCTACTGCGACCAATGGTACGTGGGTGGACAATGCGGGAGGGACACTGCCGATAGGCACCTATGAAAGTCTGAATCCCTTATCCGGATTGGTCGGTTCGCAATTGAATGGCACCTGGGGCTTGCAGATCTGCGATCTCTGGGGATCGGACAATGGGTTCTTGTGTGATTGGAGCATCGACTTCAACCCGGCCTTGTTCCCCGACCTGACCGAATTCACCCCGATCTACGGTG
Source organism: Flavobacteriales bacterium (assembly GCA_016787985.1). Lineage (GTDB taxonomy): Bacteria > Bacteroidota > Bacteroidia > Flavobacteriales_F > PHOS-HE28 > PHOS-HE28. The sequence goes on along the minus strand of JAEUTC010000079.1, from coordinate 4,088 downwards.
CAGGGGCTGACAGCACCGCGTGGTCCGGGCCGCACATCACCAGCACCAGTGCGAATGCTGATAACATATGTGTATCACCACCGACACCGGGCAGCTACAGTTACATCTATTCCGCCACGGACAATTTCGGCTGCACGTACGATACCACCTTGACGGTCACGATCGTGGCTCCTCCGGTGGTGAACGCCGGCGCGGATGCCGTGATCTGTGGAACCCCGGTTCCGCTCAATGCCACGATGGTGTCCGGTGGTCTACCCGGTGCTTGCACGTATTCGTTGCGGTTGTTAGACACCTTCGGTGATGGATGGGATGGCGGGGCTGAGCTGACGGTTTCCGTTGATGGGATAGAAACCACCTTCACGTTGGATGATCCTCCAGGGAACCAGGAGGACTTCAACATTCCAGTTCAGCATGGCGATGTGATCACCTTGTCCTATCAGGCTGGGACGATCTGGAATGGCGAGAACCGTTTCGTGTTGCGCGACGCAGCAGGTACCATTCTTTACAATTCCGGAACCGGCCCGGCCAGTGGTGTCGCATGGACAGGTATTGCGGTGTGCCCACCCGAGCCGTTCACCTTCACCTGGACACCAGCCGCCGGACTTTCCAACCCGAACATCGCCAACCCCACGGCGAACGTGGCGGTAACGACCGAATACTGCGTCACAGCGTCCCAACCCTCCTACCCCAACTGCACCGCCACGGATTGCATGACCATCACCGTGGACACGGGCGTTGACCCAGGCACGAACGGATCGATCACCGTATGCGAGACCAGTGCTGCGTTCGCGCTCTTCCCTTTGCTGGGCGGAACGCCAACGGCCGGTGGGACCTGGACCGCACCGGGTGGTGGGGCGCACTCCGGCAACTTCACACCGGGTGGTGATGCACCTGGAGTTTACACTTACACGGTGATCGGATCGGCGGCCTGTGGCGGAACTCCGCAAACGTCGACCGTAACGGTTGTGGTCTCAACGCTGGCCGATGCGGGAACGAGCGGCGCCTTGACGATATGCAGTACCTCGGGTGCGCAGGACCTCATGGCCTCGCTCGGTGGCTCGCCGGATGCAGGCGGTACATGGAGTGGTCCGAGCCCTGTGCCTGGAAGTGTATTCAACCCCGGCACCATGAGCGCTGGGGTGTATACCTATACGGTCCTTGGAGCTGCGCCATGTCCCAGTGCTACGGCCTCGGTAACGGTGGTGGTGAACACGCCACCAAATGCCATCTTGGACGGCTTCTTGACGCTTTGCAGCAGCGATGCACCGACGGCATTGTTCGCGCAGCTCGGTGGTTCGCCGGATGCAGGCGGAACGTGGAGTGGACCGAGTGCTGTTGTTGGCGGCTTGATGAACCCCGCAACGATGACCGCGGGGGTATACATCTACACGGTCGCTGGCATTGCACCGTGTCCCAGTGAAAGCGCAACGGTAACAGTGACCATCAACACGCCACCGAACCCTGGAACGGACGGTGCGATCACCTTGTGCAGCAGTGATGCTGCGGTGTCGCTTTTTGCACAGCTCGGTGGTTCTCCGGACGCAGGTGGAACATGGGGTGGACCAAGCGCCGTTGCTGGCGGCTTGATCAACCCCGCAACGATGACCGCTGGCGTGTACACCTACACCGTTGCAGGGATAGCACCTTGCCCTAGTGAAAGCGCCACCGTGACGGTGACCATCAACACACCGCCGAACCCTGGAACGGATGGTGCGATCACGTTGTGCAGCAGCGATGCTGCGGTGTCGCTTTTTGCGCAGCTTGGTGGCGCCCCGGATGCAGGTGGAACGTGGAGTGGACCGAGCGCAGTTGCTGGTGGCTTGATCGATCCCGCAACGATGAACGCTGGGGTGTACACCTACACGGTCGCTGGCGTTGCACCTTGTCCCAGCGAAAGCGCCACCGTGACGGTGACCATCAACACACCACCGAACCCTGGAACGGATGGTGCGATCACCTTGTGCAGTAGTGATGCTGCGGTGTCGCTCTTTGCACAGCTAGGTGGTGCCCCGGATGCAGGTGGAACGTGGAGTGGACCGAGCGCTGTTGCTGGTGGCTTGATCAACCCCGCAACGATGAATGCAGGGGTTTACACCTACACGGTCGCTGGCATTGCACCATGTCCCAGCGAAAGTGCCACCGTAACGGTGACCATCAACACACCACCGAACCCTGGAACGGATGGTGCCATCACGTTGTGCAGCAGTGATGCTGCGGTGTCGCTCTTTGCGCAGCTCGGTGGTGCACCGGATGCAGGTGGAAGCTGGAGTGGACCGAGCGCAGTTGCGGGTGGCTTGATCGATCCGGCGACGATGAATGGTGGTATTTACACTTACACGGTCGCTGGTATTGCACCATGCCCGAGTGAAAGTGCCACCGTAACGGTGACCATCAACACGCCACCGAACCCTGGAACGGACGGTGCTATCACTTTGTGCAGCAGCGATGCAGCCGTTTCGCTCTTTGCGCAACTCGGTGGTGCACCGGACGCAGGTGGCACGTGGAGTGGACCGAACGCTGTTGCTGGCGGCTTGATCAACCCCGCAACGATGAGCGCTGGGGTGTACACCTACACAGTCGCTGGCATTGCACCATGTCCCAGCGAAAGTGCCACCGTAACGGTGACCATCAACACACCACCGAACCCTGGAACGGACGGTGCCATCACGTTGTGCAGCAGTGATGCTGCGGTGTCGCTCTTCGCGCAGCTCGGTGGTGCCCCGGACGTAGGTGGAACGTGGAGTGGACCGAGCGGTGTTGCTGGCGGCTTGATCGATCCCGCAACGATGAACGCTGGCGTGTACACCTACACAGTCGCTGGCATTGCGCCTTGCCCCAGCGAGAGCGCGACGGTAACGGTGACCATCAACACACCGCCGAACCCTGGAACGGATGGTGCCATCACGTTGTGTAGCAGTGATGCTGCCGTTTCGCTTTTCGAGCAGCTCGGTGGTGCACCGGATGCAGGTGGAACATGGAGTGGACCGAGCGCTGTTGCCGGTGGCTTGATCGATCCCGCAACGATGAACGCAGGGATATACACCTACACGGTCGCTGGCATTGCGCCTTGTCCCAGCGAAAGCGCAACGGTAACGGTAACGATCAACACACCACCGAACCCTGGAACGGATGGTGCGATCACCTTGTGCAGCAGTGATGCTGCGGTGTCGCTTTTTGCACAGCTCGGTGGTGCACCGGATGCAGGTGGAACATGGAGTGGACCAAGCGCTGTTGCTGGTGGCTTGTTCGATCCGGCGACGATGAATGCCGGTGTTTACACCTACACGGTAGCTGGCATTGCGCCTTGCCCTAGTGAAAGTGCTACAGTGACAGTTACCATCAACACACCACCGAACCCTGGAACGGATGGTGCGATCGCGTTGTGTGCGTCCAGTCCGCCAGCTTCATTGTTCGGTGTTCTAGGCGGAAGTCCAGCAGTTGGGGGCTCGTGGAATGGACCGAGCGTGTTGAATGGGAACCTCTTCGATCCGGTGACCATGACACCGGGGACTTACACCTACACGGTTCTCGGGGTATCACCCTGTCCGTTAGCATCTGCGGACGTGGTGGTCAACGTGGTCACCAACCCGGATCCTGGCACTCCTGGAGCGATCACCCTATGTGCTTCGGCATCCGCTGTCGATCTATTCAATTCCATCGGCGGCACACCGGACGCCGGCGGCACATGGTCCGGACCAAGTGCGATCACCAATGGCCTATTCGATCCGGCCATGATGAGCGCTGGGGTGTATACCTACACCATCAATGTTCCGCCACCTTGCACCAGTGTAAGCACCACCGTCACGGTCAGCGTTGTTCAACCTCCCGATGCGGGCACTGACGGTGCACTAACGCTGTGCATCAGCAGCCCTTCTACCCCGCTGTTCGCTTCCATCGGAGGAACGCCCAATGCAGGCGGCACTTGGAGCGGACCAAGCACGCTCGTTGGTGGCGCCTTCAACCCGGCGACGATGATACCGGGCTCATACACCTACACGGTGGCGGGCACAACACCCTGCCCTGCTGCAACTGCCGATGTGCTGGTCAATGTGGTCACAACACCGGATGCCGGCCTACCCGGCAACATC
>JAEUTC010000031.1 GCA_016787985.1 Flavobacteriales bacterium | reverse complement strand
ATGGCGGCGCGGAAGCTGGCTTCGTTGGCTACGCCTTGCCCGGCGATGTCCAGGCCGGTGCCATGGTCGGGGCTGGTGCGCACGATGGGTAGACCGGCCGTGAAGTTGACGCCGTTGCCGAAGCTGAGGGCCTTGAAGGGGGCGAGGCCCTGGTCGTGGTACATGGCCAGCACGCCATCGAAGTGTTTGTAGCTACCGTTGCCGAAGAATCCATCGGCGGCGTAGGGTCCCATGGCGGTGATGCCCTCGTCGTTCAAGCGGCGTGCGGCGGGAGCGATGCGCTCCTTGTCCTCGCTGCCGAGGGCGCCACCATCACCGGCGTGCGGGTTGAGGCCGAGGATGGCGATGCGTGGCGATACGATGCCGAAGTCGCGTAACAGACTCTGGTGTAAGAGGCGGGCTTTGGCGATGATCTTGTCCGTGGTGATCGCGCTCGCGACGTCCTTGATCGGGATGTGTCCGGTGACCGTGCCCACGCGCAGGCCATCGGCTACGAGCAGCATGAGCACTTCGCCATCGCCCCCCGCGAGGTGTTGCAGGTATTCGGTGTGGCCGGGATAGGCGAACCCTGCCTGTTGCATGGCGTGCTTGTCGATCGGCGCCGTCACCAGCACATCGATCTTGGCGCTGGAGAGGTCCTGCGCGGCCGCTTCGAGGCTCTTGATGGCGTAGCTCGCGAGCTGGCCCGAGGGTTTGCCGAACTCGATGGCCACATCTTCCTCCCACACGTTCACCACGTTGAATTTGCGGGCCACGGCATCGCGGGCGTCGTTCACCCGCTGGAACTGCACCTCGTCCAACTTCAACGCCTTGCGGTGGTGGCTCACCGAGTGCGCGTTGGCGTAGAGGATGGGGGTGATGTCCGTGTGCATGCGGGCATCCTCGAAGCATTTCAGCACCACTTCGATGCCGATGCCGTTGAGGTCGCCGCAGGTGATGCCGATGCGGAGGGGATTGCGTTCGAGGTGCTGGGTCATTGCTTTAGTCGACCCAGGGGGTCGACGGTACGGGTGCTTCGATCAGGGATGATTTTCGCGATTCCGGGTCAAGCCCGGAATGCCAAGGTCATTTCTTCGCGCGTTGTTTGATGAATTCGTAGAAGAGGCGCACGCCTACACCGGTGCCTCCTTTGGTGCGGTAGCCGTCCTTGCGTGTGAGGAAGGCGGGCCCGGCGATGTCCAGGTGGATGTAAGGGTGCGTGGTGAACCGCGCCAGGAATTTCCCGGCCGTTTGTGCGCCGGCGAGGTCGCTGCCGAGGTTCTTGATGTCGGCCACATCGCTGATGATCTCTTCGCCGTATTCGTCCCAGAAGGGCAGGCGAGCGGTGCGCTCGAACACGGTATTGCCAGCGGCTTCGAGCTGCTGGAAGTCGCTTTCCGCGGCGGTGCCCATCACGGCGGTGCCATAGGTGCCGATGGCGCGCATGGCGGCTCCGGTCAGGGTGGCGATGGTCATGACGAGTTCCGGCTTGTAGCGCTCGCCATAGCTGAGGGCGTCGGCCAGGATCAGGCGGCCTTCAGCGTCGGTGTTGAGCACTTCCACGGTGAGCCCGCTATGCATGCGGATGACATCGCCGGGCGCATACGCGTTGCCGCCGGGCCGGTTGTCCGTGGCGGGGATGAGGCCGATGACATGCACGGGCAGTTCCTGTTTGGCCACCAAGGCGATGGCACAGGCCACGGCAGCGGCGCCGGCCATGTCGCACTTCATCTGGTCCATGCTGTTGGGCGTGGGTTTCAGGCTGAGGCCACCGGTGTCGTACACCACGCCTTTGCCCACCAAGACCAGCGGCTTCTTGTTCACTGCATTCTTCGGCTTCCATTCCAACACGCTGAAGGTGGGCGGGTCGATGCTGCCTTTGTTCACCGCGAGCAGGCCACCCATGCCCTGCGCTTCGATGCGGGCCTTTTCCATCACTTCCACCTTGAAGCCGGTACTCTTGGCCAGCGTGCGGATCTCGGCCGCCAGTTGGGTGGCGTTCAGGAAGCTCACCGGCTCGTTCACCAGGTCGCGGGCGGTGCAGGTGGCTTCAACGATGTCCTCCAACTCCTCCACCTCCTTGGCGCTCACTTCCTTGCCGATGATGGCAAGCTTTTCCATGGTGGGCGCGCCTTTCACATCGCTCTTGTATTTGCGGAAGGCGTAATTGCCCAGCGCCGCCCCTTCTGCTAGCGCCAGGGTGAGCGCAGTGCCGTCCTGTAGGCTGATGAGCTGGGCTTCCGTGCGTTTCGCGCCGTTCAGCCGGGTGATCATGGCATCACCGGCGCGGCGGGCTTTCTCCAACTGGACCGCGGCCGCCGCCTCTTTCACGAGGTGTACCAGCACCAGACGCCCACTGATGTCGCAGACCGCCAGCTGGGGGTCGGCCGTGAGCTGTTCGGTGAGGTATTGACGGTCGCCACGCTCCAGGTCCAGGTTGCGCAGCTGGCCGATGTCGTCGAGGATGACAAGGGTGTCGCGCGCTGCGGCCGGGCGGGTGCTTTTCGAGAGGGTGATCATCGGTGGTGGATGGAAGGGCCGAAGATAGCCCTCCACGAGTAGCGCTGCGGTTACGCGCAAACAAGCCCACTGACCAAGGAAAGCATGCAATTGACCGTGCACCGGCAACGTTCGCCCCCGGCGGAATGCCGTACTTTGTACCGTTCAACGCATGGATCGACTTCGTTCCCTTTTCCTGTTCGTGTCCCTTTGCTGGGGGAGCCTGTCCTGGGCCACGCACAACCGCGCGGGTGAGATCATCGTGTGCCGGATCGGTGAGTCAGGTAATCTGTATCGGATCACGGTCATCACCCATACGAAGCTGAGCGCACCGGCCGACCGTCCCGAGTTGGAGATCAACTACGGTGACGACCCCATTTGGGACACCATCTTGCGTACGGACACGCAGGACTTCCCGTTGCAGGACTTGCGGCGCAGCGAGTACGTGACGGAGCATTTATACATAGGCCCAGGTGAGTACATCATCCAGATCGATGACCAGAACCGGAACGGGGGTGTGATCAACGTGCCCAACTCCATCGCACAATCCTTCAGTGTGCAGACGGTCCTGCGCATTTCGCCAGTAACGGGTGGGAATTGTTCGGTGCGCTTCCTCAATTCGCCCATCCAGGACGCCTGCCTCAACCAACCTTGGGTCCACAATCCGGCCGCCTTCGACCCCGATGGCGACAGCCTTTCGTTCGAGCCGACGATCTGCCTGGGCCGTTTCGGACTACCCATCACCGGCTACTCCTATCCGGGTCCCAGTTACACCATCGATCCCTTCTCGGGTACCATTTCATGGATCGCACCACCGTTGGCGGGGGAATACAACATCGCCTTCATCGTGCGCGAATGGCGTTTGCGCAACGGCGTTTGGTTGGAGGTGGGATCGGTGATGCGCGATATGCAGATCACCGTGGTGCCCTGCAACAACCAGCCGCCGCGCATCGTGGCGCAGCGCGATACCTGCGTGGAGGCCGGCACCTTCCTCAACTTCACCGTGCAGGCC
>JAEUTC010000015.1 GCA_016787985.1 Flavobacteriales bacterium | reverse complement strand
GCGATCTTGAAGAGCCAGGTGCTGAACGCGTAGTTCGGCGTGTACTGCTTCAAGCGATGGAAGGCCTTGCCGAAGGCTTCGATCGTGAGATCCTCCGCATCGTCCTTGTTGTTGATCATCTTCAACAACATGAAGTAGATGGAGTCGCGGTAACGGCTCATCAGTTCGGCGTAGGCCTTCTGATCGCCTTTCTGCACGGCGCGTTGCACGAGGATGTAGTCGTACCGCGCCTTTTCGCTGAGGTTCTCGTTCACTTCCATCGTTTGGGCTTGACGAGGATCGTGCTGGTGTACAGCAGGGGATCCAGTAGTAGGAACAGCCATTCTAGGGGTATAGCGAGCCACGCCAACGCACCGGCATGGAGGCGGCGCATGGCGAGCACGGTGATCGGGAACAGGACGCAGAGCTCCACGGCGAGACCGATGGCCACTTCGCGCCATTGCATGCGGATGATGAACCACAGCAGCAGCAGCCAGAAGGCCGTGCGCGCCAGTGGCAGCAGCATCAACAGGACCTGATGGCCGAAGCGGTAGTGCGCCGCAGTGGTGTAGTGCCGGCGTTTTCGGCGCAGCCAGGTACCCAGGTCGCGCGTGGGCTGCGTGGTCATGAACGAACGCGGGTCGGCCACCACGCCGGTGTTCTTGGCGCGCGCCACCTCGTTGATGAACAGGTCATCATCGCCGCTCATGAGGTGGTTGTGTTTGCGCGAGCCCTTGGCGCTGAAGAAGACCTCACTGGTGTAGCCCAGGTTGCGCCCCACGCCCATGTACGGGAAGCCGGCCATGGCGAAGCCCATGTACTGCATGGCCTTCATGGTGCCATCGTAGCGCTCCAGCACGTTGGCCAGTCCTGCTTGTTCGGCGTAAGGGCTATGCCCGATCACGATCCGTTTGCCCTTGGCGAAGCCCGCCGCCATGGTGCTGATCCAATCGTTGCCGGCGGGCAGGCAGTCGGCATCGGTGAGGAGCACGTTCGGGTACTTCGCGGCCCGCACGCCCACACCCAAGGCCAGCTTCTTGCCGTAGTTGAACTTCTCATCGGCCTGGATGTTCACCGGCCGCAAGCGCGGGTGTTCCGGTTTCATCCATTGCAGCACCTCCCAGGTATCGTCCTCGCTGCGGTCGTTCACCACCACCACTTCGAACTCCTTGTGGTCCTGCTGCATCAGCAGGGGGATGAGGTGCTCCAGCCGGCGGGCCTCGCTGCGGGCGCAGATCACCACGCTCACCGGCAGGTCGCGGTCGGGCTGTACCTGCGGCTTGCGGAAGGCCAGCCGGGCGAACATCACCAGATGGAAGAACAGGAGCACCACGAGGGCGCCTGCCATGACATAGAACTCAATGGACCACATACGGAACGGCCCCACCGTGGTGCGGGCACGAGGGCGAAGCTATCGGCGGGGCTTGCGCCACCCGGCGCCCGGCCCGGCCAGTTATGAACAGCGCAGGCGGGGCTGGTGAAGTGCCCTTCGGAACCGGCGCCGACCCGCACCTTTGCCCCCTGGTCCACGCCGACCCACATGCTCCCCATCGCCCGCACCGAACGCCTGCTCCTGCGTGAGATGACCGCCGCCGACGCGCACCATTGCTTCGCGCTGAACAACGACCCCGATGTGCAGCGCTTTACCGGCGAGGCCCCCTTCCCCGACGTGCAGGCCGCCCGCACTTTCCTGACCGCCTACCCGGCCTACCGGGAAGATGGCTTCGGACGGTGGGCCGTTGAAAAACACGACGGCACCTGGCTCGGTTGGTGTGGCCTGCGGCGCCAACCCGATGGCGAAGTGGACCTCGGCTACCGCTTGCTTCCAGCGCACCGTGGCCAAGGCTTCGCCACCGAGGCCAGCTTGGCCTGCTTGCGCATCGGCTTCGAACGGTTCCACCTGCCCGCGATCATCGGCATGGTGGACCCTGCGAACCACGCCTCCATTCGGGTGCTGGAGAAGGTGGGCATGCGATACTGGAAGGACGGCCCTTGTGGGCATCACGACGCGGCGCTCATCTATCGATCGGAGCGGGAAGCGTGGATCGGGGGACTATGACCATTCCTGAGCTATCGCTCAAGAAGCAGCTGTTCACCACCATCCAAGAATCGCCAAGCGCTGAACCGATCTAAAAAGGATTTACCAAGTAAGAATTGGATATCCCCATCATACACCGCCATCACAACGCTATCCAGGACAAACCCGCCGATCCCGACATTCTTCACGATCACCCGCTTGCACGGCATTAATTCCCCGTTCGCCATCTCGTAGGACATCTCCGGCAGGTAGCCGTGAATGACACCTGCGCGCTCCATCTTCTGCTCCAAGGTCGAAGAGACGACGGGATCCGAAGCCCCACTATCGAAGATGAAATAGAACTCTTCTCCAGCCACCTCGACCTTAAGCTTGAAACCGTTCTGGGTATTGACGATTGGAATGGTATCAACAGGTTCCGTACCCCAGACAGCACCCGAGGTTGCAGATCCGATCATGGCATAGCGGACACACGGAGCTGCCACTTCGTTGTGTGCTATGGAATTGCGGTCCTTCACAGCGCTTAGCTCCGACAAGGACATTCTCTTTTCCAAGACCTTCTCATATGCACATTCACAGTACTTGTGCACGTTGAAAGTGGTTTCCAAGTCCGGGGTAGCTTGAGCGCGCGCCGAAAGAACACAGGCCTCCATGAAGGCCTCCTTATTCTGAGACCCCGAGGAGAAGATCCGGGGGAACTGGCCCAAGAACATCAAGCCCCATAGTGCAAAGAAGACAGTTCGCCGAGTACTGGTACCTACAGGATGGCCAAAGGACCTGGTCAGCATGATCACCAATCCCACGACCAACAGGGGCAAGCCTAGCATGACCGCCGCACCACCGACAACTGCACCGAACGTGAAGGCCATCGATCCTTCCGGCTGCGCCATATAGGCGACCCCGATGGAAAGGACTAGCAGTACACCCCATGCGCTAGGTGCGAAACCCATGCCCATGAAGTCCTTGCGCTCTTGTTCGTTGGAAGGTTGCTCTGTCATCGTCACCATAAAGGTCACTTCGATGACAGTACACCACGGTCATGCGAAATGCCACCTTGGTGCCAAAATACACGACCTGAACCTATCACCGCTGCACCACCAACGGGCGCGCGGTCACCGCGTTGCCATCCATCAGCCGGAGCACGTACTGTCCATCGGCCAACGCTGTAGGCAACGACCAGCTGAGCACATGCTCGCCCGGCGCCTGGACTTGATCGATGAGCGTGAGCAACTCACGGCCTTGCAGGTCGAACACCTGAGCGGTGATGCGCGATGCTTGGCGCACACGGAAGGGCACCCGAACCTCGGTAGTGGCCGGTTGCGGGTAGGGCTGACCTACCGCCATTTCCCACGCGGACTCCTCACCGATGCCGGTACCCGTGGCGAGTTCCAGATCATCGAGCAGGAACCAGGAACCCACCGTTGGGCTGCCACCGGTGCCGCTGATGCCGAAGCTGATGGTGGCCGTGGCCGCAGCGTTCGTGTTGTACGCCACCAACGGCACGCTGAATTGCGCGTACGTCGCTTGTGCATCGGTGTATTGCTGGATCCCCGCGGCCACCAAGCCACCTCCGGCATCGACTACGGTGACACTGATGGACAAGAGATCACCCGCCGCCTGTGGGCCGAACTTGTACCAGCCCGTGAAGGTGGTAGGTGTGCCCGTGACCGGCTGCGCCAGGTTCTGCAAGATGGGTGGTATGGCGATGGTGCTTGCGATCACTTCGCCGCGGCAAGCCAACACGCCGCCGTGCGCATCGTCGCTGGAGGTGACCGGGAACAGGTCAGCCGGTGCGATGTTGTTGTTGCTCCAGCCGTTGGGCACTTGGCCCGTCCAGGCTTCGAAGCCGCCGTTGTTGACCTGCGCGGTCACTGATCCGGAGAGCACCAACGAAGCCAGCAGGAAGGTGTAAAGTTGTTTCATGGGAGGTGGGTCGTGCTGCAAGCTTAGCGGGATGCTTCTACGGTGATCACCGTGATCTTCCACCGGCGTTCAACAGCGATAAGTGAAAAGCGCTTGGCCGCTCAGTTCGTCCACACCGCGTAGCCCTTGCGCCGCAGTTCCAAGGCCAAGCCCTTCTCCACCTCCAAGGCCTCTGCACGACTGAGCGGACCGATATGCTGGTACAGGCTGGGGCGCAGGTAGCGGCCGTACTTCCGCACGATGTCGCTGCTGAGCTTGTGGCCCTTGGCACTGCGCGCACCGGTCTTGTGCTGTAGGAAGCGTTCCTTCGGATCCTTGCTCGTTTGCCCCACATAAAGGCATTCCAACACGCCGTTGTACTGCGGATTCGCCGCCCGGAACCGCCAGTCCTCGGTGTACACCTTGCGGGCGAGCTCGATGACGTAGACGATGTGGACGGTGGGCATGGTGCGGAGGGCCAAAGATGGCGGTGGCAGAAGTGCACTCCGCAGCCCTTGTCCGGGTTCCTTTCAACACGGCATCAACGGCACAACACCAAGATGGACCGATCCCAACATTCGCCGCCGTTCTTTCGGGCATGCGCTACCTGTCCATCCCTCTACTGCTGTGCATCGGGCTCCTTGCCGCCGCACAACCGACAATCGGTCCGGGTCAGTTCTTTCGGATCGATCATGCTTACCTGCGGCACAGCTACGACATCCTGCCGACCATCGCTGCGGAACTGATCGATGCGGAAGGTGCCGACTATGCCATCGACCTGGCCTGGGTGAACACCGCTCCGCTCTACACCAGCGACTCGATCACCTGCACCGTGGCGGGGAACGACTATCCCTATCATCCGGATGATTATGATACGGCCAACGTTCAGGTGGACTTCCACGACCGAGCGCTCAACGGTGTGCGCACGCATCTTTTCCTGGTGCAGGATGATCACGTGGAGTACGTGGGCGGTCAGCCCTTCGGCACCGGTGGTACGGGAGATGACCTCGTCTTCCAACGCTACCCTGACCAGGTCTTCGAGACCGTGCTGATCCCCGGGATCGAACTGGGCACCGCGTGGAGCGGCCCCATCGATGGGCGGTTCCTTGATGCCTCTGGCAGTGATGACCACTTCCTCACTGGCACAAGCACCACCGTGGCCGATGGCACGGGAAGCATCACCCTGCCCGACGGCACCTACCTGCCACATACCCTGCGTCTGCGGACGGTGCGCGAATACACCGATAGCAACGTGATCTTCGGCGACCTACCGCGCAGCGACACGCTCTACACTTGGTGGGTGGACAGCTGGGACGGTCCACTGATGACCTTGCCCATCGGCGACTACGGCCTTATGCATGGTTTCATCGCCCCACTGCCCTTCACGCTCTATACCAGGTTGGGTGAAGTGCAGCCCGTAACCGTGAACGAACAAGGGGCGATCCCCGTGCGGTTGGGTCCTAACCCCTGCAGCGATCATCTCCTGATCCAGGATGGCACCAACTCCGCTTACCGCGTAGTGGACGCGAGCGGCCGCACCGTGATGCACGGGCGACTTCACCAAGGATCGCTGGACATACAGCACCTCGCTCCGGGGAGCTACACGCTGCACACGCTCGGCGAACCAAGGCGGCCTGCACGTTTCGTCGTAGCACGCTGACGGCAGTACCTTGCGCGCCGCTGAACGCATCGCAAGCGATCGCTGGCGTTCGCACTTCGCGGCATGTGCCTCATCACCCTCGCCTACCACGTCCACCCGCGTTATCCCCTCGTGCTCGCCGCCAACCGCGACGAGTTCGATGAGCGGCCCACGGCGCCTGCAAGTTGGTGGAGCGATGCACCCCATGTGCTCGCTGGGCGCGATCTGCGTGCCGGTGGCACCTGGCTCGGCATCACGCGCCATGGACACTTCGCCGCGCTCACCAACCACCGCGACCTGCGCCGGGCACCGAAGCAGGGGCCTTCGCGCGGACTGCTCGTGCGCAGCGCTTTGGAGGGCGCAGCAACACTGGATGACTCCGTGGCTTACGAAGGCTTCAACCTGTTGCATGGTCCGATGGAGGCGCTGCGATACCACAACAACATCGAACCCGCCGATGCAGCGTTGGAACCCGGCATCCACGGCCTGAGCAATGCTCTGCTGAACACGCCCTGGCCCAAGGTGCAACGTGCGAAAGCGGGCATGGAACGCGCTTTGAGCAGTGGTGAAGGCGTGCTTGTGGAGGATCTCTTTGCGCTACTCGCCGATCCCGCGCAAGCGGAAGTAGGGCAACTACCCGATACGGGACTAACACCACCGATGGAGCGTGCCCTCTCCTCCGTGTTCATCGACACCAAAGGTTATGGTACGCGGTGCAGCACCGTGCTGCTGGTGGACCGTGCTGGGCAGGTATACTTCGAAGAGCGCACCTGGGCCACGGGCGCTGCGGCCGTGCATACCTTCGACCTACTCTGAAGGCAGGTGCGGGCCGCGCACCAGATCGCAGGTCCATCGCAGGTGCTTTCCGTATCATGCCGAGGCGGCTACTTTCACCCAAGCAAACCACCTCCCTCATGTTCCGGTCCTTCCTCTCCCTTCTGCTCCTGCTCGGTTCGGCCACGAGCACCCATGGCCAGTGCGTCATCAGCAATACCAACGCACCCGGCTCCGACCCCACCGATGTGGAGATCGGGCAATCCTTCACGCCCACGTGTGATGGTGAGCTGATCTTCGTGGAGATCTACTGCAACGAGGGCGGCACCAATGTGGCGGGCCAGTTGCGCATCTATGCGGGGAGCACCGTTACGAGTACACCGATCCATACGCAAGCGGTGCCTGCCACGCTGGTGGAGGCCGACAGCTACTTGCACATCGACCTCACCACGCCCGTGCCGGCAACGGCCTTCCAGTCGCTCACCTTCGAACTGCCCATGAGCGTGGAGATCCCCTTTTCCGGCGGCAACCCCTACCCGGGGGGTCGCATGTTCTACAACGGCAATAACGCGTCGCTGTATGCCAACTCCGACATCCGCTTCAACGCGTACATCGCCTCCGCTTGCACCAATACCGCTGCCTCCTTCAGCACGGAGGCCTGCCAGCGATACACCGCACCCAGCGGGGCCGTGTACACCACAGGTGGCATCATCAACGACGTCATCCCCAACGCGCAGGGCTGCGATTCGTTGCTCACCATCACCGTTGACCTCACCAGCGTGGACACCAGTGTGGCCGTAACCGGCGCTGTGCTCACCGTGGACGAATCGGGTGCCACCTACCAGTGGATCGACTGCGCGACCGACGAAGCCATCAGCGGGGCCGAGGCACAGAGCTTTGAACCCGCTACGGCTGGCAGTTACGCGGTGGACGTGACCGTGGGTACCTGCACCGTGCGCAGTGCGTGCGTGCTGCTCCTGCCCACCGCGATCGGCGCACGCACGGTGCCATCACTCGTACTGCGACCGTTGCCAGCACCCGGCTTTTGGATGATCGAAGGCGGTGCCCCCACGATGGGGACCACGGTGTTCGACGGGGCGGGGCGATCGGTGGCCCACCGCTGGATGAACGGTGTGCTGGACCTGAGCACCGCTCCCGCTGGCGTGTACGTGGTGCAGGCGGTGGATGCGAATGGGGAAGTGCACACGGGCCGCATCGCCGCGGTGAACAACGAAAGGTGAGCCTTGGCCAAAGCGGTACATCGAAGATCTACCGCGTGCTCTCCACGCCGATCACCGGCGTATTGAGGGATTGCACGAACCAATCGCTGCCGCTGACATCGTCGTAGCCAAAGCCGTACGCCGTGGAAGCGGTGTATAGCACGATGCGGTTGCCTGCCACCAGCTCACCGCTCACCGGAGCATTGATGGACTGCACGTACCAATCGCTGCCGCTGATATCGTCGTAACCGAAACCGAACGCCGTGTTGGCCGTGTACAGCACGATCCGCGCATTGGATGTGACCGCCCCCAGCACTTCTTCATTCAAGGTCTGCACGTACCATCCACTTCCACTGGTGCTGTTCTTACCGAATCCGTAGGCGGTGGTCGCCGTGTACAGGACCACACTGCTGTCCGAGGCCAACGCAGCGACCACTGGACCGTTGAGGCTCTGCACATACCAGTTGCTGCCGCTCGTCTCGTTGAAGCCGAAGCCGAAGGCCGTATTCGTATTCCACAACACCGCGCGGCCATCGCCCGTGCGGATCTCGCAGGCACCTGGTCCTTGCGGACCCACCGGACCCTGTGGACCTTGCGGACCGGCCGGGCCCACGCTGTTGTTGGCGGCGAAGAGCGCGTAGGGCACACTGAGCAGGGGGCTCACACCGGTGATGCTGTAGTTCGATCCACCGTTGGGATCCGTTTCGGTCTTGAGGAAGAAGGGACCGTTGCCCCAATTGATGCCGCTGAAGGTGCCGCTGACCGGAGTGCCGCCGCCGATCTCAAGCGTAGCGAGGCCATTCGCGTTGGTGCTGGTGCTGTGCGTTTCCACGTACACGGCGGTGCCGCTGGCGCTGCCCTGCAATACGCTGGCGCGCAGGCCCACGGCACCGCTCACCACCAGGTTGTCGCTGGCATCGCGCAACACGGCTTGGAAGGTCATGCGCTGCGGGGCTTGGGCCGAAACGAGCACGGCCGCGCCCGAAAGCGTGGCGAAGAAGAGGTGGCGGAGCGTCATTGTTTGATGAGCTGGAAGGTGCTTGGGCTACTACCCGTGATGCGCAACAGGTAGAGTGCCGGTGGAAGGTCAGCCAAAGGGATGTGCATGGTGGTGCCGGTGATGGTGGCCGTTCGTACGACCTGTCCGGCGGCATCGAGCACGAGGTATTGCGCGCCCGGGTCTGGCAGCTTCTCGAAGGTGAGCTGCACCCCCTCCGCGGCGGGGTTCGGTGCCACATTCACTGCAGGATCCTGATCAACGTTATGCACCGCCAGCACCAGGTATTCGTAGGGCTGCTGCACGCCGGCGCCGCTGGTGCCGCCTGAGCCCTGCACCGCCGTATAGCCCACCTGACCGAGGCTGTAGCTGAGCGTGCCGCCCCCGCCGGTGGCCTCGCCACCCAAGGCAACCACGCCCTGCTGCGCCCATAAGGCCGACGCGCTCAGGAATACGATGGACAGAAGAAGAGCCCGCATTCATCCGCAACATAAGCATCCGCTGCGGATCGGCGAACAGCCCTCCCCTTCCGCGCGTTGTATCCTACTACCATGTCCGGCTCGCCGCAGCACCCTACATTCGTCGTGCCCCAGCGGCCCACCATGCGCTCGTTCATTCTTCTCGCTGCATTGCTGCTCTTCGGCCGCGCCGGTGCGCAGGTCTGCGACCCCATCGGCAACCTCTACGTGCTCTCCAACTACAACGGAGGCATCGTCACCATCAATGTGAACGTGGACATCCCCGACCTGGTGATCGGCATCTCCACCTACGAACCCGTGCAGGTCTTCATCACCGGGCCCTTCGCCGCCAACGTGACGCAGGTGCTGTACGCGGGCATGAATTCCAACCAGAACAACGACAACTGCGGCCAGGGCAACTTCAGCACCACCATCACCGGCGTGGACCCCGGCATCGTCACCATCAACCCGCCGATGGCGCCGCCCACGGTGGGCTATACCCCTGCACACGGCAACGGCACCGGCCCTTTCGGAGGTCCTGTGATCGGCGCTTTCGGTACTTGCGACACCACGATCAGCGCTGGTGGGGTGAACACGCCGGACGAACTGGTGTACCACTTCGAGGAACAGACCGGCGCCACGCTTTGGGCGCACCAGACGCAGTACGATTGCTGGCAGAACGACATCATCTCCCTCACCGACGGCGGCAACTGCTGCATCGACCCCACGCCCACGGCCGATGAATGCGACCCGCTCGGCAACCTGATGATCTATTCCAACTACGATGGTGGTGACATGACCATCAACGTGGACCAGAACATCCCCAACTTGAAGATCGGCATCTGCACCTACGAGACCGTGTCGGTGAACTTCGTGGGGCCTTTCGTGGGCAACATCACCGAGGTGATCTATGCGGGCTTCGACGGCTACAACAACAACTGCGGCATCAACCCCTTCGTCACCACCATCACCGGAGTGGATCCGTCCATCGTCACCCTCTTCAGCCAAATGCAGGGCAACACGGCCATCGCCAACTACCTCGGCGAGCCATTGGGGCCGGGTCTGCCGCCGTTGGTCAATTGCATCAGCGGTGCACAGGGCGATTGCAGCACCACCACCAGCAGCGGCAACTCCGCTCCGCAGATCGTGCAGTTCTTCCTGGACCAGTTCGGCCCCGGCACCACGCTCTACGGCCACCAGGTACAGTACGATTGTTTCTTCGGCACCTTCAACGTCTCAGATGGTGGCAACTGCTGCCTGCAAGAGACCGGCACACCGCTCAATCCCATCTACGTGGATGGCGCCATCTACGACTTCATCCCCTGGACCGATTCCCTTCTCTGCGGCGGGCCCATCACCATCGATCTCAGCTTCTACCCCGTCATCATTCAACCGCCCAGCTACCCCGGCTACGTATGGAGCGATGGCACCCTGGGCCCCGTGATCACCATCACCGAGCCCGGCACCTACTCCTTCATCGTAGGCGACTATTGCCACTATGCTGATGGCTTATGGCTCACGGACACCGTGGTGGTATCGCCGTGTTGCGCATTCGGTGGCGTGGATAGTACCATCACCACCATCAGTTGCACAGGCGGCGCCGATGGCAGCATCACCGTGGATCCTGTGCAGGCTGGCACCTTCACCTACACCTGGAACACCGTGCCCCCGGCCACTACGCCCACCATCAATGACCTCGCGGCTGGGACCTATGTGGTGGAGATCGACAATGGTGCGAACTGTGACACCACCGTCACCTTCACGCTCGTGGATCCGCCGCCGGTGGAAATGGAAGTGACCGGCGATGCCGACATCTGCATCGGCGAAAGCACCACCCTCACGGCCGTATGGCTCGGCACCACGGGCACCGTGGATGTGGACTGGGGACCGCTCGGCACGGGTAACGACCTGGTCATCTCCCCCGCCGACACCACCACGGTCACTGCCACCATCACCGACGACCTCGGCTGCAGCGCCACCTACGACTTCATCGTGAACCCCGTGGTGTGCTGCCCCACCTACACCATCGACGCCACGCTCACCGATCCGCTCTGCACCGGCACCAGCGACGGTAGCATCGCCTTAGCGGTGGCCACGACCAACACACTGACCTACGCGTGGAACACCACCCCGGCACAGACCTCCGAGACCGCCACCGACCTCGCCGCAGGCAGCTACAGCGTCACCATCACCGATGATCAGGCGTGCGACACGGTGCTCACCTACACGCTCACCGACCCGCCGGTGCTGAGCGTGACGGTGAACGGCATCACCCCGCTGTGCCAGGCGGTCACCGCCACCTTCACCGCCGAAGCCGAGGGCGGCACCGGACCCTACACCTATGCGTGGACACCCGAGGCCACCGGCCCCAGCACCAGCTTTACCACCACCACCGATGCCACGGTGAGCACCATCGCCACCGATGCCAATGGCTGTACCGCGGAAGGCAGCTTCGCCCTGGTGGTGACACCCGCACCCACGGTGAGCTTCACCACCAGTGCAGACACCCTATGCGCGCAGGCCGATGTGCAGTTCTTCGCGGTGGGCGATCCCAGCCTGACCCTCTTGTGGGACCTTGGTGATGCCGGTGCCTCCAGCTTGCCGAACCCCACGGCCAGTTATGAATTCGCCGGTCCGCAGGAGATCTTCCTCGTGGGCACCACGCCCGATGGTTGCGCCAGCCTGCCCGTCACACGCACCATCACCATCGCCCCACTGCCGTCGGTGTCGCTCACCGCGGAACAGGATGGCTGCGCGCGCGGCATCACCGTGATCGCCCTCAGCGACATCGAAGCGGAACTGACCCTGGCCCTCGACAGCTTGCCGCTGCCCGTGGCCTCCAGCGTGAACCGCTACGCCGTGGACCCCGGTGAATACACCGTACACCTGCTGGCCACTACGGCCGTGGGCTGCCAGGACAGCACCGAGGTGGACGTGCTCGTGGAGGATCCGCTGGGCATCTACCTGCCCAACACCTTCACGCCCGACAACAACGGCATCAACGACGCGTTCGGCCTGCCCACCTTGGAGGATCCGCGCATCTACGAGTTGCTCGTCTTCGACCGCTGGGGCGCCGAACTCTTCCGCAGCAACACACCCACCGACCTGTGGACCGCCAGCGGCATCCCCGATGGGGTGTATCCCTACATCCTGCGCACCGAAGATCCGTGCCAGCCCACCGAGGTGCTGGAGCTGCGGGGTCATGTGACGGTGTTGCGGTGAGGCGTTGAAGGAACTCCCGGTCAAGCAGGAGGCGGTCATGCCAGCATCTTCACGATGTCACGCCTTCACGCGTGCTGAGCTGCGTTCGAAGCTCACCTATGCAACTTCGTTGCTACGGCGGACGAAACACATCTCCAGATCTCCTCTCACCCGCCATAGCCTTCGGCGACGGCGGGCTTCCCTTCAACAAAATACATCTCTAGTTCCCCCTTTCCCTTCGCCTGCACTTTGCCGCGCGGAGTGAAGGTGAAGCCCGGCTCATCCTTCACCAGCGCATACGTCGCCTCGCTGATGTTCACCTGCCCCACCTCACCGCTGCTCTCCATACGGCTCGCCGTGTTCACGGTATCGCCCCAGATGTCGTACTGGAATTTCTTCACGCCCACGATGCCCGCGACGACCGGGCCGGTGTGGATGCCCACGCGCATCTCGAAGAAGGGTAAGCCCTTGGCACTTCGTTCTGCCTTTCGGTGGGAGATGAAGGCTTGCATCTCCAGGGCCGCCAGCACCGTGTTCTTCGCGGAGTCTTCCCTGGGCACCGGCAGACCGCCCGCGGCCATGTACGCATCGCCGATGGTCTTGATCTTCTCGACGCCGTATTCGCCCACGATGCCATCGAAGGCCTCGAAGCAGGCATTGATCTCACTGACCAGCTCCTGCGCGCTCAGCTGCTCCGATGCCGCAGTGAAGCCTTTGAAATCGGTGAAGAGGATGCTGACCTGATCAAAGTCGCGCGCATCGGCCTTGCCCTTCGCCTTCAGCTCGGCGGCAATGTCGGCCGGCAGGATGTTGAGCAGGAGGTTCTCGGACCGGTCCTTCTCCACTTGCAGTACGGCCTTCGTTCGGCGCACGTACCGCAAGCGCGTGTAGATGCCACCGGCCAACAGCAGCACCGCTATGCCACCACCGATGGCGATGTTCCGTGTAC
>JAEUTC010000262.1 GCA_016787985.1 Flavobacteriales bacterium | reverse complement strand
GGTGTTCCACATCGAGGAGGACGCCTTCGAGGCCCTGAACCGCTACCTCGGCAATATCCGAGGCCGCTTCGCCGGCACCGCAGGCCGCGACGACATCATGGCCGACATCGAAGCACGTGTGGCCGAGCTCTTCCACGAGCGCCTCGATGGCCGCAGACAAGTGGTGAACCTCACCGACGTGGAGCACGTGGTGGGCATCATGGGCCAACCCGAGGATTTCATGGATGAAGAGACCGGGCAAGACCGTGGTGCTCAAAATGCGGAGTCCTTCGCTTCCAGCGGATCGGGTAAACGCAGGTTCTTCCGCGACACGGAGGACAAATGGCTGGCCGGTATCCTTGGTGGCCTGGGCGCTTACATCGGGGTTGACCCGCTATGGTTGCGCATCGGCACCATCGCGTTGGTATTGGCTAGCGTGGGTGTGCTCATCCCCATCTACATCCTGCTCTGGATCCTGGTGCCCAAGGCCGATTCCGCTGCCGACCGTCTCCAAATGCGCGGCGAAGCCGTTACGGTGGAGAACATCAAACGTGTGGTGGAAGAAGGCGCCGAGAAGCTGAAAAGAGGCGGCGAACGACTGGCGAATGAAGCGAGCGACCTGGGGCGCAATTGGGAACAACGCGCCGCCCAGGGCAAGGACCGCACCGTAGGTGTGCTCGTCAAACTGGTCGGCATCGCCCTCATCGTCATGGCGTTCAGCCTGTTGCTTGGCGTGGTCACGGGTCTTATCGGAGGGTCGGTGTCGCTCTGGCACGCCACCTGGAGCAACGAAGACCTGGGCATCCTTGACCTTGGCGAAGTCTTGTTCAATAGCCGGGAGCATGTCATTTGGATGGCGATCGGTGCGATCACTTTGGTCACGATACCCATTCTCGGCATGTTCCTCAGCGGATACCGCCTCCTGTCCGGTGCGCGCACCCCGCGGTGGCTCGGGTTCACCATGCTGGCCATTTGGCTGGCGGCTTGGATACCGGTCACCTACACCGGCATGGCGTTGGGCAAAGACTTCAAGCGGGGCAACAGCACCCTTACCGAGATCGAATTGGTGCAGCCTGCCGGTGGAACATTGTACTTGGATTCCATGGAACCCACGAACGCCGATGGCAATTGGAGCATCGATTACAACGACGGAGACTTGGACGTTGACCTTGAGGGCCTCCACATCGAGAACGGTAACGTCCAAGGCGCCTGGGCCCGGCTCTCCGTGGAGCGGAGTGCGGACAGCCTCTTCCACTTGAAGGTGGAACGTGAAGCGCGCGGGGCCACGGCGAAAGCGGCCCTGAACCGGGCGTCGAACATCCAATTCGCCTTCAGCCAGGTGGAAGATGTGCTGAACGTATCGCCCGTGATCAGTTATTCCACCAGCGACAAATTCCGCGGCCAGGATGCGCAGTTCACCTTGGAGGTCCCCGTTGGCAAGAGCATCTACCTAAGACCGGGCAGCAAACACGTGATCTACGATATCGAGAACGTCACGAACACTTACGACAGCGACATGCTGGGCCGCACCTGGACCATGACGAGCCGAGGCTTGGAGGATCTGAACGCCCCGAAGACCCCGATCAATGGTGACCCTGCTGCTCCTGTGGTACCATCCGATACCATTAAGCGCGATGTTGGCCCGGTAGCAGCCGTGGTTTGGACCGCCCCAGCTAAGCGCCGGAGCACCTTGCGTCCCAGTCCGCCCCGCGCCGTCCAGCCCAACCGAAGTGCACGGACCCCTTCAGCACCGAAAGCTGAATTGGCCGTCCCGAACGTGCTTGCGCTTCTCTTCCAAAACCTGCATCAACGGTAAGCCGCCCCAGCGGAACCCGGGATCAACGAGGGGTTGGTGAGCCCGGGAGCGCCCTGCTGCACGTCCGTTGAGGGCATGTGCAGCGGGGCGGCTTCGTTCGGGACCCTATCGAGCTACTTGGCGGCCCAAACGCCTTTGGCGCGATAGTCGGCCATCCAAGAGCGGACTTCGGCTACCTCTTTCACTTGGGCGTCGCGGATGGAGGTCCATGTCGCATCATTGGAAGCACCAAGGGCGGTCAACGCCCGATCAACGCGCTCCAACCCTTGCGCCAGGTCAGCCGCCAAGGCCACGTCGACGTCACGGTCGCTCTTTGAGCGGGCACCATCGTTCAGGCGTGCACGAACAGCCTCGAGGTCGGCCATCAGCAGGCTACGCAGTCCGCGCATATCGTTGGTCACCATCATGCGTTCCTTGGCAGGTGTGTACACGATCAAGGTCGTGGTGGACATGCTGCCTTCCGATGCGGTGCCATCCGGCGTTCTGTTGGCGCCGGCTTGCTCTTCGTAAGTGGCACTCACTTCGGCGTTCAGCTCAGCCTCCGAGACGGGTTCTACAGTTACCGGGCCGCGTTCGGCAGATCGGTCTTGCATATTGTCGGCAGCGGTATCGCTCGTGGAACATTGTACCAAGAGCAACGAACCTGCCATCATTGGTAGCAGGAAGGACCTTGCCGATAAGGAAGTGATCTGGGTATTCATGGTGTTGAAGTTTGAACACCGTTGGCCAAGGACCGGACCCAAACCCATTCCCAACTGAGGAACAGCGGCTTGCGACCGATCGATCCAAGCTGTGGTCGGGGCACCTCTTCCCCGATCCGTAGAGCGGGTGCCGCCTACCTTCGCGCCCGTGAAACCGGGAGAGATCGCGGCATTGCTCCGGATGGAAGTGGCACTCGACCTGCGCCAACGGGCGTCTTGGGCAGGCATGCTGCTGTATGTGGTGAGCGCCGTTTACGTGTGCTACCTCGC
>JAEUTC010000238.1 GCA_016787985.1 Flavobacteriales bacterium | reverse complement strand
CTTGCGGCAGTTCACACAGGCCCAACCGGTGAAATCCACCATGAGCGGTTTGCCTACGGAACGCGCATGGGCCAGGGCTTCGTCCAAGTCGTGGAACGCTTCGGCTTTCTTGGGAAGGATCCAGCTGTACCCGGCAGGTGGCGCCAAGCCGCTCATGAGCGCTACCGGCTTGAAGGTCTTCGCTTCTTGATCCACCCGCAGGCCGAAGGCGAGGTAGACCGTGGTGGCGGTGAAGAGCGCGATGAAGGCCCACCGGGTGATGGACCTCGCCTTGACTGGACTATCGTGCGGGAAGCGGATGACTCCGAAGAGGTAGAGCACGATGCCGAGCGCGCACAACACCCAAACGACCATGAAGAGTTCGTAAGGCACGATGCTCCATTGTTTCACCAGGTCGGCGTTGCTCAGGAACTTGAACGCGAGTGCGATCTCCGCGAAGCCGAGCACGACCTTCACGCTGTTCAGCCACGAGCCGCTGCGGGGAAGGGAGTTCAACCAGCTCGGGAAGAGGGCGAAGAGAGCAAAGGGTAAGGCTAGCGCCAGACCGAAACCACCGAGGCCTGCGGTGAGTTGCCAGGCACCACCATCGGCGGTGAGCGCGCCGGCGAGCAAGGAACCAAGGATGGGGCCCGTGCAACTGAAGGAGACCAGCGCCAGGGTGAGGGCCATGAAGAAGATGCCGATCATGCCGCCGAACTTGGAGGCTTTCTGGTCCATGCTGTTCACCCAGCTGCTCGGCAGGGTGATCTCGAAGTAGCCGAAGAAGCTCACCGCGAAGACCAGGAAGATCACGAAGAAGAAGATGTTCAGCCAGGGGTTGGTACTGATCTCGTTGAAGATCTCGGGGTTCACCGAACCGAGCAGGTGGAAGGGCAAGCTGAAGAGCAAGTAGATGCCGAGGATGAAGCCGCCGTAGGTGAGCGCGTTCTTCAGGCCCTTCTTCTTGTCCTCACTGCCTTTGGTGAAGAAGCTCACCGTGAGCGGGATCATAGGGAACACGCACGGAGTGAGCAAAGCCACCAGGCCACCAAGGAAACCGAGGAAGAAGATCTTCCACAAGGTGTTGGCTTCCTTCACCACGGCCTCGGTGCCGCGGATCACAGGCGCGTTGAGGTCCACGTTGGCGAGTTTTAACTCGTCCGATCCGGAGCGTGTAGCGAGGTCCTTAAAACGGGTATCGTTCGGATCGAAGGGCAGTGAACCCAGCTCGAAGGTGCCGCTGTTCAAACCGGGTACGATGTAGTACACGGTCGTAGGCGGCAAGCACATCTCATCATTGCAGGTCATGTACTCGAACATCCCGGTCACCGGCGTGCTCGGATCATCCACCTTGATGCGCTGGGTGAAGATGGCCAGTTCCTTGAACTTCTTCACCTCCATCCCGAACACCGCGTCCATGCCTTCGATCACCTTGGGGCCGGTCTCGCTGACCACACCTACGAGGGTCCGGCCTGCCACGCTATCCACCTTCACCGACGTGGGCCACGGCCCCATGTCACCGTAGTTGTTCTGCGAGTACACCGACCAGCCGTGCTCGATGGTGGCGGTGAAAACAAGGTCCCAGGCATCACCAGCTGCATTCGCCGTGATCGACCATTTCACGGGTTCCTCGGCACCGTTGGCACCGGCCGGTTGAGCAGAGGCCGCACCGAACAGGAGTACGAGAAGAAGACTGAACAGGTACCGCATGGATCAATGCTTCGTTTCGCCGTTTGTGACCTCTAGCTCGAATTTCACCACTTCGGGTGGCAAGCAGGTCTTGTCGTTGCACACCATGAATTCCACTTCACCCTTGACCACATGGACACCCAGGGTGGTGGGTTGAAAACGTTGCACGAACACCGGCGTACCGGAGTGGTAGCGCACCTGCATTTCGAAGTTAGGATCGAAGACCTCTTCCGGCACCGGTTCGGCCAGCTCACCCACGGCCTTCAGCCTCTCGTCCTTCTCAAAACGGATGGACGTAGGTATCGGACCGAGGTCGTTCTCCAAGCGGGTGGCGTAAATGTGCCAGCCCTCCTGCACGGTGGCGGTGAGTTCAACGGCCACCTCACCGGCACCGGTCGCTTTGGCGCCAAAGGACCATTGTACCGGACCAGCCGGCAAAACGGTGGCGAACAGCACGGAAAGGGCGAGCGGATACATGGCGTAGGAATGGTCGCAAAAATAGCCCCACCCTTACGCAGGAATACCAGCCGTTAACAAGATACTAGGACTCCTACGGAATGTCCACGCTGACCACGCGGCTTACGGGGATGACCATGCCATACTTGAGCACGATGTTATCCGGGTCGTAGGTCCAGATGGTGGTTTCCACGGCCTTCAGCCCCTCATCGTCCTGGAAAACGATGCGGCACTTACCGTGTTCGGTATTGCCCAAGCGTGTCGCCTCCTCCATGTTGTGCATGATGGCGCGTCGTTCACTTTCGCTCAACATCAAGGGCTGGCGCGGGAAGCGCAACGTCGGGATCCGTTCCTTGGGAATGATCTGTGCGTTATGGGGGAGCATGCTGATGTTGGTTGTTGAGCCCTGAAGGTATAGGTGAAACGCACGAAGACCAAGAAAGGTTGAAAAATCATTGACTTCCGTCAGTTCCCTGACCACTCCACCCGCAGGATGTTCGCGCAATCCGAGGTGGCCTTCACCCCTTCGGACAGGCGCCAACCGCAGAGCCAGAGGATGCGCTCGGCATCGGCCAGCACGTAGGCCTGTTCCTTGGTATCCCGAGGCACTTTGGCATCGGTGAGGATATCGCTGATGAGCTTGGAGCCGCCGAGGCCAGCGGGCCGCATCCGATCACCCGTTCGCCAGGGCCGCAGCTCCAGGGGGAAGCTGATCCGGTCCGCATCCAGCCAGGCGATGGAGCGGGAAGCATCCGAGGCGATCGACGGAGCGGCACAGCGCACGATCCTGATCGGAGCATCGGCCGGGACGGCATCGGGAGCGGGGATCACCCAAGTGGGATGAGACCTGTAAGGAGCGAGCACGAGGGTGTGGCGATCAACGAACACCTCCACCCCTTCCCCAGGGAAACGAGCCCCTGTCCTGCCTTCGCGCATCGCCTGCAGGATGTCATCCAAGCGGTCGGGGTGGAAGCCTAAGCCGCGCAACAGGTGATGGAGGACCAACACCGGTGTGGACCCGAGGATGCGGTCCATCGACACACGCAAGGTCCCATCCGACTCGGGTGTGATGCCGTTCAAGGCGACCTCCCCAGCAGCACGGGCCAGGTGGTCCAATTCCCCGAAGAGGCGCACGTTGCGCGCGATGGTGCGTTGCGTGCCGGGCCGCCAGCGTTCGAGCATCGGCAACAATTCGTGGCGCACGCGGTTGCGGAGGTAGGCCTCCTCGGTATTGCTCGCATCCTCGCGCCAACGGATGTCGTGAGCGCGCGCATAGGCCAGGATCTCGTCGCGGGTAACGGCGATCAGTGGGCGAATGATCCCATCCTTATGGACCGGGATGCTTCCCCATCCGCGCGCACCCATGCCTCGGATGAGGCCCATGAAGAAGGTCTCGATCGCATCATCGGCATGGTGGGCGGTAGCGAGCTTCCGTGGCCCGCGTTCGATCAGTTCGTGGAACCAAGTGCGTCGCAACGCGCGTGCGGCCATCTGCTTGCTCTCACCGGTAGCCGCGGCACCGGCCTTCACGTCCACGCGCACGACATCGATCGGTATACCCTGCTCCGCGCAATAGGCTTCCACGAAGGCGCGATCGCCATCGCTCGCTTCGCCGCGCAGGCCATGATCCACATGAGCGACGCGGCACGGATGACCCAAGGTCTGCAACACGTGCAGCAACACCATGCTGTCCACGCCGCCGCTCACCGCCACCCACACCGCCTCACCGGTCATTAAGAGCCCGTGCTCCCGAATGGTATGGCGCACCTTATCGATCATGGCGTAACGCATCAATGACCGAGCGCGCTTTCACTTCACACTCCTCGAACTCCTGTTCCGGATCGCAAAGTGCCGTGATCGCACTACCGGTGGTGAGCGAAAGTTCCGTGGTCTTCGCATTGAAGAGCAGCGTGCGGATCACCACGTTGAAGTCGCCGGTGCCATCGGGTGCGAAGAAGCCGAGGCTTCCGCTGAACAAGCCGCGCGGACCTTGCTCGGCCTCGTCGATCAACTGCATCGCCCGGAGCTTCGGGGCGCCTGTCATGCTGGCCATGGGGAAGGTGGCGCGGAGCACGTCGAGTGGATCCAGGCCTTCGCGCAGATCGGCTTCCACGGTGCTCACCAGCTGGTGTACGCGCGGATACGATCGCACCGCGCATAGTTCGCTCACCCTGACCGAGCCGCTGGCCGCGATGCGCGAGAGGTCGTGCCGCATGACATCCAGCGCCATGATGTTCTCGCTGCGTTCCTTGGCATCGTTGGCGAGTTCAACGGCCGCTGCGCGATCGGCATCGCCTTCCGCGTGGCGCGGGCGGGTCCCCTTCATGGGCTCACCGGTGACGTGCTTCCCTCGGAAGGCGAGGAAGCGTTCGGGGCTTGCGCACACCGCGAAGGAATCCCCATCGCGCAAGAACGCACTGAAGGGTGCTTGTGAACGCTGATCCAACGCAGCGAAGGCTGCGAAGGGATCGAAGTCCGGAACACGGGCCTTGCGTGTGGTGCAATAGTTGACCTCGTAGATATCGCCACGCTGGATATGCGCCAGAAGCTTCTGCACGGCTTGGATGTAGCGATCGCGCGGAACGCGTTCGGTCCATTGGAGATCGATCGAATAGGTTCCGCTCGTGAAGGCAGCACCCTTCATCGCCGCGACCCAAGCTTCGACCTGATGCACATCTTCTGGGAGCGCGTGCACTACGGTTCGCGCACCGACCCATTCGATGACGTACCGCGGAACGTACCACCGCGTATGATCCGTGATCCGGCCACCCTCGCCGAACAGGGCATGCCGCCATTCGTAACGCAGCACACCGAAGTACCAATCATCGGCCTGCCCCTGAGCATCGAAGGTCGGTGCATCGACTTCGCGTAGCACACCCACGGCCAACACGGCACGATCACGATCGGCCATGCGCCGATAGAGCAGGAACTCCTCTTGGCTGAAGGCTTCCGGCAGGAAACGTGGCGATCCTTCAACAGGAACAGCGATGCGCATGGACGGCCAAATTACCGTTCGGCGACGGCACGCTTCTGGCGGATGCGCAGAACGAGCAGGGCAGGCAAGATCAGCAGTGCGAGCAGCATGGCCGTGCGACCGATCAGGTCACCATGGCGCACGAAGAAGGTGAGTTCATCGTTAAGATGCACGGTCCTCCGCTCCGCTGTAGGTACCCACCAGGCCGTGGGGCTGTGAATGACCCCTTTACGGTCCACGAAACAGGAGATGCCGGTGTTGGCGGAGCGCACCACATCGCGGCGCGTTTCGATGGCGCGGATGGTGGAGAAGGTGAGGTGCTGGCGGTAGCCCGGGGAATCACCCCACCAGGCATCGTTGGTGATCACCGCGATGAGGTTACCGCCGTTGCGCACATGGGCAGCTACATGTTCGCCGAAGACCGATTCATAGCAGATGGCAGGAACCACCTTCAACCCGGAAGCGGGATCCACGAGCACCTCCCGTTCCTCCTGCGTGCCTAGGCTTCCCGAAACACCACCGAGATCCACCGCGAAGTCGCCCAAATAGCCCAGCACCTCCTCGAAGGGCATCGCTTCCACGCCGGCCACCAACTTGGATTTGTTGTATACCTCGACAAGGCCTTTGGCAGGCAGGAAGAGGGCAGCGTTGTAGGCCTCGTACCAGCGCTGCTCCCCAGGTGGCAGACCTTCTTCATTGAAGAGCGGTCGCGCAGAGGGCGGTGGGTCTTCCCCTTTCGGGTAAAGGAGATCCGCGGACATGCCGGTAAGCAGTGCGGCATTCGGGTGTTGTTCCTGGAAGGTCTCGAGGCGCTTGGTGCTGCGCGCGCCATCGATGGCGTTCTCCCAGAGTCCGTGGTACACCGGTACGGGTCCGTTCATATCGAGGTAGGCCCCTTCCTGCAAGGCGGTCTCGGGCATCACCACCAGTGCGGTCGAATCCGTCATGGCATCAGCGGCCAGCGCGAGCATGCGCTCCAGTTGCTCCATGGCATCCACGCCACCGAACTTCTCGGTGTAGGGGTCGATGTTGGGCTGCACCACCACGGCTTCCACTGCGATTCCATCGTCCGTGCGGATCGTGTTGAAGCGCCAGATGGAGATCGACGGAGGGACGATCAGCAGGAACGCAGCGGCGGATGAATTGCGCAGCAACGCCTGGCGCGAGACCCGGAATTGAAGGATGGCCCGATCGATGAAGAAGGTGACCAGCAACACCCATAACGAACCTCCGAGCATGCCGGTGACCTCGTACCACTGGATCCAGTGTGGTTGTGTGCCGAACACGTTGCCCAAGGAGAACCACGGCCATTGCAGGTCCCAGCCGTGGTGAAGGCGCTCGAAGGCGAGCCAGAAGGTGATGAAGGCCAGGTTGGCCGGCATTGGTCCGGCGATGCGACGGGTCACGCGCTTCAACCACCACGGCACCAGCATGAGCAGCGAATTCACCGTCATGGGCGCCAGTCCGCTCACGAGCCTTGTGCCCAGGGGCTCACTTACACCGAAGAACCACCAAGAGGTGAGCGCATTCCACAGGAACACCACCAACCATACATAAGGCATGAACGAACGCTTGCGATCGATGGTGCGCTCCTCATGCAGGCGTTCGGCGTGCAACAAGGGCAACCACGCAACGAAGGCCAAAAAGGTGAAGCCACCAACTGCTGGCCAAGCGAGCGCCCACAGCAGCCCACTAAGCGCTGACCAGGTGGCGATACGTGCACGTGTGATCCTCATCCGTGGCCGAAAGTAAGCGGGCCGTGGATGCGATCAGAGTTTGTACATCTTGCCGAAGCCCTTGGTGAAGTAGCTGGCGGCATCGGTGGCGCGGTACTCGATGTCCTCGCCGTTGATCTGTGTGATCACGCGGTAGAGGTAAACGCCACGCGCGAGTCGGTCACCGAACTCATCGGTGCCGTCCCAGGCATAGTCGGTGATGTTGCGACCCACGCGCAGCGGGCCGAGTTCGTGCATCTTCACTTCGCGCACCACTTTGCCGGTCACCGTCATGATCTGGATCTTCATGTAGGTGGGCACCGTGGATCCGGTGAGGGTGAACACGAAGCGTGTGCTGGTGGTGAAGGGGTTCGGGTAGTTGAGCACTTCGGTGATGGTGCTGCGGTTGATCACCTCGAAGGAGACCTTGTAGTCGTTGTCGCCCGAAGCGTTGCGGGTCAAGTCCATGGCTTGCACGGTGAGCAGGTACTTGCCATCGTCGGTGAACTTGGGGCGGTAGAGGATGCGCGCTTCGTTCTCGGGGCCATCGGCGGGGATGAACTGGAGCACTTCGTTCCCTTGACCATCGCGGAAGAAGATGCGCTCGATGGGTCTTCCGGGTCGGGTGAGGAAGACCTTGAACTGGGCGGTATCCGCGGGCGAATCCAGGAGGAGCACCGTATTCTCGTCGTTGAGGGCGATCTCGATCTCCGGTCGTGCCGAAACGATGTCGCCGTCGAGGATGTGGATGCCATCGAAAGTCACATCGAGGAGCGGGTTCTCGCGGTCCACATCCACATCGAAGCGCCATTGGGCGATGTTGTTGAAGTGGTACTGCTCGAGTTGATCGTACTCACCGGTCAGCGTATCCTCCGGATTGGCTTCCACCACCAGGGTATTGAGGCCACCGAAGCCCCAGGTGTTGAAGCGGATGGTATCGAGCAACGTAGCACCCGCCAGCAGTGGCGCGTTCCGCTTGTACCACACGCGCTGCCGTTGGTTGGACTGATCGATCACCCACGCCGTGACGAGCAAACTGTCCATATCGAACGCGCTGATGTTGCGGATGGCCACAGCGACGGACGCTTCCTGGCCTTGGAAGAGGTTCTCCACGTTCTCGTACAGACCCAGTTGCGGATCGATGGCGCATTCGGGGGCGGGGGAATGCAGCAGCTGCCAGCGTTCGATCTGAGCGGGCTTCGGATCGGCAGCATCGATGTCATGGAATTTCCCACGGATGCGCAAGCGCGGGTAGGTCGAGGCATCCGCGATGGAACCGAGATCGAGGAATTCATCCAACTCAGCTTGCCACTCCCCTAGTTCGACCTCCTGTCCAGTTGAAGTGATCCCACGTATCTGTATGACTGTGCTGTCATTCGGACTTTGAGGAAGTGCATTCCAATACAGTGCTTGCCAATCCAAGGAAGGACCCGCTTCCATTGTCGAGATGGAACCCCGGTCACCATTACTGGCGATGAAGGCCGTGAGCCGGATGACATCATTGATGGTCGTACCAGCCGTATCCTGGAACGTTTCGGGGAACCCTTTGCGGATATAGAAGATGTACGGGATACTATCCGGCAACGCGCTGATAGGTGCTTGGAGCTCTTGTTCCATGTATGGAATGAGTCCCGCATCCGAGGACATACCATCCTTATCCATGTATAGCCAGGTATACATGACGATATGATGGCCATCTGGTATCACGTTCAACATACCCTTGAGGGCTGTCATTTGCTGCGGAACGTTCTGCCTGAATGAGAAATAGCGCATAGGCCTGTTCCGGCCGCAATTCGAAGGCGGATCATTATGGTTGCCGAAGAACTTATCCGGGTTGTAGGTCACGGGTGGTGAAACCGAATTGTCGGTCCAGCGGCTTTCCCAGGGCTCGAACGTGAATGGATCCACCACGGCCACATGCCAGGCTGCTTCGGCCGAGCATCCGTTGTACTCTTGGTTGACCAGGTCCAACCGCCAACCGATGTCGCCGAAATAGGTATTGCCACTGGTCCAAGCAGCCAATTCATGGGGCGCACTGCTGAACTCGAATTCTCGATCAGGTCTATCGTAGACGACATCGTTGTAATCATCATCCTTGAACTGGAAGTAGTGCGCCTGTCCCCATCCATTCTGCCCGGGGATGTATTGGAAGGAGCGCTCGTACCAGTTGTAGGATCCATTGCCCACACTATCGATACTGCAGCGCCAGTAGAACACGGTGCTGTCCTGCGTGCTGTTCAGGCTGTAGATGGAAGTGGGCTGCCAGCTCACCACACCACCTGGAGCGGAGATGGTGGTGGATTCCAGTATCGGGCTGTTGAACAGATCGGTGGTATCGATCTGGAACACGTAATCGCGGACGCCCACCAGGGGATCACCAGTGCTGGCTTTCAGGATGGGCTGCGGTTCCGGCACGATGGCGAAATCGTAGGGATAGGCTGGAACAAGGTCACCGGAGGAAATGAACAAGGTGGTAGCGGCCTGATTGTCGCCGAATTCTTGTGGCGCGAGCTCCGGGATCAATTCTGGATCAAGATCCACGCGCACAATGAACTGGTTCACACCCTGGCCTCCCGCGTAGGCCAGGGTAGGCACGCGGAAGACCACGGTGTCCTGGAAACCCATGTCCACGAGCTGTCCGTTGTAGATGATCGGTGCAGGAAGTCCGGCATTTGTGCGCTGCAGCTGTACACCCACGGTACCGGGGATGATGCGACCGATGTTGCGCACGGCGACCTTCACGGAGAAGGTGTCGACATCGGCGGTCACGACCGCAGGATCGAAGGTGATATCGTTCGCCTGCACATCGAAGTCGGGTGCTAGCGGCGAGTTCACCACCAGCATGGGATCACCTTGTAAGGTGAAGGTGTGCACCGTGAAAACGGTACCCCAGTTGTTCTGGTTGGTGAGCAAGGAAGCCGCCGCATGCTTCATGTGCTGGCCGAACGGTCGACCATAGTTAACCGTGCCCATGCTCTCATAGAGTCCATAACTATATGATGCAAGGTTGAATGCGACACCGATCTGTGTAGCGGCTAAGAAAGCGATGGGACCAGCAGCGGGGCGCATCACCCAATCCTCACTGGTGCTGGCCCCGTCGGCATTGAGGTGGATGTTGCCGATGTAGCAGGAGTTGCCGATCACGATGGGATGTTTGCCATTCCAGTCATAGTTGGAAGGATCGTCGATGGTGATGTCGAAGCTCTCCGAGTAGGCATGGGCGAAGAAGTTCATCACCGAGACACCATTCTCGATCAAGGTGCGGACGGAATCCGCAGCGGCCGTGCTGAAGACATCACTGCTCTGCTTCCGAAAGCGCGAGAATTGAGCACCGAACGAAGTACTTTCATCCACACGTGTTTCCAGGGTACGCAAGTATCCAGCAAGAGCGTCCTGCTCACCACTTGTGAATCCACCGCTGAGGTGCACGAAGTTCTTCATCCAGGCGGCGGGGTCCTGTCCCTCGGTGGCGATCACCTTGGCGAGGTAATCGAAGACCTGTTGCTCCTCGGTGGCACTGAGGCGCCCCACGGGGATCTCCACGATGCGCGTATCGTTCGTGGGCCCGATGCCGATGGTGAAACACTGATCGCACGCCGGTGTTCCGTAGGATGGCACGAGCATGCGTTCGTAGGCGCCGTTCACGTTGGGGCGTGCACCTGCCGGTTCGTAGATCGTGGTGGAAGATGGCGTGCTCTTGCCGATCAGGAAGAGCCCCTGCGGTGCGGTGTCCCAGGTGTTGAGCAGGTGACGCGCGAACGAGCGGATGGCCAGGGAATGCTTCGGCACACCACCACCATATTGATCGTACAATTCCTCCACGTCCACCACCAACGTCGGAACCGGGTCGGGCGCCTGGCCACTGCGGTAGTTGGCATAGGCCATGGCTCCGTTCCACAACGAGCGGTGGGTGACGATGAGCAGTGCGGAATCGAGGTTGAGCGCGGCCAGGTCTTGGAAGAAACCACTGCCGTTCACCGGCGAGAGCGCACCCACTTGGATCACCGCTGCTTGCGTGTGTAAGAAGGCCGGTGTGCGCGCGCTGTCGGGGTGCGTGGGCACCGCGAGTTCCCAGCCACCACCAACGACTTCGGGCACCACGCGGCGTGGCACATCGCCGAAACAATAGAGGATAGGCGTGCTTGCAGCCCCACCTAAGGCCAGGCGGGCCGAGGCATCGGTCGGGTCATCGGGGATCATCAGGTCCACCGGTCCGGCACCCAAGCCCTGCAGGTCGCGCGGATAGGTCACATCCATGGCGATGCCCACCTGGAAATCGAGGTAATCGGGGATGGAATTCCCGAGGGGCAGGTCATGCAGCACTTGCATGGTCACCGTCAACGCCGCAGGAACATCCGCCGCTGGCATATCGAACTGACTGCGGATCACTTGATTCCCCTGGAAGACCGTATCGGTGTAGACGGTCTGGCCCGGTCCGGCGATCAACTGGAGGTGGTGATCGGGTTGCACGTACTGCCGGATGTCCTGCCCGGCCGTGACCACGAGCACTTCAGCGGGTGGGCCTGATGCGACCGCCCGCGGTGTCGGCGCGAAGAGGTTGGCGGTGACATTAGCGGCACCGGTGATCAGTCCAGGCCCGCCCCAACCTTCACCGGGCAACATAAGGCCGCTGGTGTAATTGAAGTCCTGGGTCAACAGTCCATACCAGTACACATCACCATAGCCGTTCGTGCCTTTGCCCCACACCCACGGGCGCACCGTATGCGTCGCGATGTTCGGATCGCTGTACGGCACGACCCTCGCCTTCTGCACCAGTGGATCCGGATCCCACGTGAGGAAGTAGTGGATGGTATCGTTGTAGATGCTGTAGTACGGGTTGGCGTGGTACTGCGGCACCGTGTACATGCGCTCGTCGATCCAGCCATCGTTCTTGCGACCGATGAACTCGATGAAGTCGCCCGCGTTCAACACACCATCGTCGCCGCCCTCGATGTAGATGGGGATCTGCTGCTCCTTACCGAAGAGCATGAGGTCGGCGGGATCCACCGTAGAGATCGGAAAGCCCGAAGCCGCAAGGGTAGCCGAATCCAGGCGGTGCAGGCCGGTCTGGAACACATCGAAACGCCAGTACTGCCGGTCGTGGTCGATCCACTCATTGCCCACTACAGGTTGTGCGACCGAGACGACCGCACGCAACAGGACGAAGGCCAGCAGTAGATGTCTCATCATGAACCCTGCTTCTTGAAGAGGTCGAACTTCAGGGAGAAGATATTGGAGTAGAGCGCCACGCTGTTATCACCGATGTCGGTGAGCGCGTAGTCGAGCGAAACGCTCTTGATCTTGAGGCCGAGACCGATGTTCGGCTGGATGGAGAGCTGTTTCGCGTCGTTGATGTCGGTGACGTACTGGATGTTGCTCACCCCGGTACGCACGTAGACCACGCCGGCGTAACCCAGCTCGATGCCCACGCGGGGATCGGTGCTGAAGGCGTTGGACTTGATCAGCGTGTTACGCTTGCCATCGAAGGTGTTCTCCAGATCGACGGCGGCGAGCAGGTCGAACTTGGTACCCATCTTGAACTCGCGGGCGATGCCCAGGTTGAGGCGCGGCAGGGTGAGCTCCACGCTGTTGGCGGGGATGTCGTTCCCGGTCTGTGCGAACACATCGATGGTCCGTTGATCCAGCGAGTAACTCCACGCGTTGAAGGTGCTGGTGACATCGCGGGCCACGGCACTGAAGCGCCAGCGGTCCTTCTGGTACTGCGCACCGGCGTCGAGCCCGAAGCCCCAGGCCTTGCCGAAGCTGCCCACACGGCGGTAGATCACCTTCACGTTACCGCCCACTTGAAGACCGGGCACCTTCAGCTTGCGAGCGTAGGACACCAGGAAGGCATGGTCGGCTGAGCTGAACGAGGTGATGCGGTCGTAGTCGATATTGCCGCTGGGGTCGATCAGGTCGATGGTGTTCGGGATATTGTCGATACCGAAGCGGATGAAGGTGAAGCCGATGGTGCTGGCCGAATCGATGGGCTTGGCCAGACCGATGTAGTCGTATTTGGCGATACCGGCGAAATACTCGCTGTGCATGGCGCCGATCTGCAGATCACCTTTCACGCCGAGCAGGCCGGCTGGGTTCCAATACCCACTGGTGACATCGTTGACGGCGGCAGTGTAGGCGCTGCCCATACCCAAGGCGCGTGCCCCCACGCCCACGGCGAGGAACTCGTTGCTGTACTTGGGCGCGTCGGTCTGGGCGGTGGCCAGGTTCCCGACCAGTACCGCCAGCGTTACCAGGAAGCTCGAACGCATCCCCTTGATCTTCACACTATTCATTCGCAAATGGTTGACGCAGCTTCCAACGGTGGGTGGCCTGGATCATTGCCCGAATTTATCCCAACTTCGGCCCCGCGCCGGCGTTGTACGGTCATCGTTGTGCTGAGTTCAATGGCCCGCTTTCCAAGGATACCCGACCTTTTAACCACCGCGAACCTAGCCTGCGGGATGGGTTCCATCTTGCTGGCCTCACAAGGACAGCTAACATGGGCGTGTTGGCTGGTGTTCGCCGGGGCGCTGTTCGACGTGTTCGATGGGCTGGCCGCGCGGGCCTTGGGCGGGGGAACACCTTTGGGGGCGCAGCTGGATAGTTTGGCGGATATGGTGACGTTCGGGGTGGCGCCGGGGATGTTGTTGTTCTCTCTTCCGTTCATGAACGGAACCGCTGCGCTCCTCGAAGGCGGTTCTTTCTACATGTCGGACGTAAACCTCACCGGTGAATTGATTGAAGCCGGACTTTCCCCTCATCCACCGCACCACCCGTTCATCTGGGCTGCCGCCGTTCTCATTCCCATCTGCTCAGCGTGGCGTCTTGCGAAATTCAATCTTGACACGAGACAGACGAGCGGATTCCTCGGCCTTCCGACACCGGCCAATGCACTCTTCTGGGCAAGTTATTCTCTTGCAGCTTCAGCCTCCGTACTTCCCGATGCCACTGCTGGGACTGGTTCGACCGTATTTCTATTTCTAGCCGGAATGAATGACCCGTCCGTGATCCTCGTTAGCGCGCTGATCCTCGGCGCCCTCATGCTCTCCGAACTCCCCCTCCCCTCCCTAAAATTCAAGCATTTCAGGTGGAAGGGCAACGAGGTCATGTTTCTGCTTCTGGGGATCGGGTTGGTGCTGGTGGTGCTGTATGGCGTGCTGGCCGTGCCGCTGATCCTACTTTTGTACCTGCTTTCGCCGCTTTGGGGAAAGCTCTTCCCGAAACAACCCGCCTGAATCTTGCACCGCAACGACGCCACGAACGCAACGGTATTCGCAACGTCCCGCCATTACGTGGCGTTGCCTTTGCGCCCGTAGCGCCGCGGCGGTGAACGCATTTCCCAACCATGAAGACCTTCCGCGCCTCCATCGATGTGATGCCCCACGACAACCTGCTCGATCCGCAAGGCAAGGCGGTGAGCGGCAGCATGCAGAACCTCGGCCTGCCAGAGATCACCGGTGTGCGCATCGGCAAGCACATCACCCTGCACGTGGAAGCCGCCGACAAGAAGACCGCCGAAGCCAAGGTGGATGAGGCGTGCAAGAAGTTGCTGGCGAACCAGATCATGGAGAAGTACAGCTTCTCTGTGGACGAGGTCACCAATTAGCGATCAGCCAATTCGGAATTGCTGATCGGCTAATTCCTAATTGGGGGTCTTCCGCCGCAACTCGAAGTTCTTCCCGAGGTAGACGCGGCGCACCGTCTCATCCGCAGCGAGTTCCTCAGCGGTGCCTTGTTTGAGGATCTTTCCCTCGAAGAGCAGATACGCCCGATCCGTGATGCTCAGCGTTTCCTGCACGTTGTGGTCGGTGATGAGGATGCCGATGTTCTTCTCCTTCAACTTGGCCACGATGCTTTGGATGTCCTCCACGGCGATGGGGTCCACGCCAGCGAAGGGCTCGTCGAGCAGGATGAAGCGCGGTTCGGTCGCTAGCGCGCGTGCGATCTCGGTGCGTCGTCGTTCGCCGCCGCTGAGCACATCGCCCATGTTCTTGCGCACGTGCTGCAGGCTGAACTCGTTCAACAGTTCCTCCAGCTTCGCTTCTTGTTCCGCCTTGGTCTTGCCGCTCACTTCGAGGATCGCCTTGATGTTGTCCTCCACGCTGAGCTTGCGGAACACGCTGGCCTCCTGCGGCAGGTAGCCGATGCCCTTCTGCGCGCGTTTGTACATCGCCAGGTCAGTGATCTCGTCCTCATCGAGGAAGATCTTCCCCTCGTTGGGCTTGATCAACCCCACGATCATGTAGAAGCTGGTGGTCTTGCCCGCACCGTTCGGACCGAGCAATCCCACGATCTCGCCCTGGCTCACCTGCACGCTCACGCCATTCACCACGGTGCGGCGCTTATACCGTTTGAAGATGTTCTCGGCGCGCAGCATCCGTGATCAGAAGTTGATGTAGAGCTTGGCCCGCAGTGCCCACGGTGCGGTGCGCTCATGATCGTTGTAGCGCAGGCGCCAGATGATGTCGAAACGCAGCACCTTCAGGATGTTCTCGATGCCCGCGCTGGCTTCCATGAAGGGGCCGTTGTAGAGCGAGTACATGCCGTCGAGGAAGAGGAGCTCGTCGCTGTGCTTTTGATCGAGGTCACCGGCCACGGCTTTGAAGGTGGCCACCTCGCGCCATTTCAGACGGCGCAGCAGCGGGATGCGGTTGAAGAAGAGCCCTTCGAAATGGTGCTCGGCGAAGAGTTGGATGTAACGGTCGCTGATGAACTCGAAGAAGTTCATGGTGTTGAACGACAGGTCGTCCAGGTACAAGGTCTCGTTGCCGCTGTGGATGGTGAGGAGCGGATAGGGTAAGGAGCCGAAGATGCGTCCACCCTCGAGCGTGGTGCGTGTCCAGCCAGCGGTACCGAGTTGCCAGCGTTTGTAACTGCGGGCCACGATCTTGGTGTACTCGTAGTCGCTGTTGAGCAGACCTGGTACGCCATAGGCCACGTGCAGTTCCAGTGTCGGGTACTTCAGCATGCCCACGGCGATGCGATCGAATTCGCCGCTCACGTATTTCTCCCCATAGGCGAAGCGGGTGTTGAGGCTGACCTCGGCGGTGCGGATGCTGCCCACGGCGCTCACCTCGGGCAGGGGTTCCAGTTTCAAGCGTTCGTACCGCAGCGAGCCCAGCGCTTGCAGGGTGCGGTAGCGCGCCATCACCTCGGTGGTGAACCCGGTGAACCACTCCCGCTCCAAGCTGGCCTTCCACTCCTCCACATCGGTGAGCTTGGTATTGGGGTTGCGCCGGAAGAGACTGCCGAGAATGTTGTCGTTCCGGAACGCATTGGTGCTTTGGCCCAGCTGTTCCACATCGTGTTTGTACCCCGCACGGTATAACAAACGCGGTTCCTTGCTGATGAAGCCCCGTGTGGCCAATCCGAATTTGAAGCGCTCGTCGAGCAGACCATATGCCGTATAGCCTTCGAACTCCACCCACGTGCTGAAGTCGTTGCTGGTACGGCCACCGACCCTGAAGCGCGCACCTTCCACCGGGTTGAAGCTGAGCGTGGTGAAATAGGGCCCCAGCTCGATCTTGCCTTTCTCCCAATACCCGGTGGCCAGGGTGCTCACCACATCCACGTAAGTGCGGAAGCGGGGGATCGTCTTCATCGTATCCACCATGTGGTAGATGGCGTTCTCCTTCGCGGAGAGCGGCACATGGCGTTCCCGATCCCAGTAGTCGGCACCCAGGCTCAAGGGATCGATCTCCACCACCACATCGTCCACCCCTTCATAGAACGAAGCATCACGCGGTCGGTTGATCACGAAGTCCTTGTAGCTCGCATTGCGCCGGCCATAGAAGCCCTGCACGGCGTTCTTGTTCTTCTCGCCGGTATCGCGGATCACGTTGAGGTCCACCACGAGCTCGTCCTTGGTCAGCATCCACACTTCGTCCTCCACCTGGTCGTACTGTTGTTTCACCCAGAAGCCCTGCACGAAATTCAGGTTGGCACCCGAGGCGATGCCAGCTTCGATGCGGTGCACAGCGTAGGTGGTGTCACTGATCCACATCTCACCGGTGAAGGCCAGCTCCTGCACGCGCTTGGGGGTGAAGGTGAGCTTATAGCACCAGTACTTGCCGACGAAAGCGCTGTCGGTGAGGTAGTAGTCGTAGTACCCCTTGCCACCATCGGCGATGGGGCTGATGAAGTTCTTGCCGAAGATGACCAAGAAGTTGTCGTAGATGTTCACGTTCTGGTACATGTCGCCCATGAACCGGGACACGCTCTCGTTCTCGATCCCGCTCACCTTGGTACCGCGGATGAACTCGCGCTGCTTCTTCGGGCTCTGGCGGTAGTACACCTCACTGAGGGTCTCCGTCATGAAGATCGGCAGCGACGGTTTCGCGTCCGTGCTATCGATGTTCTCGAAGATGAAAGCGAAGGGCTTGAAGATCTTCTTCTCGGTAAACTCCTCGGTGATGTTGTTAAGGTCGAATTCGATCTTGTTGTAGGCGTCGTATTCGTAAGCGGTGAGCTTCTCGCGGTTGTTCACGGGCTTGTTCCGGATCACACGGCGGAGGATGCCGAAGGCCGGATTCTCCTCCGTGGGTTTGATCACCACCTCGGCCAGCTCGAAGCTGTTGGGCTCCAACGCCACATCGATCACCTGGGCTTTGTCCTTCTTCACCGGGAAGCTGCGCGCCACATAGCCCACGGAGCTCACCTTGATGCTATCGGTGGCGTAGTACGTCTCCAGCGCGTAGTTGCCATCCATGTCACTGTTGGTGCCGATCCTGCTGTCCACGAAGGCGATGCTGGCGAAGGGGATGGTCTCACCGGTCTTGGCATCGGTGATACGACCGGTGACCTTCGTGGTCTGGGCCGAAGCGGTGAGCGCCGCTAGGACGACCTGCACGAAGAGGAGTGCGCGGAACAGCGGCTTCATCACGCGGTGGTTCGAGGCTGAAGGGACTTGGAAGCGTTCCGGGCGCGATCCATCCCTTTCACGGTGCGGGCAGAGATGAGGATACCGATCTCGTAGAGCAGCATCAAGGGACCGGAAACGATGAGCTGGCTGACCACATCGGGCGGTGTGAGGATGGCCGCGATCACGAGGATGGCTACGAAGGCGTGCTTTCGATAGTTGCGCAGGAAACTCGGGGTCACCAGACCTGCGCGGGTAAGGAAGAGGATCACCAGGGGCAGTTCGAAGACCACGCCGGTCCAGAGCGTCACGGAGGTGACCATGGCGATGTAGCTATCCAAGGCCACGGTATTCTGCACCGCGGCGCTGACCTGGTAGGTGCCGAAGAATTGGATGCTGAGCGGCGCCAGCAGGAAATACCCGAAAGCCACGCCCGAGAGGAACAAAAGCGAAGCGAAGAAGACCAGACCGCCCACGGAACTTTTCTCCGACGCATGCAACCCGGGGGCGATGAAGCGCCAGATCTCCCAGAGGATATATGGGAACGCCAGAATGAAGCCGCCCACGAACGACACCATCAGGTGCGTGAAGAACTGACCGCTCATGCTGATGTTCTGGAGGGTGAACACCATATCGCCCACACACATGGCCTCGCCCATGCCCAGGCGGTGGCCCAAGGCGCACATGGCGCGGTAGGTGATGAAGGAAGCGTCCTTAGGGGCCAGGATGATGGTATCGAACAGGAAGTCCTTGGCGATGAAACAGCCGAGCATCCCCACTACGATGGCGATAGCAGCGCGCACGAGGGTCCACCGGAGCTCCTCGAGGTGCTCCAAGAAGGTCATTTCCTGGCTGTGTGGGGACGTGGCCAAAGCAGGTAGCCGCAAGCGCCAAAGATAGCCCGCTGGGCTTGGGCTGACCGGAGGACGTGCGCCAGTTTTCAACCGACCGCGCGGTACCGCCCAGGGTTCCGACGGGCCGTGTTAAGTTGACATAAATGTGCTGCTCCGAGAACGTTCGGCGCCGTACATTTAAGCCTCTCAATAACAAGCGCGGTCCTTTATGCTCTGGCCGCCAAGGAAATGATCAAAGTAGACCTGACCCCTCGAGAAGCGCTCGAGCAATTCTTCGGCTTCAGCCAGTTCAAAGGTGAACAGGAGGCCATCATCCAGAACGTGCTGGATGGCAAGAACACCTTCGTGATCATGCCCACCGGCGGTGGCAAAAGCCTCTGCTACCAGCTGCCGGCCCTCATGAGCGAGGGCACCGCCATCGTGGTAAGCCCGCTCATCGCCCTGATGAAGAACCAGGTGGACGCCCTGCGAGGCTTCAGTTCTGATGACGGGGTGGCGCACTTCCTCAACAGCTCCCTCACCCGCAACGAGACCCTTAAGGTGAAGGCCGACATCAAGGCCGGCAAGACCAAATTGCTCTACGTGGCGCCCGAGTCGCTCACCAAGAAGGAGAACGTGGAATTCCTCACGGACATCCGCATCAGCTTCTTCGCCATCGACGAGGCGCACTGCATCAGCGAGTGGGGCCACGACTTCCGCCCCGAGTACCGCCGCTTGCGCACCATCTTCGACGAGATCAAGCGTGTACCGGTGATCGCCCTCACGGCCACCGCCACGGGAAAGGTGCAAGAGGACATCCTCAAGAACCTCGACATACCGAACGCCACCACGTTCAAGGCCAGCTTCAACCGGCCGAACCTGTATTACGAGGTGCGCCCGAAACACAACGTGAACCGCGAGATCACGAAGTTCGTGAAGCAGCACAGCGGTCGCAGCGGCATCATTTATTGCCTCAGCCGGAAGAAGGTGGAAGAAGTGGCCGAAACGCTCAACGTGAACGGCATCAAGGCCCTGCCCTACCACGCCGGCATGGACGCCTCGCAGCGTGCCGATCACCAGGATAAGTTCCTGATGGAGGATGTGGATGTGATCGTGGCCACCATCGCCTTCGGCATGGGCATCGACAAGCCCGATGTGCGTTTCGTGATCCACCATGACATCCCCAAGAGCCTGGAGAGCTACTACCAGGAAACGGGTCGTGGTGGCCGCGATGGTGGCGAGGGCAAATGCGTGGCCTTCTACAGCTACAAGGACATCGAAAAGCTGGAGAAGTTCCTCCAGGGCAAGCCGGTGGCCGAACAGGAGATCGGCAAGCAGCTGCTGCAGGACACCGTGGGTTACGCCGAAACGAGCATGTGCCGCCGCAAGTACCTGCTGCACTACTTCGGAGAGGAGATGAAAGGCAACAACTGCGGCTCGTGCGACAATTGCATCAATCCGCAGGAGACCTATGAGGCCAAGGACGATCTGGCCCTCGTGCTGGACGCCGTGGTGGAAAGCAAGGAACGCCACCGCGCCAAGTACATCTGTGATCTGCTCACCGGCACGGAGACCAGCGAGATCAAGACCTACAAAGGCGACAACCTGGAGATCTACGGCAAGGGTGACGAGAAGGAAAGCCAGCATTGGATGGGCGTTGTGCGCCAAGGTTTGGTGCACGGCTTCCTGCACAAGGACATCGAGACCTACGGCAACCTCAGCCTCACCGAAGCCGGAAAGAAATTCCGCAAGAAGCCCGTCTCCATCAAATTCGTGAAGGAGCGCGACTACAGTGTGGACGAAGCCGGCGATGAAGAAGGCGGAAGCGGTGGCCGTGGTGCGGCGGACGAGAAGTTGATGGCCATGCTGAAGGACCTCCGCCAGCAAGTGGCCAAGAAGCACAAGCTACCGCCTTACGTGATCTTCCAGGACCCCTCGCTGGAGGAGATGACGATGCGTTATCCGGTCACGATGGACGACCTCACACAGGTCACCGGAGTTGGCCCAGGTAAAGCGGCCAAGTACGGCAAGCCTTTCGTGGAGCTGATCGCCAAATACGTGGAGGAGAACGACATCGAGCGGGAGGATGAAGTGGTGGTGCGCTCCGTGGTGAACAAGAGCGGCAACAAGGTGCACATCATCCAGAACATCGATAAGCGCCTGCCGTTGGACGCCATCGCTCGCGGCAAGGGCCTTAGCATGCCCGACCTGCTCACCGAGCT
The DNA here is from genome assembly GCA_016787985.1 of Flavobacteriales bacterium. Lineage (GTDB taxonomy): Bacteria > Bacteroidota > Bacteroidia > Flavobacteriales_F > PHOS-HE28 > PHOS-HE28. The sequence goes on along the minus strand of JAEUTC010000238.1, from coordinate 12,269 downwards.
GGAGAGCATCGTGATGAGCGGCACCAAGCTCGACATCAACTATCACATCAACGACATCCTCGAGGCCGACGTGCAAGAGGAGATCATGGACTACTTCCGCGGCAGCGAAACGGACGACATCGAGACCGCGCACCAGGAGTTCGATGGCGACTACAGCGAAGAGGAGTTGCGATTGGTCCGGTTGAAGTTCATGAGCGAGGTGGCGAATTGATTGCTATTGGCAGGAGCAGGAGCAGGTGCAAGACGGATCATGCACCTGCTCCTGCCAACTGCCCCTTCCCTTCCTAAATGAGCCCCAACGAACTCACCCTCGTCGCGAAGCATGTGATGAAGCTGCTCGTGGAGCGGCGTTTCGATGAATTGGAAGAAGCCACCGGAGGCGCCGGCCTAAGCGCCGACGACATGGAAGCAGCGGTGGACGATGTGGGCAGCGCGCTGGTGATGCCTCCAGATACCGTGTGGCGCGACCTGCGGATCACGCCTGTACGGAACTGGCCAGGAGCGTTCAACCTGAAGTTGGACCTCTGGACGGCAAGGGGTCGCACCTCGAACACCGTGGAACTCACCGTTCACAGCAAGGACGGTGTGCCGGTGATCGAGGTGGATGACATCATCGTGAGTTGAGCGCTCAACGCGCCAGCTCGCGGATCGCCCCCCAAGCCATCATCCCGGCACCCAGCTCGAGGGCATCCTCATCGATATCCATCTCGGCGCGGTGCAGCCCGCTCTGGGTTCCTGGTTTAGTCGGGTTGCCGGTCCCCAGGCGGAAGAAGCAGCCCGGCATCACGTGGGTGTAGTACGCGAAGTCCTCAGCGCCCATACGGATGTCCATGTCCACGATGTTCTCCACACCGACATAAGCGATGGCCGCTTCGCGGATGCGCGCCGTGAGTTCTGGATCGTTCTTCACCACGGGTGATCCCTTCACGATGGTGAAGTCCACCTTCGCACCGTGGCCTTCGCAGATACCACGACCCAGTTCGGGTAACATCCTGTGGAGCTCGGTGCGCCACGCCTCGTCGAAGGTGCGCATGGTGCCTTCGATCCGCACCTCATCGGGAATGATGTTGGTGGCCCCGTTGGCGATCACCTTGCCCAAGGAGAGCACCATCGGCTGTCCGGGTCGGTTGCGGCGACTGACCACTTGCTGCAAGGCGAGGATCAACTGTGCGGCGATGGGTACGGGGTCGATCGCAAGATGCGGTGAGCCCGCATGGCCTCCGTGGCCCTTGACGGTGATGTACAGTTCATCCGCTGCGGCCATGAACGCTCCACTGCGGAATCCGAGTTTGCCGGTGGGCAGCTCCGGAGTCACATGTTGGCCAAGGATGCCGGAAGGCTTTGGGTCGTTGAACACGCCCTCCTTCACCAACAAGGAAGCGCCACCGGGTTCCTTCTCTTCACCGGGTTGGAACACGAGCATAACGGTACCGCTCCACTGCGCGCGGAGCCGATGCAATGCGAGACCGGCACCGAGCACCATCGCCGTGTGCGCATCATGCCCGCAGGCGTGCATGACACCAGGCGACTTGGATCGATAGGCCTCTTTGCCCACTTCGGTGATCGGCAGGGCGTCAAGATCGGCGCGGATGGCGATGCACGCATCACTCGGCGCCTTCTCGCCTTTTACGAGTGCGATGGCACCCGTACCCGGAGAACCGGGCGTGAGCTTTCCAACGCCGTCGCGCACCTCGACACCTTCTGCACGTAGTTTCTCCACCACATAGCGAACGGTATCGGTCTCGTGGAAGGAAAGCTCGGGGTGCTGGTGCAGGTGCCTGCGCCAGGCGATCATGTCGGACCGTAGATCCGCGATGGTGGACTTGATGGTGTCGATCACTTGCCAAAGATGAGCTTAAGGGCCACGAGCAGGGTGATGCCACCGAAGGCCTTGCGGACCACATCCGCCGGCAACGCGAGCGACCATCTGCTGCCGAAGTAGGAACCGATCACGAAGGCCAGGGCGATCACGGCCACCACCTTGGGGTCGATGGCTCCGGCGCGGTAGTAGTTCCGCACGGCCAGGAAGACCACTGGGAACATCAGCACAGCGAGGCTCGTTCCTTGGGCCTGGTGTTGCGAATAGCCGAGGAGGAGCACAAGGGCAGGCACCATGATGACACCACCACCGATACCGACGAACCCGCTGATGATGCCGGCCATGATGCCGACGAGGAGCAGGAGCGCAACGGTGTTAGTCTCCATCGTCCTCAAATGTCCAGGCTCAATGAGAAGTGGAAGACCCGCGGTTGGATCACACCATCATCGATGCCCCAAGCCCAATCGGCGCGCACGAAGTAGCCCAACAGGCGTGTTCGCATACCGAAACCATAGGCGGCCACGATGGGTTCCCGTTTGCTGTCCAGTGTGATGGTGAGCGGATTGCGGCGAATGACCACGCGGTTGAAGCTGTTGTCCTCGGCGTAGGGGTTCGATCCCGTCCAAGCCGATCCGATGTCGCCGAAGCCGATCACCTGGAAATTGTGGATGAGGTCCGAACGGATGGGGCGGTTCACGATGTAGCGGAAGAGCGGCAGGCGCACCTCCGTATTCAACACCCCGAAGCTGCTTCCGTTACGTGCGTTGTAGAAGAAGCCGCGCATGGGTACCGCCATGCTTTGGAAGCGGTAGTTCTGATCCGGATCCACGGGAATGGAGTTGTCCACCTTCGCGAAGAGCCAATTGTCCACACCGCCGAGGAAGTAGGCCACTTTGCGGCTTCCGAGGGAACTGCTGCCCGCCAAGCGGGTCACCCAGATCATCTCGCGGTGGATGCGCAACGAATGGCGGAGATCGAGGCCGACCACCTGCATGTCACTTCGATCCTCCGGTTGCTGGTAGTACTCGGCGAAGAGTTTCAGTTTCCAACCCGTCCAGAGGTTCAGGCCGCGGGGCATGGAACTGTCGTACACGTATTCGAGTTTGGCACCCGCCATGTGATCGAACGCGTTGGCTTCGCGCAGGCTGAGCGGATCGATGCTCTGTTGCACGCGGCGGTCATTGCGGTACATCACCGATGCGCGTACGCTGGCCAGTTCACTGAACGGCCAGCTGATCTGGTACCGCACATTGTGCGTGTGCACCTTCTCCACACCGAATTCGGTCAGGTTCTGGTAGGCCTGGCGCTGGAACGAGATGCGCTTGTCCATGCGGCGCTTCAGGTTCTCGTAGACGATGAGGTAGTCGTTGTTGTTGAGGTCCAACGCCAAGCGGAATCCTCCAACGATCTTGTGGTCCTCGAAGAGATCGCTCACGCCCATGCGGGTGAGGCCGCTGAGACCCGGGTTGAGCGCGTTGGGGCCGATATACGGCTGGTAGAACTGGTTGGAGAAGGTATTGTCCAGCTGGGTCACCACACCATCGATGGCGAAGTTGAGGTTGTAGTTGCGCTGATCGGGAAAGGTGAACGGCTTGGTCGCCGCACTGTCCGCGGTATTGCTTACGATGACAGGCTTGGTCTGCGGGTTGGTCTGCACAGGTGGCTGTCCCGCTTGCGGCACACGCTCATCCATGAACACGTAGTTGCGCACATCGATGGCCCCTTCGCCGGTCGGGCGCGGGTTACGAGGCGGCACCTTCACCACAGGGCTCATGTCATTGCTCAAGGAAGAGGGGTTCGCCGGATCCTCTGTTCCAGGCGGCCCCACAGGAACCGGCGCCGCGGACGATGAACGTTGATCGGTCACACGCCCCGCATAGAAGTGGTATCGGCCATCACGGAACTGGAGCTGGGTGTACCTGCCCCTATCGGCGATAATGTCCTGTTCGATGATGGACCGACGCAGGTCCGTAGCCCTTTCCTCCACCGCGAAATAGCGGTAATGGATCGTGGTATCGATATGGCTGATGGCGCTGTCGTACCGCACGAGGAACCTGTTCCATAGCCCATCGGTATCACTCAAGTAGGTGTAGTTGGCGGAGTCGTATTGCGCGGGTTGCACCTCATTGACGGCAGGTGTAGCGGTGAGCCGTGTGAGCAAGGGAGAGCGCGTCTCCAGGTCGAGGAGGAAGATGTCCTTGTTCCCGTTCACCAGGGCGACATCGGTTCTCGCGCGCAACGTATCGTCGGTGCGATCACTGCTGAAGATGATGCGGCGTCCACCATCCACGAAACGCGGATCGAGGTCATCGAACTGGTCGTCGGTCAGCTGCTCCTGGCGGTTGCCGATCACGTAGTAATAGTAGAGGTCCGTGCGTCCGTCACGTACGCCACTGAAGATCATGTTGCGGCCATCGGGACTGTAGGCCATGCTGAGGATCTTCTCCAATTGCAGCACCGGCTTCTCGTCGGTCTTGCCATCGTCCACGGTATAGGTGCGCAGGAAGAGCTCGCCTTTGCGTTCCACTGCGTAGGACAGCACCTGGCTGTTGGGGTGCCAAGCCAGGATGGGGAAGCTGCGGTCCACGATGCGGTCGAGCTTCTTCTCCCCTTTCACGATGCGCTTCAGCTTCTTGGTGGCCACCTCGTACACCCACACCTTGTACTGTCCGAGCTCATTGCTCACCCAAGCGTAGTAGCGGCCGTTGGGGCTCTGTTTGAACTCGGAGTAGGTGCGGCTCTTGCGCGTCTTGATGGGCACCACTTCATCGATGATCTCCTTCCGGTAACGATCCTCCTCGGCGAACCGGCCCTTGTAGTAGGTGAGGCATTCCTGCGTGAGGGTCTTCAACGATACCCCGAGCACGAAAAGGAAACCGCTCTCGGGGTTGCGGCTCACGCGGGTCATGTAGAGGATGTTGGGGATCACCCCTGGGCCGTACACATCAGCCACGTACTTCCACACCATGTGCCCCGCGTACTTCGTGTCATCGCCCTCGATGCGGTTGAACTTGTCATAGCGCCCGCTCATCACGCCATCGCGGATGCGATTGTTCAGCGTGGCATCCCAAGGGCGCGAATGATAGGAGATGATGCCGTCGGTGTACCACGCGGGCAAGCTCATCAAGGTGGAGCTCTTGAGCATATCACGCCAATTGCCACCGAACATCATCTGATCCACGATCACGTGCGCGATGCCGGAACGGATCTGCCTGTCGAGCAGGGCGTGATCACCTTCGAAGTACACGAAGATCTTGGTGCCCACGATGCGGGTGAGGCCTCCGATGTTCTGCTGCCCGTCTACGCCAGCGATACCGATGTTGCTCTGCCGGAAGTCGGTGAGCGAATTGTACACGATGAACTGCAGACGCTCGTCCAGCGCGAAGTCGAAGCTCTTCTCCAACTCCTTCTGGTACACGGCAGCGGCTTGTGCCACGTACCGGGCATGGTCGCGGCCCTCCTTGTAGAAGAAGACCTCCATATCCTTGAACCGGTATTGCTGCCACAGGAAATCCTGGAACTGCACCCGGTTCTTACCGTACTCCTGCTGCGACCCGGAATAGAACTGCGCCCAGGTGGGCAGGCCGCAGAGGACCAGTGCCACGGCAAAGGCGGTCTTCAGGAACGTACGGATCTTGGCGAGCACAGGTTGAAGTTAGCTTTGGGCCGCCCGTTGAAGAGCGCCATGGTGCGAATTTCGGGCTTTTCCGGCCATGCTGAACGTCCAGAAGTTCACCTTCAACCCGTTCCAAGAGAACACCTACGTGATCCATGACGGCCGCGAGGCCATCGTGGTGGATCCCGGCTGCTGGAACCGCACGGAACAGCGTGAGCTCGAAGACTTCCTGGAAGGCAACGGCCTGAAGCCTGTTCGTCTTGTGCTGACGCATGCGCACATCGACCACATTCTTGGCTGTGCTTGGATGCACAAGCGGTACGGTCTCTCGCCCGAATTGCACGAGAAGGACCTTCCGGTACTGGCCGCTGGCGAGCGCACAGCGAGCATGTACGGCCTACCCTATGATCCAGCACCGGAGCCGAGAGGCTTCATCGAAGAGGGCTCCAACATCACGATCGGCGCCGAAGAACTGAACGTGCTTTTCGTTCCAGGCCATGCGCCGGGCCACATCGCCCTGTACAGTGCTGCCCATGGATTCGTGGTGAGCGGTGATGTGCTCTTCCACAACAGCGTGGGCCGCACGGACTTGCCCGGTGGTGATACGGATACCCTTCTCCGCAGCATCCGCGAACAGCTGTTCCCCTTGGGCGATGCCGTAGTGGTGTACAGCGGCCATGGCCCTGAGACCACCATCGGTCGTGAGAAACGGTCGAATCCATTCCTGCGGTAGATCTGTTGGCCAAGTGCAGGTGCGAATAGCGATCGGCTCCGCTCAAGAACTAGATCGAGTTGAGGGAGGTCCATCGCGGGCCTCCGCCGTCCCGATCTTGCTCGTGCGCTCGCGCCTGACCCTGAGAACTACGGGTGGTAGCCATCCTGCTTATAGGTCTTCATCTGCCCTTTATGCTTGATGGGTGGTGGGCAATCGAAACCTCTGCGGGCGCGCAGGAACAGGAAGCGCACGCTGAAGATGAGTGGACGGTAGTTGCTGCTGAACCATTGGAGTTGACCCCATCGGCCATCATCCTCGGGCACCACGCTGAACACGGGCGTTTCAATGCTTGGGATCACGAAGAGGCGGCCGGTGAGCTTGAAACCATAGCCCACCTTGAAGTGGACCTGCCCCCACAGGTCGGGCGGGAACGCGTGCGCGTTGAGCGCGGAGTCGGCGGTATGGGTGTAGGCGCTGCCGAGGCGGTAGTCAGCATTGGCACCGAGCGATAGTTGCACGAACTGATAGCGCCAGGTGGGAATGAACTTGTTCGCGTTGAAATGGACGGTGAGCAGGCGCTCTGCGAATTCACCTTCTCCGGCCAACTCCGCAGCGGTATCGGCGATGGTGTAGCGACCTTGGACGAGTTCACGGCCACGCAGGTTCTTGTAGGCGATGCCTAGGTCCAGGTAGTCCACGATGACGGGATCGCGGGTGTACCATGAGATGCCGCCTTCCGCGTAAAGGCCGAGCCGACCATTGGGATCGTAGGTGGCCACATAAGACGTATCGCCACTGCGGAACACCTCCTCTTCGCTGTCCTTGAAGCGCGGCAACGTGTAGGTGAAACCGGGTGCCAGGTAAAAACCGATCCTGCGGGCTTGGCCGTCGAGGGGGATGAGGTCGGGTCGTTTGCGGTCCATCAACCCTTGGGCCGATGTGGCCATCGGGCACATGGAAAGCACGACGAGGATCGGCAGAAGCCTGTGCATGGCCGAAGGTGCATCGTTCATCCATCAAGGAACGCCACTTGGCGCGCAAAAGTGTCAACGCCCGCCTGTGCATCAGCACGGAGCCACGCCGTACTTTTCGGCGCATGCTCGCCGCGATCACAGCGTATTGGCGTAGGACCTTCCTGTATGAGGTCCTGCAACGCGACCGATGGCTTGGGGTGGTGTTCACCGTGTTCTTGCTGTGCCAAGGCATGGCGCAGGTGTTACGGGTGGAGATCACCCCGTTCTTCCTCTTCGGCATGTACTCCGAACCGATCAGGCCGGAACCTGTGTATGTGCGTGTGGCCTGTACGGTGGATGGCGAACCGCTCACCCAAGCCCAGATGCCACGGTTCGCCGGCGAGCTCTTCTTCAGTACACTCCATAGATATCAGGTGCTGCATGACCACCAGTTCCACGATCATTATGCAGCCACCCTTGCGGATGAACTGTCGGACTTGCCTCCACGGTTGAAGCGGCTTCTGGAGGACCGGCTCTCCTATCGCCCCGAGCATGCGGACCCGTTCGGCGCATGGACCATTCGCTACCTCGGTCAAGCCCTAGGCCGACCCGTGAGCGACATTGAAGTCTCGCGGGAGACCTACCGTTACGTGGACCGCCGTCCACAACTCGTGGAAGCCAGCGTCATCCTCCGCGCACACGCCCCGTCCGATGTTGAGCCCTGACCAACGCGCCATCGTGCAACGGGTGTTCTTCACGTGGGTGTTGGTCGCCTTGGTGTGGCGTGCGTTCGATCACTCGCTGCTCATGCAGTTGGAAGCTCCAGTGCTAGGCGATGGCGCCAATGACCTCACCTTCTGGCTAGCTTACACCTTAGGCATCCCTCAATTGCTCACCGCGCATCCGCTGATGGCGGGCTTGCTGGATGCGACCTTGCTGGGCAGCGCGCTGATGGCCATCGCCGTACCGCGTGGTTCTTTCTTCCCGCGGATCCACTGCGCGGCGGCGCTGTTGTACTTCATCACCTTCACCACGTGGAGCAACCACCACTACCGCCCGATCCTGGGCCTCTTGCTCGCGGGTGTGCCGTTCATGTTCCGCGGTCCGGACCGGTTCAACTTCACCTTCCGGGCCTTGCGGTACTACACTTTGTTCATCTACACCAGCGCGGGTCTCTACAAGGTGTTCCGTGGTTCGTGGCTGAATCCGGAACAGATGACGGGTATCATCGAAGGCACCCAGTTGGAACTCTTCCTAGCTGCGCCGGATGGCTGGCATGCGCAATTCTTCACCTGGCTCTTGGAGCACCAGACCGTGAACTGGCTCCTCTTCGCGCTTGCCACCGTCTTGGAGGTGGTCTTCGTCGTCGGCTACTTCACCCGCCGCTACGACCTGTGGTTGTTCGCCGCCGCCATGTGCCTACACATCGGCTTCTGGTTCACCATGCGCTTCTTCGCCTTCGAGTTGATCGTGCTGGACCTGGCGTTGTTGCCCTGGGGGAGGATGTTGCGGTCGAGTGCCTCTTCAGGATCGGACAAGATGGTCTCTTCGCCTGCTCACGCGACAGTCTAGAGGATCATCGAACGCGATGATGCCGAATGGCGATCAAAGCAATTCCAGCGCCTTCCGCTCCACCTCCTCGCTCTCCCACTTCTCCTCCACACCCGGCATGGCCAGCACTTCTTCCATGATGCGGTCGTGGCGCAGGCCTTCCTTCCACGCATCCTTGTACTCGATATCGCTGAACTTCACCTGACTGTAGAGCGGCAACCACTTATCCGGGTGTTTCGCTTGCAGATGGCCTTCGATCTTCTTGCGCAGCAGGAATTTCGGATCGGCCACCAGGTCGCGCATCTCCACGAAATTGCGCATGGAGAGGTCGGCGATTGCGTCGCCGTTGGGTTTGCGTTTGGCAGCGTAGCGCGTGAGCACCTCGGCCCAGTTGTCATCGCCGTATTGGTCGAGCAGGTCGTTGAGCACTTTACAATCCTCGTTCCCTGCGTTCATCCCTTCGCCGTAGAACGGCACGATGGCGTGCGCGGCATCGCCGATCAAGGCCACCTTGCCATTGACCTGCCAGGGGTTGCACCGGATGATGGCCAAGGTGCTCTGCGGATTGCGCAGGTATTGCTCCACAAGGTCAGGCACCAACGGTAGCGCATCGCGGAAATGTTCCTGGAAGAACGCCTGCACCTGTTCCGGTGTACGCACCGTATCGAAGCCTGGTGCCTGGTCCGTGTGGGTGTTCGGCATGAAGAGGGTTCCGGTGAAGCCACCATCCTGGTTCGCGAGGCCCATCATCATGAACCAACGGCGCGGCCAGATGTGCAGGCTATGCGGGTCCATCTTGGGCGTACCATCGGCGTTGGCCGGGAAAGCCACCTCCTTGTAGTCGTGCTCGATGTACTCCTGGCTGTAGGTGAAGCGGCCGAGCATCATCTTCTGTCGTACGGCACTGAAGGCGCCATCACTGCCGAAGACCACATCGGCCTCCACCACCACATGGTCACCTTCTTCACGTTGGAAATGGCAGGTGGCGTTCTGCAGGTCCACGTCCACGCAGCGGTGGTCGAAGAAGAGCTTCACATTCGGCAGCGCTTCGGCCTCGCTCAGCAACCGGCGGTTGAGCTCGCCGCGAGAAACGGAATAGATGGCCTTGTCGTCGATGCTGTACGGCACGCGGTTGAGGTTCCCCTCGCGGTCATGCATCATGCGGGCATAGACCGGCACGGTGATCGCCTTCACGGCTTGCTCCACACCCGCTGCGCGCAATGCGGTCCAGCCCCGGTGCGAGACGACGAGGTTGATACTACGACCGGCGTAGACATCGGTCTTGCGCGGGTCGCCACGGCGTTCATAAACGTTCACCGTGTGGCCACGCTTGGCCAGGAAGATGGCCAACAAACTGCCGACCAATCCTCCGCCTACGATGGTGATCTTGCTCATGCCAGGGGGTTGATGTGCTAACGAATGCGGCAAGTTGCGGAGGCGTGGGCCATGCTGAACTGCGGAACGTCAGCCTTGCCCGGACACGGCCTTGCGCAAGGCCTGACCGAAGCGCCAGACGTCCTCGAAGCTATTGTACATCGGCACGGGAGCCATCCGCAGTACATCGGGTTCGCGCCAATCGCAGAACACCCCTTGATCGGTCAGCCGCTTGAAGATGGAGCGACCATCGCCGGATACGAGGATGGATAGTTGCGCACCGCACTGTGCCGGATCTTTCGGGGTGATGATGGTGAAGAGGCCTCCATGATCGGTGGATACCTCTTCGATGATCCAACGCAGGTAGCCGCTGAGCCGGATGCTTTTCGCGCGCAGCCGTTCCATACCGGCCCGATCGAATTGCTCCAGCGCCACACGATGGATGGCCATGGTGAAGACCGGTGCGTTGCTCACCTGCCAGGCTTCGGCCGTGGGCATGGGCTTGAACGTCCGTTCCATCTTGAAACGTTCCTTCTTATCATGGCCCCACCACCCTGCGAAACGCGGCAGATCTTGGCCGAGGTGGCGTTGATGCACGAAGGCACCGGCCACAGCACCAGGACCGCTGTTCAGGTATTTATAGCTGCACCAACAGGCGAAGTCCGCACTGGAATCGTGCAGTTTCAAATGCAGGTTACCCGCCGCATGGGCGAGGTCGAACCCGGCATAGGCACCGACACCATGAGCGGCAGCCGTGATGCCCGCGATATCAAAGGCCTGACCGGTCAGGAAGTTCACACCTCCGAAGCAGACCAAGGCGAGTTCTTCGCCCAGTTCCTCGATCCGCGCGATGATATCCTCGTGGCGAATGGTGTGCTCACCTGCGCGAGGTCGCATCTCCACCAAGCAGATGTCAGGATCCAGCCCGTGGAAGCGGATCTGCGAAGCGAAGGCATACGTGTCACTCGGGAAGGGACGCTGCTCGGTGAGGATCTTCACGCGCTTCCCTTTCGGGCGGTAGAAGGACACGAGCAGGAAATGAAGGTTGCTCGTCAGCTGGTTCATCACCACCACTTCCTCCTCCAAGGCACCCACCAGCCGCGCGGTGCTGGCCGTGAGTTCCTCGTGGTAACTGTACCACGGATGCTTCGCCGCGAAATGCCCTTCCACCCCGAAGGTGGCCCAATCGTCGAGCTCCTGCTTCAACGCCGCATGTGCTCCTTTGGGTTGTAGACCCAGCGAGTTCCCGGTGAAATAGATCACTGGACCCGCCCCATGTTCCGGAAAAAGGAACTCGTCGCGGAACGTACGTAAAGGATCCTGCGCGTCCAGCTGTTGGGCGAAGGAGAGATGGTTCTCGAAGGTCATGACGAACTACTCGTAGTCGAGGTTCGGATTGATGATGAGTTGACGCACAGCGAGGCCGACAGCCACTCCGGCGAACGCCGAAAGAAGAGTTCGGATCACACGTTTGGAGCGGCCGACACGGGCATATCCTGTGGCGTAGTACTCATCGCCCTCCATCACGGGATCGGAGATGGAACCAGGCGTCACATGCACGCGGGGAAGCGCCATCAAGCCTGCGGTGATCGGTGGAACGAAGAGGCTGTTCATCTCCCAATTCAGCCCGATCACCAGACCAGCGCCCGTGGCGAAAGCGCCCACCATGGGCCAGATCGGTTTATAGCCTTTACGCGCATCCTGTTCACCTTTCAAGAACCAACGCATCTGGTCGATGGTGAGGTCATTACCGAAGACGGTGTCGTAGAAATACCAGATCCGTTCACGCCCGAGGCTATCGGTGACGGAGAAGACCTCTTCCGTGGGTTCGGCCCGCTCGCGCAGTGTTCCGTTCTTGCGCGTCTGCAAGTAGCGCACCTCCAGTGTGCTTTGGCCCAGCACCTTGCCTTCGATGGTTTCGCCGTTCATCAAGAGTATGCGATCCTGTGCATCACAGCGTGCGACCGCGGTCAGGAGCAGGAGGAACAAGACAACGCGGCAGATGGTTCGCATCGGTAGGGTAGGCTGCCAAAGATAGACCTTGGGTCGGTGGTGAGGAGGACCATCCAGCGCCAACGTGCATACCGAGCGGCCGGATACGGCCAAGTATATTTGCGCGCCTATTCCGGCACACCATCCCATGTCATCCGTCACCTACCAGGAGCGCCACATCGGTCCCAACCACCACGAGACCGCCGCCATGCTCAAGGCCATCGGCGTCAGCAGCCTCGATGAACTGAT
>JAEUTC010000237.1 GCA_016787985.1 Flavobacteriales bacterium | reverse complement strand
CAACCCGCACCAATCGAGGTACGCGAGCGCGTTCGGCGCGTTCACGTAGTTGGCCGCGATCCACGCCCCATCGTCCGCTTCGTCGCCTACACCGTCGCCATCCGCATCGCATACGAAGGTGATCGGTCTGGTGGCATCGATCGTAGCCGGGCAGCGGATCGCGGAACGGTTTACCACGGTGGCGCTGTTCGACATCACGTAGCGGTTGACCACACTTGTCACCCCCGGCAGCACGTTGGTGGCCACTGTCAAGGCTTGTTGTAACCGCGTCAGCTTGTTCAAGTAGGCCACGAATTCACCCTGCGAAAGCTCATACTTCATGCAGTAAAAGCCCTCGTGGCCCTTGGGGAAGCCTGCGCTGAAGTCCAGGTTCAAGCCCGCGCCGCCATAAGAGAGTGTGGCCGTGAAAGTGTCAGCGTACGGAAGGAGATTCTCCGATGTGATCAGGCGTGGTGTGATACCGCCCGTACCGTTCCGGAAGGCCCAAGTACCGCCACCGCCCAGGTAGTAGTTACCCGTGGGTACCAGCACCATTTCCACCGCGTGCACGCACACTTCCAACGCCGTGCCGATGGTGATGCCCTGTGCGCCGTGCAGCCATTGCAACTGACAGCCCGGTGCCGAGAGGGCTCCGCTCCCATCCACCGAGCGATGGATGAACACACCAACTCCCGGGTTCGTGGATGAATAGGCCAGCAACGCATCCGCACAGCCCACGGTGATGGTGGTGCCCGCAGGTGAACTGTGTGTCGCGCTGTTGCCCAGGTGCGCGTGTTCCCAGATCCGATCGAAGCGCAGGGTGGCACCGCTCAGCGCTACGAAGGGTGGAGCGTTCACCGTGATGGTGGTGGCGGAGGTGATGGCCGTGATCACCGTGGCGGGGGCGAGCGTACCTGTTCCGGATACCAAGTTGATCGGCATGCCCACACGCAGCAACGCGGTGCTCGGCACGGTGATCGTCGCACCTGCGCTACTAGCACCTGCGAGCACCGGATCGGTGGCCCCTGCCCTGAACTTGACGAACACCCACGCCGCATCCCAGTTGTTGGGGGCCGTGCTCACCCGCCAGCTGTTCTGCCAGCCGATGTCGAACTGCACGAACACCAAGCCATCGCTCAGGTCGCTGTCCACCAGCTCCGCAGGGCCCACCACCAGATCGTTGGCGCAAAGCAGCAGGCCGCCACGGAAAAGCAACGCCACGCCCATGGCACGCCAGCCCACCGTGTACCGCTTGCTGAACATCGTTCAGCAAAGCACCCCCGATCAACCGCTCGGCACAATCATGGAAAACCATGAAATCGGCCTACACCACCTCGTCGCGCTCGCCGCTCAGGTCCACCGACACCAGATCGAAACGGTACACGTAGCTGCGCTCAGGCGCATCGGGGAAAAGGCGGTTGACCCAGCTGGTGCGCGCGCAACTCCACGGTACGCTCTTGCGCCAGCTCCACAACCAATCGGCATGGAACTCGATGGTGCCCCGGTCCTCGATGCGCTGTAAGGGCCGCAACAAGAGGTTGCCGAAGAGGATGCGCTCGATGGCGGGCACTTGGTCTTCGTGCAACTGATCGATGATGATGTACGCGAACTTGTCCGGACGCACCGCTTCGGCGGCACGCACTACGGGGCAGAGCTGGTTGATGCGGTCCAGCGTATCGGCCCACTCGGCCTGCACGGCCGCGAAGGAGAGCATGGTATGGGGCATGGGAAGGTGAAGGAGCATGTGTCGGATTTTTCGTCGATCGGCGGATGATAATATAGGCGATCAAGCGTGGTGGTGCTGAAGACCGACGTTTTTCACGCTTCACCCCATTCGCGCAAACCTGACCCCTCATCGCCGCGCACCCGTTCCCATCGCCCACCGAACCACTCCCGGATCACCGAACTTTATCCCGGTCCCTCTCCCGACCCCATGTTCCGCTCTCCCCCCTCGCGTTCCTGCGCGCCGCTGCTGTTGGCCGCCGTACTGCTCCTCGCCGCCTGCCAGAAGGAGGTGGAGATCCCCGCGCCCGACCCCGAGCCCACCCCCACCGCCGACAACGCCCGTGGTGACAACATGGCCCTGGGCAACCCTAGCGGTGCCATCGCCAATGTGGTGGCCGCCAACAACTACCTGATCGTACACCCCCAATTCACCGCAGGCTACGACAACAGCCGCGGCCAGGCCCGCTGGGTAAGCTGGCACCTGAGCGCCGCGTGGAAAGGCAGCGCCGAACGCTGCGACTGTTTCGAACCCGACCCGCTGCTGCCCGCCTCGTTCTACGCCGTTAGCACCTTCGCGTACAGCGGCACCGGCTTCGACCGCGGCCACCTCTGCCCCAGCGACGACCGCGACGCCTCCGACGCCGACAACGCCGCCACCTTCCTGCTCACCAACATCGCACCCCAAGCACCCGACATGAACCAGGACACCTGGTTCCAGCTCGAAGCCTTCGCCCGCGATCTGGTCGCCGACGGCTACGAGATCTACACCATGGCCGGCGGCTACGGCAACGGCGGCACCAACGCGCAAGGCGTGCTCACCACCCACCTCGCCGGCGGCGCCATCGCCGTGCCCGCCCGCTATTGGAAGGTGCTCGTGATCATCCCCGACGACAGCAACGACCTGGAACGCATCACCACCGAAGGCGCCCGCGTGATCGCCGTGGACATGCCCAACAGCGCCAGCGCCACCGCCCAGCCCTGGTACGCCTACCGCACCACCGTGGACGCCGTGGAACAAAGCACCGGCCTGGACCTGCTCAACGCCCTGCCCACCGCCGTGCAAGAGGCGCTGGAAGAGGAGGAGGATGCGGGGGTGGTGTGGTGATGAGGGCTTAGCGCGAGCGTATGTCGTTCTCCCCTACATGTATCGTTCGCTGATGGTATGCTTTCTCTACACTTTTGATCGATTGAACTGAGGTTGATATTGTTCACTGCGGATCTAACCGTCTTCTTGCAGCGGTCATTCTACTGACCAGAATAGCGGCGACCATATAGGCGCTCACCACCACCTCCAAGCCAGGGTGGTGCGCGTCGCTCCTTACTCGGCTGTCGGCCGCTGTTCACATCCACCAACCCAGCCCGATATGGAGGTGAATTACCGGGGAAGCCATGCCCTGTTGACTGGCCCACTGGTATTCCCAAACCTTGACCGCATGACCCGAACCCTTACCCTTCCTGCCTTGCTCGCCGCCACCTTGGCGCACGCCCAACCCACCCTTACCGGTGCGCTGTTGCCTACCGGCACCTACACCGACCGCCTGTATGCGGTAACCTCGCAAGGGCAGTCGGAAGACCCTACGCCGGGGGCGAACCAGACCTGGGACCTCTCCACGGCCACGCTGCTGGATATCGGCACCTTCACCCACCAGCCGGCCGCCGGCACGCCGTATGCCAGCACCTATGCCCAGGCCGACCTGGTGTGGCACATGGACCTGGGTGCGCTGGGTGATAATTACACCTACCTGGATCTGGACCTCACCTTGACCATGGGCATGGACATGCTGGCCACCGATGTGCCACAAGCACCCAACGTGTACACCGATCCGCTGCGGGTGCTGGCCCTCCCGCTCAACTTCGGCTTCTCCTTCATCAACAGCTGGGCCGGCACGGCGGGTAGCGGCTCCGTCAACTGGACCTACGCGGGTTCCGGCACGGCCATCACCCCGGTGGGCACCTTCACCGAAGTGGCCTTGCTGGTGAACACCACCGGCGAGATCGCCATGTGGCGCACCGACCCCCTGGTGCCCTTGTTGCTGGTGCGCGATGGTGTGATCCTGGCCGTGGGCCCGCCCGCCAACGTGGGGGTGAACGAGACCCGCGACGTGCGCCTGGCCGTACACCCCGTGCCGTGCAAGGACCGCCTGGTGGTGCAGCCCACCGCCCTGGCCCCCTGGCGCATGCTGGACCTGCAAGGCCGCACCGTGGCCGAAGGCCGCTTCACCAGCCCCACCAGCACGGTGGTGGATACCGAAGCGTTGCTGCCGGGTGCCTACCTGCTGGTGCAGGAAGGGGAAGGTGCGGCGCAGGTGGCGCGCTTCATCAAGGAGTGAAGCGGCGACACGGTCCACCGGTGATGGACTGTCGTTCGTCAGTGCGCCGGTGGTGTGCGCCGCGCACCTTTCGGTGATGCAGCACATCTTCCACCCCACCGACCTGAGCGCGGGCAGTGCAACCGCCTTCTTGCACGCGTTGCGCTTGGCCACGGCCGCACACACGCGCCTGACCTTGATGCATGTGAACGACGCGGATGAGCTTAGCGCCGCCACCCTGCCGCAGGTGCGGAGCACACTGGCCGCGTGGGGCCTGATCCGCGGAGCGCACGACCTGGATGGAATGATGGCCTTGGGTCTGGGTGTGAAGAAGGTGTTGGCCGAAGGTGACGAACCCGTGGCGGCCTGCCTGGACTACCTGGAACGCCACCCGGCGGACCTGATCGTATTGGCCACGCACCAACACAACGGCCGCATGGCCTGGCTTCACCACCGCATGGCCGAGCCGCTCGCCCGCAGCAGCGGCACGCCCACCCTCTTCGTACCGCACGACCGACCCGGTTTCGTGGACCCGGCGACCGGTGCCGTACGGCTGCGGCGCATCCTGCTGCCCGTGGCCCACGACCCTGATCCGCACCCTGCGGCGCAATGGGCCGTGCGCCTAGTGCAGCGGTTGGGCCTCACGGGCGTACACATCACGGTGCTGCACGTGGGCGAACAAGGTGCCACACCCCTTGTGGATCTGCCACCTGCGCCAGGCGTGCACTTGGAGCAGCTGGTGGTGAGCGGCGATGTGGAACGCATGATCGCCCAGGTGGCCTTGCACACACATAGCGACCTGGTAGTGATGGCCACCAAGGGCCACGCGGGTTTCCTGGATGCCCTGCGCGGCAGCACCACCGAGCGCGTGCTGCGGCAGGTGGCCTGTCCCGTGTTGGCCGTGGCGGCCCCAGGCTGAATGGCGCTGCTCAGCGCTCGTGTACGAAGCGGTCGGTAAGGTCGATGAGGTAAGCCGCCAGCTGCTTGCGGTCGTGCTTCGCGCTGAGTTCGGTGAGGGCGGGCAGGTGCTCCATGGCGAACTCCAGCGAGTGCGACATCTCCACCAACGTGGTGGCGAAGGAACGGGCCGTGCGCAGGCGCGGGGCGCAGGCCTTCACCTCGGCGGCGATGTGCGCGCACAGGTCCTTGTAGGGCTTGAAGAGCTTGAGCTCGTTGTCCGAATCCACGTTCTTGTGCAGGAAGGATTTGGCCCCTTCGTTCACCACCAGCTTGCGCAGGAGCTGCGGATCGAACTGGCCCGCACGGTGGTCGGTGGACCAGATGCCGCAGAGCGCACGGATGTCGCCGCAAAGGCGTTCGTACGGATCCTTGAGCAGGCGCCCCTCCTGCTCGCAATGCACGGCCAGCCACAACCAATACACCTGGTAGTAGTACTGCAACAGCCGCTGCTTGTTGGCGAAGTAGTTGTACACGGTCACCTCCGTGGAGCCGATGCGTTCGGCGAGCTTCTTGAAGGTGAAGGCCTCCAAGCCGAGCTCGTCCATCAGGTGGATACCTTCGCGCAGGATGCGGCTGCCCGTGGGGCTGTTCACATCGCGGAGCGCGAGTCCGGGGTCGGGCTCGATCAGGTAACGGACCATGGCACAAATATAGTGACACCATCGATGAACTTAGTACTCCTAGTTCCCGTTATAGTATTACTATATTTGCACCCATGATGTCCCCCATCACCCCCTGGCAACGCCTGGGCCGCCTGCTGAAGGTGGACAAGCGCGAGATCGGCCACATCTACCTCTACGCCTTGGTGGGCGGGGCCATCAGCCTGAGCCTGCCCCTGGGCGTGCAGGCCATCATCAACCTGATCAGCGGCGGGCAGGTGGCCACCAGCTGGGGGGTGCTCATCGCCTTCGTCACCATCGGCGTGGGCTTCACCGGCGCGCTGCAGGTGATGCAACTGGCCTTGGCGGAGAACATCCAGCAGCGCCTCTTCGCCCGCAGCGCCCTGGAGTTCGCCTACCGCCTGCCGCGTATCCATTACGAGGCTGCCGGGGGCCGCTACCTGCCCGAGCTGGTGAACCGCTTCTTCGATACCATCAGCGTACAGAAGGGTCTGGCCAAGCTGCTCCTCGACCTTCCACTGGCCCTTTTGCAGATCGTGCTCTGCATCATCCTGCTCGCCATCTACCACCCCTTCTTCATCGTCTTCGGGCTGCTGCTGTTGCTGTTGCTCGCACTGATCTTCCGCTTCACCGGAAAGCGTGGCCTGGCCACGAGCTTGGAGGAAAGCTCGTACAAGTACAAGGTGGCCTTCTGGTTGGAGGAACTGGGCCGTAGCCAGGACACCTTCAAGATGGTGGGCACCACCGACCTGCCGATCGACCGCACCGATGCACTGGTGGACCACTACGTGGGAGCGCGCCGCAAACACTTCCGCATCCTGCTGGGGCAATACTCAGCCATGGTGGTGTTCAAAGTGGTGGTGACGCTCGGCCTGCTCGCGCTGGGAGGACTGCTCGTGATCAACGAACAGATGAACCTGGGCCAGTTCGTGGCGGCGGAGATCGTGATCCTGTTGATGATCAACGCCGTGGAGAAGATCATCCTCAACATCGCTACGGTGTACGATGTGCTCACCGCGCTGGAGAAGATCGGACAGGTCACGGACATCGAACTGGAGCGCAAAGGCGGCCTTACCCCGCTCACCAAAGATCCGCAGCGCGGCTTGGACGTGCGCGCCATCGACCTGGGCTTCACCTCCAAATGGAACGAACGCTCTGTGCTGGCCGGCATCAACCTGCACCTGGCCCCCGGCGAGAAGGTGTGCCTGAGCGGTACCAACGGCTCGGGCAAGACCACCTTGTTGCGCATCCTCGGCGGAGGTATCGCGCCCACCGAAGGCAGCTTGCAGCTGGATGGTCATCCGGTGAACAGCCTCGACCTGGAACATGTGCGCTCGTTGATCGGGGATAGCCTGAGCGATGAGGATGTCTTCACAGGGACCGTGATGGACAACATCGCCGTGGGTCGCTCGTGGATCACCGAAGATCAGATCATCGAAGCCTGCCGTGTCACCGGGCTGATGGAACGCCTGGCCCTGCTGCCCGAAGGCCTGCTCACCAAGTTGGATCCGCAAGGAGCGCGCCTGCCCCGCAGCCTGGTGAAGCGCATCGTGCAAGCCCGCACCATCGCTGGCAGCCCACGCATGATCCTGCTGGAGGACAGCCTGCAGGACTGGGAGGTGCACGACCGCGAACAATTGCTCGGCTGGATCACTGCGCCGGAACGGCCGTGGACCCTGCTGATCGTGAGCAACGACCCTTGGGTGCAGCAGCGCTGCTCACGCACCATTCACTTGCGCAACGGACGGACCGCGTAGTCAAAGACCATGCTCGACCTCAGCCCACAGAACCCGGTGCCCGTGCTCGGCCGCAGCACGTTCACGTGTTTCCGCACCATCGGCCGGGCGCGTGCCACCGACCTGTTCTCCCGCTGGCTCATCGCGATCTGCTTGGTCGTGCTGGCGGGGATGTTCCTGCCGTGGACCCAGAACATCCGCGCACGCGGCACCGTCACCAGCCTCACTCCCGACCAAAGGCCACAGACCATCCACAGCATCATCCCAGGCAGACTGGAAGAGTGGTTCGTACGCGAAGGCCAGCTGGTGGAGAAGGGCGACACCATCTTGCGCCTGAGCGAAGTGAAGCCCGAGTACTTCGACCCGCAACTGCTGGAACGCACCCAACAACAGATCAACGCGAAAGAGCTGACCACGAAGAGCTACGAGGAGAAGGTGCACGCGTTGGATGCGCAGATCGATGCGTTGACGGCGGGTTTGCGCATCAAACTGGAACAGGCGCAGAACAAGATCCAGCAGGCGCGCTTCAAATTGCAGAGCGACAGCATCCGTGTGGTGGCCGCCGAAACGGAGATCAAGGTGGCCGATGACCAGTACCTCCGTGGTGAACAACAATTCAAGGAAGGGCTCGTCAGCAAGGTGGAATTGGAGCGCCGACAAGTGGCACAACAGCGCGCGAACGCGGGGTTGATCGATGCCCGCAACAAATTGCTCGACGCCCGCAACGAACTGCTCAACGCCCAACTCGAAGTGAACGGCATCCGCAACGACTACCGCGACAAGCTGAGCAAGGCCGAGAGCGAGAAGTTCGCCAGCATGAGCCAGATGTACACCACCGAAGGCGAGGTGAGCAAGATGCAAGTGGACCTGGCCAACTACACGGTGCGTGCCGGCAACTACTACGTGACCGCACCGCAACGCGGCTACATCACCAAGGCCATCGTCACCGGTGTGGGCGAAACGGTGAAAGAAGGTGATCCGCTGGTGAGCGTGATGCCCGCACGTTTCGACCTGGCCGTGGAACTCTACGTGCGCCCGATGGACATGCCCTTGATCACCGCAGGGCAGAAGGTGCGTTTCATCTTCGACGGCTGGCCCAGCATCGTGTTCAGCGGATGGCCGAACAGCAGCTACGGCACCTTCGGGGGCACCGTGGTGGCCATCGACAATTTCATCAGCCCCAACGGCAAGTACCGCATCCTGGTGGGCCCGGACAAGGCCGATCAAGAGTGGCCTGCGGCCTTGCGTGTGGGTGGTGGTGCAGTGGGTTTCGCGCTGATGAGCGATGTACCCATCTGGTACGAACTGTGGCGGCAGGTCAACGGTTTCCCGCCTGACCTGTACACCACGACGGCCGAGGAGATCAAGGCCGAGGACAAGGCCAACAAGAAGGAATGATGAGCCGGTTCACCTCTCGTTGGTGGTGCCTGTCGGTAGCGGTGGTGCTCTTCGCCACCGTGCAGGCTCAAGTGCCTCCCGTGCTCACCCGCGAGGCCTTCGTGCGCATCGTGCTAGAGAACCACCCCATGGCCCGCCAGGCCGCCTTGCGTCCCGAGCTGGGTGCGGCCAGTGTGCGCAGCGCGCGCGGTGGCTTCGATCCCAAGGCCACGGCGAACTACGATGAGAAGACCTTCGATGAGAAGAACTACTTCCAACTCTTCGACGCGGGCCTGAAGGTGCCCACGTGGTACGGCGTTGAGTTGTTCGCCGGCTTCCAGGAGAACGGCGGCGACCTGCTCGATCCACAAGCGAGCACACCCGATGATGGCTTGCTCAAGGTCGGCGGCAGCATCAGCCTGGGGCAAGGGCTCTTCATCGATCAGCGCAGGGCCGCGCTGCGCCGTGCACAGGCCTACCAGCGCGCCACCGAAGCCGAGCAAGTGCAGCTGCTGAACGATCTGCTCTTGCAAGCACTGAACGACCATACCGACTGGGTGGCCGCGTACCGGGCACTGCAGGTGAGCGATACCGCAGTGGCCTTGGCCAGCATCCGCTTGGAGGCCGTGCGCGGCAGCTGGCGCGGCGGCGACCGTCCCGCGATCGATACGCTCGAAGCGTACATCCAATTGCAGGATCGGCAAATGCGCCAACAGCAGGCCGCACTCAACTTCCGCAACGCGGGTCTGCGCCTGAGCAACCATTTGTGGGATGCGGCACAACGCCCACTGGAACTCGCTCCCGGGATATTGCCTGATGGGAGCGACCTCTTCTCGCCTCCTGCACCCGCGCTCAACGAAGTCACCATCGACAGCGCTTTGGTGCGCCACCCCTTGCTCGCGCAAGCCACCGCCCGCATCGAACAGCTGGAGGTGGACCGCCGCCTGCGCAGCGAGATGCTGAAGCCCGAGTTGGACCTGAAATACCAGTGGCTCGGCGATGGTGGTGCGCTCAACAACGAGCCCGGAGTAGGGCTACTGCAACAAGGCCACCAGTTCGGCGTGGGCTTCCAAGTGCCCTTGTTCCTGCGGCGCGAGCGGGGCGAACTCACCATCGCCCGGTTGCGCCTCACCGATGCCGACCTCGGACTGGAACGCGATCGCCTGCGCATCCGCAACCGCATCCGTGAACGCGTCAACGACATCGCCGTGTTCGGTGACCAGGTGCAGCTGGGTGCGAGCATGGTGGTGAACAACGAACGTCTGCTCGCCGGGGAGAATCAACGCTTCAATGCTGGTGAGAGCTCCTTGTTCCTGGTGAACGCCCGGGAGGTGCCGCTGATCGATGCGCGCATCCGGCAGGTGGACCTTGAGGCCCGCTTGCGCAAATCGTACTTCAGCCTGGACCACGAAGCCGGTACCCTCTGGCAGGCTTGGCGTCCCTAACCCCATACCATGATCCACGTGACCTTCCAGACCCGTACGGTCGCCGCTGCCGAAAAGCTCGCCGCTGTGCTCATGGAGAAACACCTCCTGCTCTTCCCCACGCTGGACACCGACCACGAAGAGCTCACGTGGGTGGACGGCCGCTTGCATCGAAGCAGTCAACTACTGCTACAAGGCATGAGCAAAGCCCTGCTCTACCGCGACCTCGA
>JAEUTC010000217.1 GCA_016787985.1 Flavobacteriales bacterium | reverse complement strand
GAAGAGCAAGGAGAGGCATGAGGTACTCTCTGCGGATCAGCATGTTCCTCGAACTGCTTAGGGTGTCCACTAACTCTCATGCCCCTTCCTTACAGGTGCCTGCTCATTGGTTCACGGGGCGAACATATGAGGGTGTCCGGTAGCGCGGCCCCTTGACAAGACCTCCGCAGTGGTCTGCCGCAGGCGACCCTGCGGCCTCGAAGCCGTGATCGCTACCTCATCTGCGCGTAGCATACGCGGCGTGTTCTGAGCGTAGGCTGCGCCTACGCTCGACGAGAACAGGATCACGGTAGCCTGTGGCTACCCCTCCTGTTCGCGGGTCGCACATCGTCCTTGGTGGGTGATCCAGCTGACCAGCCCCATGAAAGAACCAATACTGTCGTGGCTGCGAGCCGGACGGCTTGGGCACCGCCAAAAAAAAAGAGCCCTGCTTCTTCAGCAAGGCCCTTCAAGATCATCACCCCACGGTTAGAACACGATCTTCTGGCGGCGGATGCGGGTGCGGTACTTCTTGCCGCTGCTCTTGTACTTGGTCAGCTTGTAATGCACCTGGAACTTCATGAACAGGTAGGCATCCAGATCGGTAGGGTCACCGCGTTGCTGGCCTGTGGTGGTGGGGTCACCGCTCTCTCGCAGCACCTGGGGCAGGCGCAAACTGGGGTTGGCCAGAAAGGCCGCCTGTTCGCCGCGCAGTGCCAGGATGGCGTCATTGTCGTAGTACTCCGTGCTCACATCATCGATGTAATCGGTGAAGGTCTTGGTGTACTGCATCTCCAGACCGAGGCTCAGGTTCTTCGAGAGGGCCTTGCGGATACCCACACCGAAAGGGATACCCAAGGCGAAATTCGAATACTCCTCAGGACCGCCCGGCAGCCCTTGGCCTTCGGTGCCCAAGGGCTTCAGGCGCACCCACGTATTCTCGAACTGCGCTTTCGGATCGAAGTAGAAACCGGTGATCCCCGTGAAGGCATAAAGACCCACCCGAGACGATTTCTGGCCCTCCACCCCGCGCAGGTTATGGTAGTGCCCAAGCTCCTCTTTGTACGGGTGTACCTCGATCACGAAGGAAGCTTCGTAGATGTCGGACTTGAAGCTGAGGTTCCGGTTCTGGCGGAAAGGTTCGGAGGTGAGGTTGTCGTTGCCCGCCATCACACCATAAGTGGCGCGGGCACGCAAGGCTACACGTTGGGCCACATAATAACGATAGTCGAAGTGGGCGGCGGGACGGGTCTGGCTCAACTCCAGATCCCACAAGAACGGCGAGCCGATCTGGTTGCGGCCCCCCAACTCACCCAGGAAGTTCGAGATACCGAAGCCCAAGCTCAACTCCTGGCGCTGTGTTTTCCAATAGCTCGATTGCCGGAAGTACTGAGCATGCACCCCAGCGCTGGCCAACAAGAGGGCCAGCACGAAAGGCAGGTGCAAGAGGCGCGTGTATCGAAGGGTCATCGACTCGGATCCGGTCAAATATAGCGGCTCCGTCCGAACCGGAGCGCAAATGACGGATCAATAGGAAGACCCGCCTGCTCGATGAGGGTTGCCCCCGATCGGGAATGACCGTTCGTGGCCTTCGTCCGTGGAGGCCAAGTGGTACCTTAGAACACGATCTTCTGCCTCCGGATCCTGGTCCGGTATTGCTTACTTCCGCTCTTGAGTTTCACCAGCTTGTAATGCACCTGGAACTTCAGGAACAGGTAAGAATCCAGGTCGTTGGGGTCGCCACGTTGTTGGCCCGGTGCGGTGGGGTCCAGTCCGTTGGCATAGAGCCGTCCTGTGCGGATGCTCGGGTCGGACAGGTAGGCAGCTACTTCACCTCGAGCGGCCAAGAGGGCTTCGCGGTCGTAGTAGGTGGTGCTCACGTCGTCCACGTAATCCGTGAAGGTCTTCGTGTACTGCAGTTCCACGCCGGCGCTGATCAGTTTGCTGAAGGCCTTGCGCAAGCCCACGCCGAGGGGTACGCACAGGGCGTAGTTGTCGTATTCCTCGGGTCCATTGGGCAAGCCTTGACCTTCCGTACCAAGGGGCTTTAGCCGCACCCAGGTGTTCTGGAATTGCGCCTTGGGGTCGAAGTAGAAGCCGCCGATGCCTGCGAAGAAATAGAAGCCCGCCCGAGAGGATTTGGTCCCCTGCACGCCGCGGAGGTCGTACACGTGCCCGAGTTCTTCCCGGTAGAGGTGGAACTCATAGGCGAACGTGAACTCGATCACATCCGACTTGAAGCTGAGGTTTCGGTTCTGGCGGAAATCCTCGGAAGTGAGGTTGTCGTTCCCGGCCAGGATGCCATAGGTGAGGCGGGCGCGCATGGCCATTTTTCGGGCCAGGTAGTAGCGGTAGTCGATGTGCAGGGCTGGACGGGTCTGGCTGAGTTCCAGGTCCCACACGAAGGGTGACCCGATCTGGTCACGCCCCCCGAGTTCGCCCAGGAAGTTGGAGAGTCCGAGGCCCACGCTGATCTCGCGGCGCTGGGTCTTCCAGTAGTTCGATTGCCGGAAGTACTGTGCGCTCAACGGACCTGCACTGAGGAAGCAGAAGGTCAGCAGGTAGGCAGCCTTCCGGGCGTAACGTGATATCATGGGCAGGGCGCCTGTCACGACGAAAATAGGATTACTCGTCCACACTGGACTGGACGTTGGGGCCGACTATCACCACCGTGTTGTTGAAGCATGCCGGG
Source organism: Flavobacteriales bacterium (assembly GCA_016787985.1). Taxonomy (GTDB): domain Bacteria; phylum Bacteroidota; class Bacteroidia; order Flavobacteriales_F; family PHOS-HE28; genus PHOS-HE28. Next base: position 17,907 of record JAEUTC010000217.1, on the reverse strand, counting down.
CCTTTCTACGCAATGGGCCCAAAAAGTTGCATCAACCCCCGGCTTGGATGCAATGCCACAGCACCACCCCCGCACACACCGAGACGTTCAGCGAGTGCTTGCTCCCGTGTTGGGGGATGACCAAGCATCCGTCACAGGCCGCAATGACCTCGTCCGCGACGCCGTTCAATTCGTTGCCGAACACCAAGGCAAGGCGCTGGGACGGATCGATGCGGACGGCTGGCAAGGGTACGGCCTCAACGGTCTGTTCCACCGCCAGCACGCGGTAGCCTTCGGCTTGAAGGCCACGCACCGCCTCAAGGGTGGAGGGGGCGGCTACCCAGGGCACCGAAAGCGTGGCGCCCAGCGCGGTCTTCTCGATCTCCCGATGCGGCGGCAGTGGAGTGAATCCACCCAGCACCAAGCCCTCCGCGCCAAAGGCATCGGCCGTGCGGAAGATCGATCCCACATTGTGCCGGCTGCGCACATCGTCCAGCACCAGGCGAATGGGCCGCTTGGCCCGGCCATGGTGTTCGGCTGCGCTGGGGCGCGCCAGCTCGTCCATGGAGAGCTTGCGGTCGGTGGCGGGCATGTGTTCGGAAATTGTGGAGATCGGGAGTAGGGGAACGGGTACGCGCCCGGGGTGTAGTGAGTACCTTGGCGGGCTTCGCCGAAGGCTCGGAAGGGCAGGCGAAAGTAGGCGCTTCGATCATGGCCAAGTCCGCAGAAACCCCCTTGATGCAGCAGTATGGCAGCATCAAAGCGAAATATCCCGACGCCCTCCTGCTCTTCCGCGTGGGCGATTTCTACGAGACCTTCGGAAGTGATGCGGTCACCGCGGCCGGTGTGCTGGGCATCACGCTGACCAAGCGCAACAATGGTGGCAACGCCGAGATGGAATTGGCCGGCTTCCCGCACCATTCATTGGAAACGTACTTGCCAAGGCTCGTGCGGGCCGGTTACCGGGTGGCTATTTGCGACCAACTGGAGGATCCTAAGCTGACCAAGACCATCGTGAAGCGCGGGGTCACCGAAGTGGTCACCCCCGGCGTCGCCTACAGCGATCAGGTGGTGGATCACCGGTCCAACAACTGGCTGGCCGCCATCTGTGGGCAGAACGGGCGCTATGGCCTGGCCTTCCTCGATGTCACCACGGGTGAATTCCTCGTGGCTGAAGAAGAAGCTGAAGAGGCGGGACGATTGATCGATCGCCACGCACCGAGCGAGCTCCTCTTTCCCAAAGGCACCAAGGACCATGCGCTGTTGAGTGCTTGCGGGACCTACAACACCTTCGCGCTGGATGACTGGACCTTCACCGACGACTTCGCCCGTGAGCGTCTGCTTCGGCAATTCTCCACGGCCACGCTGAAGGGGTTCGGCATCGAAGAACTTCGCCTGGGGCAGCGCGCTGCAGGCGCCATCCTCCACTACCTGGGCGAAACGCGTCATGACCGGTTGGCCCATATCGACCGTATCGGCTGGATAAGGCCGGAGTCGTACGTGGGTCTGGATCGTTTCACCGTACGCAACCTCGAACTGGTGAGCACCGTGAACGATGGGGCGCGCACACTGCAGAGCGCGGTGGACCGCTGCGTCACCCCCATGGGCTCGCGCCTGCTGAAACGCTGGATCCTCTTTCCGCTGATCGATGGGGCCGCGATCGATGCACGGCTCGACCGTGTGGAAGACCTCGTTGGCGATGCGGTGTTCACCGATGCCTTGGGACAGGAACTGCGCAGCATCGGCGACCTGGAGCGCTTGGCGGGAAAGGCGGCTGCAGGTCGGATCAATCCGCGTGAGTTGCTTCAAGTGCACGTAGCGCTGGATGCGGCGCAGCGTGTACAAGGCTTGTTGAGCGAACGGGGCAGTGGGCCGCGGATCGTGGTCCCCGAGCGATTGTCCGCGAGGATCGCCGCCACCATCGAGCAAGACCCACCCGTGAATCCTGCCAAAGGCGGGGTGATCCGCACGGGCGTTTCCGCAGAATTGGATGAGCTGCGCCATGTGAGCGGCCACGCCAAGGAGTTGCTGTTGGAGGCGCAGCGTCGGGAGAGCGAACGCACCGGCATCCCTTCATTGAAGGTCGGCTTCAACAATGTTTTCGGGTACTACCTGGAAGTGCGGAACACGCACAAGGACAAGGTTCCGCCAGACTGGGTGCGCAAGCAGACCTTGGTGGGTGCCGAGCGGTACATCACCGACGAGCTAAAGACGCTGGAAGAGAAGATCCTGGGTGCCGAGGAGCGCATCCTGGCCTTGGAGGCCGAGCATTTCCGGTCGGTGGTGGAAGAGGTGGTGGCGCAGGTGGGGCTGATCCGCAACGCGGCCCTGGCCCTGGCGGAATGGGATGTGCTGCGCGGCTTCACGTTGACCGCGCTGGCGTGGAAGTATTGCAGGCCGATGATCGGTCCGGGCCGCGTATTGGACCTGCGCGATGCGCGACATCCGGTGATCGAGCAACAACTGCCGCCCGGTGTGCCGTACGTGGCCAATGATCTGCTGCTGGATCCCGATGCACGCCAGATCATCATGATCACCGGACCCAACATGAGCGGTAAGTCGGCCCTGCTGCGGCAGACGGCATTGATCACCTTGCTGGCCCAGATCGGCTGCTTCGTTCCGGCTTCGGCGGCCACCATCGGCGTGGTGGATCGCATCTTCACCCGGGTGGGCGCTTCGGACAACCTGTCCACTGGCGAAAGCACCTTCATGGTGGAGATGAATGAAACGGCGAGCATCCTCAACAACCTCAGTGATCGCAGCCTGGTGCTGTTGGACGAGATCGGTCGTGGTACCAGCACGTATGATGGCATCTCCATCGCCTGGGCCATCGCCGAATTCCTGCATGAACATCCCGGTCGGCCCAAGACCTTGTTCGCCACGCACTACCACGAACTGAACGAGATGGCGGGGACGTTCCCACGCATCCACAATGCGAATGTGGCGGTACGCGAGGTCGACGGCAAGGTGCTGTTCCTGCGCAAGCTCACCCCGGGTGGCAGCGATCGCAGTTTCGGTATCCACGTGGCCCAAATGGCGGGCATGCCGTCCAAGGTGGTGCAGCGAGCGGTGAAGGTGTTGGCCCATCTGGAGGCGAGCCATGGCGGCGACCTGGGAGCAGCACCTTCGGTGGATGGTCCGCAATTGGCGCACAAGGCATCGGCGGAAGGGATCGGACGCGAGCTGCAGCTGAGCTTCTTCCAGTTGGACGACCCCGCGTTGGAACGCATCCGCCAGGAGATCATGGAGCTGGACATCAATACACTAACGCCGGTGGAAGCCTTGTTCAAGCTGAACGAGATCAAACGGCTGGTGGAGCCCGGCAAGGCCAAATTGAAGAAGGCGTGAAAGGTGTTGTGAACTGATCGGCTCTTGTTATATTTGCGCCCTCGTTCGCCGAAAACACCAGTTCAAGCGGACCGTATTGCGAGAGTAGCTCAGTTGGTAGAGCACGACCTTGCCAAGGTCGGGGTCGCGGGTTCGAGTCCCGTTTCTCGCTCAGATGATGCCCCGAAAGGGGCATCGTTCATTTCAAGGGTTCCAAGCGGGTCCGCCCATCGCATTCGGTCGGGCCGGTTTTGATCACCTTTGTTCCATTGCCCGGGTGGTGAAATGGTAGACACGAGGGACTTAAAATCCCTTGGTCCGTAAGGGCTGTGTGGGTTCGAGTCCCACCCCGGGCACCGGTCCAGCTGGCGTATGAAGAAGACCCGCATCGCCCCTACGCCCAGCGGATACCTGCACGCGGGCAACGCGTTCAATTTCCTGCTTACGGATCGGGTGGCGAAGGCCACGGGCACCAAGGTGGTCTTGCGCATCGATGACCTCGACGCCGAACGCACGCGGCCGGAGTATATCGAGGATATCTTCCGGTCGCTGGACTGGCTGGGCATCACGGTGGATGAAGGTCCGTCCGGGGTTGATGACTTCCGAGCGAACTGGTCGCAGCAGCTGCGTCTGGATCGGTATGCCCGATCGGTCGATGAGCTTCGCGGAAAGGGCGTGCTCTATCCATGCGACTGTTCGCGGCAACACTTCGAGCGCCATACGCGCCATGCGCATGCCTGCCGATCCAGCCACGGCGGGATAACGAAAGGAAGCACCCCATGGCGGTTGCGCCTCCCTGAACCCTGTCCGATCGTAGTCGAACAACTTGACGGCAAGAAGGAACAGGTGGACCTCGCGGCCTCGCTCCCCGATCCCATCATCGTACAGCGGCATTCCGGCCGCCCGGCTTACCAGATCGCATCGTTGAGCGACGACTTGGACATGGGGATCACATGGATCATCCGGGGTGCCGATCTTCTCGCCTCCACGGCTTGCCAATCGCACCTTGCGCGCTTGCTGGATAGACCGGCCTTTGCTGCAGTACTCTTCCATCACCACCCGCTGATGGCGGATGCGCAAGGGCGGAAGCTTTCCAAATCAGCGGGTTCCGCCTCCTTGAAGGCCATTCGCGATGCAGGCGGTTCGCCTCATCACCTGATCCGACAGGCCCAGATCCATGCAGAGGCGCTCCTTAAGCACCTGGTTCCTTGAAGGCCAGGATGTTGGTGAGGTCCACACGCAGCCCCTCCGGCTCCCGTTGAAGCACGCCTGCCTGTAACAGGGCATCCACATCGCGCCGCAAGGTCTTCTCCGAAACACCGGCGTAGAGCTTGGCCAAAGCAGGGGAGAGAATGCTCAATCCGTTCAAAGGGACCGGCAAGTCGGCACTGGCGAGGTCCAAGAGCACCTGGCGTTGGCGGCGCGTAGGCTCATCGTTCCCATCTTGGAAAAGCTCCAACAGTTGGGCACGCCACTGTCCACGCATCTGCAGGTCGCGCACCCGGGCATGCACCTCGTGTAGCACTTCGTTCATGGCGCGTACCGCGAACGCTAGGAAGGGCGTTGGGTCGGCGCTACCCTCGGCGGCATGCTGCACTTGCCGCTGGAACTCCGCCGCGTTCCGGTGCAAAGCGATGGCGAGCAGATGGGCCGCGTGGGGTCCCGATCCGGCGCTGCGGAGCAGACGGGCCCCCAACACACCCGCCACCCGCGCATGGCCGGTGGTGAAGGGGCGGATCCAGAACAGATACAGTTCGGCCAGCAGCATGCGGATCACCGCCCAAGCTTGTTCCTCATCAGCTGCCGGCGCTGCCAATTCGGCACTCTTCAGCCAGTCGCACAGCTCTTCAGCGAAGAGGCCGACCACCTCATGGGGTACGCCCTCCCACGGTCGTCCACCGATGGGGATGATCCGCCAATGCCCTGCTCGTTCCTGGTCACTGCCGCCGGTGAACAGGGTCGCGTGGATCCGCTTGAGGCCTTCCGGGCTCACGTCAGTGGCCGGAGGGTGAGGAGATGTTCCGGAGGCGCCCAAGCTGGAAAGGAAGCCCAAGACTTCGGCCCTGCCGGCGACTTTCGCTCCCGGTTTCGAACCGCCCGCGAGGTGCGAACGGATGGCCTCATACGGTAGGATGACCCCATCCAAGGCCAGGCGGGATTGAACGCCCCGGATGACCAGGTCCCGCTCAACGGACCGGGCCTCTGCGGCCGCGAGCGGCACCCCGTTCAAGTGTCGGAGACCGGCGTCGAGTTGGCCCAACTGAAGCCAGAAAGAGGGTGGCGCTTTCTTGAGTTCGACCCGGAAAGTGAGCCAAGTGATGGTATCTTGATAGGCACGCATGAATGTCCAAAGATCAGTCCATTCAAGAGTATTGTGAATGAGACGATTATAGTTTGATGAACACCGATATGTCCAAAGTGATGTCCATGATAATGTCTAAGCAAATGTCCAGTTATATGGCTCACTTGATGATCGTACTCGAACTGCTCTCTTGTCGACCGAGTACGGTCTAACCGGCCAAGAGCGCCACCAGCGTGATCAAGCCAGCCAGCGCGCCGATCATGAGCGCGGCCACCGCGAAACCTTTGCCGCGCCATTCATAGGTGCGGCCCTTCCGAACGGCGATGGCAGCGAGCACCAAGGTGGCCACTACGGCGAGCACCACCACGAGTTCACTGGTGCCCAGGATGGCATAGGCCACGGTGCCTACGGCTAACGCGAATGCGGGTATCGCCCAAGGGTTCCAGCGGGGCTTCGGTTCGTCCAATGGAACAGCCTGCTGAAGGGTTGGAGCGTGCGCCTTAGCGATCGGTCGCGGTGCGGCGGCAACGGGATCCAGTTGCCGTTTCGGTGGATCTAGTTGGATGTGGGATGGTCCATTCAACCCGGAGAGCTCAAGCGCCGCAAAAGCTGGTTCGCCTGAAGGAATGTCAGGTTCTGGTCCCCTTGTGGTGAGTCGTTCGGGGGGGCGGGATCGCCGCACCGGAGCCTGGTCCCGACGCAGGCCGAGGTCCAGATGCCAGCCTGGTCGAAGCGTTCGTTTCTGGAAGACTCCCTCGCCCACCGTGTGGCGGGATGTGCTGCAACTCGCGGCTACGAGCAGGAACAGGATCGGAAGTCCATGGGGCGCCTTCATGCGCCGATGAAGGTAGGAGCTTCCCCTAAGCCGACGCCTTTCCGTGCACGAAGCCGAACGTGTCGCCGTCGAACAAACCCAAGTCGCTCATCTTCAGGTGAGGGATCACCAGTAGGGCCATGAACGATAAGGTCATGAAGGGGGCAGAGAGCGTGCACCCCAACCCCTTGGCGGCCAGATCGATGGCACTGTAGTCGTGCGCGACGCTGTAGGCATCGCCATCGCTCATGATACCGGCAACAGGCAGCGGTAGGCTCATTCGCAAGGATCCATCGGCCAAGCTGATCCCGCCCTTGGCCAAGATCACCGCGTTCACGGCGGCGCACAGGTCATCGTCGTTAGCACCGACCGCAACGATGTTGTGGCTGTCGTGCGCCACGCAGCTGGCCAAGGCGCCCTTGTGCAGGCCAAGGTTGGTGATCCAGCCGACGGCCACTGGAGCTTCGGCATAACGGTTCACGACGGCGATCTTCAATAGCCCGCGGTCCGGGTCCGGTACACAGGCTCCGTCGCGCAGGGTCGGGCGCATGGTCACCTTGCCGGTGATCAACTGCCCGTCGTAGGGCTCGATCACGAGCAGGTCGTCTTCCGCTGCGGGCACACGGAAGTCCTCGGGTGTTTTGGTCGTGCAGTTGAATTTGTTCGGTGTGGAAGAAGGCACCCGTTCAATGTGGCTTGCACCATCTTCTGCCACCAGCCGACCTTGGATGTAGGTCTGCCGTGTGATGAAACCCACCAAGTCGTCCACCACGATCATGTCCGCCGGATCCCCGATACGCATCCGGCCAACAGGCAGCTTGTAATGCTCGATCGGGTTCAAACAAGCGACTTGTAGCACCTTGAACACATCAACCCCAGCTGCCACGGCACGTGCGCAAATGGTGTTCAAGTGGCCCAATACCAGGCTGTCCGGGTGCTTGTCATCGCTGCAGAACATCATACGCTCCCAATGCTCGTGCAGGAGCGGATGCAGGGCTTCGAAGTTCTTCGCCGCACTGCCCTCGCGTATCTGGATCCACATGCCATGCGCCAGCTTCTCCAGCGCTTCTTCCGCTGTGAAACACTCATGATCCGTGCTCATGCCTGCTTGGATGTAGCGCACGGCCGCGTCGCCGCGAAGCCCGGGCGCGTGGCCATCCACGGGTTTCCCCAGCCTTTTGGCGTGCGCGATCTTGGCCAGCACCTCCGGGTCGCCACCAAGTACGCCGGGGAAATTCATCATCTCGCTGAGGTACACGACCTCGGGCCGTTCCAGCAATCGGCCTACCTCTGCCGCATCGATGCAAGCACCAGCGGTCTCGAAGGTGGTGGCCGGCACACAGCTGGGCGCGCCGAAGAAGAAATGGAAGGGCACTTCCCGTCCGTTGGCGATCATGAATTCCACGCCCTCCACACCGAGCACATTACCGATCTCGTGCGGATCGCTGATGGTGGCCACGGTGCCGTGCACCACCGCCAGTCGCGCGAATTCGCTGGGGATGAGCATGGAGCTCTCCACATGCACATGCGCATCGATGAAGCCGGGCAGGATGTACCCTTCCACAGCGCCATCCACCGGTTCGATGGCCGCGATATGGCCGTCGATCACCGTCACCTCGCCGGGGTAGGTCCTCCGGCCGACGATGTCGACCACGTGGCCGCGCAGCTTGAATTCTGGCATCAGCGATCAGGGCCGAGTGTCATCAGGCTTGTGGTGGGGTCGGGTTGTCCTCGGTCTTCTTCTTCCCGCCGAAGAATTTGAAGGCCGCTGCGCCTGCCGCACCCAATGCGATGACCACCAGTTTGATGTTCTTCAGGATGATCGCGAGGATACCGGCTTTGGCCAAGACCTTGCCGGCTACGAGCCCGCCGACCGTCCATGCCGCCACTTCGTCCACATTGCTGTCGAACTCCCCGTAGGTGTATCCTTCGTTGAAGCTGGCCATATTGAGCACGGACGGGATGCCCGCTTTCACGCTTTCGAGTTGTTCCATGCTGCCGACCGCATTAAGGATCAGAACCCCTTTGCGACCCAGCACACGAACGTTGTAGTTCAACGTATTCACCTCAGCGGAATCGGCGTGTAGTTCCTTCGCCCAATGGAGCACCTTCCGCTCCTTGTCGTAGTACGGAGGGGCGGCCCAACCCACGAGTTCAAGCCCCTCGTAGCCTGCTGCACGGCGCTCCTCATTGGCAGCACGGCTGTCGTTCTGCAATTCGGTGAGCAGTTCGTTGTAGTCGATATCATCCGCATCCTCGTCGCTCACGTAGCCCATGGGGTCGTACTCCAGCACGAAGGTGTAAGTGTCATCGAAGACACCGGCGTTCTCCTGGAAGATCATCCCCATCACGCCGTCCGCGGCGCCGGGAGGATTGCCCCACACCTCTACGAGCACTTGCTTGCTTTGCTCCGCATCGAGGTATTTGAAGCCGGACGGGATGTTCACCGTGGCCACACCATCCGCGATCGGAATGGATCCGGTCTGGTAGGTGTACGATGCTTCGATGGAATCAGCAAAGAGTTGATAGGCGGCCTCCATGGCCGCTTCCGAGGTATCAGCAGGCGCATCCTGTGCACGGCCGAGGTGAATGGAGAGGACCAAGCAGGTGGTGGCCGCGAGCCGGATGACTGAACGCATGTGCGGTGTTTTGGTCAAGCAAAATAGGCAGGCTTTCTCGAACGGCGATCGATCAGGACCTGAAGCGGTCCATCACTGATACAACCGTTCACCCACATGCTCGTAGCAGCCAAGGCCAGGGATGCTACTTTCATCCGGTGCCTAAAGCACTGCTGCATGAGTACACGCATCACCACGACACTCGCCTGCTTCCTACTGGGTTGCACCGTCTTTGGTAGTGTGGTTTTTCTTGGTGTTCCGCTCAGCAGTCGTCTCTTGGGACAGTGGCGGGTAGTTCAGGTGTTCGGTGATAAGCTCGACCCGGGTGCATCGCCCTTGACCATCCGTTTCGATAAGGACGGCAAGTTGGTGGGCCGTTCGAAGTGCGGCACGTTCACTGGGCGTTGGACCACGGGTCCCGATCAGGTCCGGTTCCAAGGCATGGTGCCGTCAGGATGCGATCGCAATGATCCGGGTGCACTGGAGAGCAGATTATTCCAAGCCATGTCCATTGCGCGCGAGGCACGCGTGGAGAAGAACGGTGTCCTGCTCATGCACCAAGGCAAGCCGGTGGCCATGTTGGTGCCGCAACAGACCTGAGTTGTTGCCACAAGCTTTCGTGCACGTCATGTTTTCCATGTGGCGGATGATGTAACGCAGGACCATTCTCCTGGTCACATGTGTTGGGTCGCTTTGCGGCACCGAACACAAAGACGATGAGACAACGGAATGAATGGATCGCTTGGGCGGCCACGGCTGTGGGATCCTTGGGCTTGGTCGGACTGGCCACAGCGCAGCCGTCGCCGATCTTGGGCATGGATGAAGTACTCGTCCGGCACGAGCCACTAGAGCTGGGCGAACATCAACTTGGTCCATCGCGCGGGATCGACCCACGGCCCGGTGCGTCGAGGATATCCGACGATGGCTGGAGCGCCGAACTGCCAGTGGCACGGCAGGTGCTGATCGAACGTCGAGGATCGGTGCAAAGCCATGTACGGATCGATATCTACAACGAGCGGGGCGAAGTGGTCCGGCACATCGACTGGAGCGATGGTCCCAGTGGGCTGAAGCCCGTGGCTTTGGATGCACTTATCACGGGCCGTTACGTGGTCCGCGTCACGGATGGCAAGCGGACGGATGTGGTGCGCTTCCGAAAGGAGTGATCATCGGTGTGGCGCATCGATCCATCCTGCTCGCTGCAGCAGGGCATGGGTCGCCGTGTAGCGCTTGCGGGCATCTTCATTCGAAGCGATGTCCAGGTGGATGGCGAAGTACGCTGTACCGCCACCACGCTCCACCCAACCCACATACCAGCCGTACTCCTGCTCCTCTAAGGCCGCCCATCCCGTCTTAGCCTGTATGCGCCAGGTAGCCGCACTATCGCCCGGCATGATCCGCTTCACCGTGCGCTGGTGCGCCACATCGAACGGCAGGGCTTCATCATGCAGGGCTTCCACGAAGCGGACCTGCTCGAGCGGGGTGATGCGCAGTCCACCGCGTATCCAGAACGTGTGGATCGAGTCGCCGATGAGCCTGTTCCCGTAGTCGACCGTGTCCAACCAGTGCTGCATCCGCTCTACACCCACCCGGCGTGCGGTCTCTTGGTAGAACCACGCTGCACTGTACGGAAGCGCCTGACGCATGCTCAGGTCCTGGTTCCAGTCCGGTGAGTAACGCTCGACTTTGTCCCACGGAAGCACGGTGTTCTCGTCAGGCACAGCGCCTTCCTGCAGCGACACCAAGGAGTTGAAGAGCTTGAAGGTGCTCGCTGGCAGGTATCCCCGGTTGGCACGCGCCGTATCCGAAGCTTGCAGGCGCCCGCTATCGGGTTCCCAGAGAACGAAGGTGCCCGCGACCCCACTATCCGCGAGTTGCTGGGCCCAGTCCGTCCGTGGCAGGAGCACAGGAATGGGAACCGGCACTTCGATGAAAGCCGTGCTGTCCTCCTGCGGAGCCGTGCAAGCACCGAAAAGGACGGTCATACTAAATAGCAAGACCTTTGGAAGAACGCGCTTGAGCATGCGCGAAAGGTAGCCGTCGGGAAGCGCGCGGATCCGCCGCTTGTCAATTCCCGAACATCTCTTTCACACGCTCGAAGAAGCCTTTGTCCTTCGCGGTGGGCTTAGGCTGGAAGCCGGCACTGGTGCGCAGTTTCTCCAGGGTCGCTTTCTCCTCTTTGGAAAGCTCCGTAGGGGTCCACACCATCACATGCACGAGCAGGTCACCAGTGCCGTGTTGGTTCACGCTGGGCAGCCCTTTCCCACGCAACCGCATGGTGGTTCCGCTCTGGGTGCCGGGTTCGATCTTCACTTTGGCCTTACCCGAAACGAGGGGTACTTCGATGCTGGAACCGAGTGCCGCATCCACCATGCTGATGAAAGCTTCGTAATGCAACGTGGCGCCATCCCGCTTCAATTCCTTGTGCTCTTCCTCCTCGATCACCACCAGCAGATCACCAGGGATCCCGCCTGCCGGGGCCTCGTTGCCCATGCCGCTGATGTTGAGCTGCATGCCCTCCTCCACACCCGCTGGTATGCGGATGGGGACCACCACTTCCTCGCGCACCAATCCGTGCTCATCGCTGCCCGGCGCGCGCTTGCTTACGGTCTGTCCGACTCCACCGCAGGTGGGGCAGGTGGTCACCGTTTGCATCTGACCCAGGAAGGTGCTCTGCACACGCCGCACTTGACCACTGCCGCCACAGGTGTTGCAGTTGCCGTACTCGCTGCCTTTGCCGCGCACGAGCTTGGTCACCTTGATCTTCTTCTCGGCGCCGTGGGCGATCTCCTCCAGGTTGAGTTTCAGACGCACGCGCAGGTTGCTGCCTTTCACGGTGCGGCCGCCGCGTTGCTGACCGAAACCACCGAACCCGCCGCTGAACCCACCACCGAAGATGTCGCCGAACTGGGAGAAGATGTCCTCCATGTTCATGCCGCCACCTTGGAAGCCACCACCACCGCCGAAGCCGCCGGGTGCGTTGTGTCCGAAGCGGTCGTACTTGGCCTTCTTGTCGGGGTCGCTTAGGATCTCGTAGGACGAAGCCGCCTCTTTGAACTTCTCCTCGGCGGCCTTGTCCCCGGGGTTCTTATCCGGGTGGTACTTGATCGCCAGTTTGCGGTACGCCTTCTTGATCTCGTCCGCACTTGCATTGCGGCCAACACCAAGGACTTCGTAGGGGTCTCGTTTGCTCATGGGGGGGAACTACGGTGATGGGCGAGTGGGCGCTGCACGCAACGCCACTATTCGCCGACCACCACCTTGGCGTATCGGATCACTTTCTCGTGCAGGGTGTAGCCGTTCTCCACCACGTCGAGCACCTTGCCTTTCAGTTCCGGAGCAGGGGCGGGTGCTTTGGTGATGGCCTCATGCTTGTCCGTATCGAAGGCTTCACCTTTGGCATCGGGCATGGCTTTCAATCCCTGGGTGCCAAGGATGTGCTGCATCTTCTGGTGGATCAACTTGAACCCTTCGCGGATGGCGTTGATGTCTTCCACCTTGTCGTTGTTGGCGATGGCGCGGTCCATGTCATCCAACACCGGCAACACGGCTTTCAGGGTGTTCTCTCCGGCGAATTGCATCAGTTCCAACCGCTCCTTGGCCGTACGTTTCCGGAAGTTGTCGAATTCGGCGAAGAGGCGGATGTGTTTGTCGTGGACAGCTTGGTGCTCCGCGCGGAGCAGGTCGAGTTCGGCCTTGAGCACCTCCGTTTCGGAGCGCTCGGTTGCTGACGCGGTGTCAGCGGTGGCAGTCCCTTGGTCCTCGGAAGCTGGTGTTTCCGGGTTCTCGGGCAATGTGGTTTCGTTCTTCACGGTCTCGTTCTCCATGGCGGGCTTCTCCTTAGCGGTGCGGCGGAACGGGTTCTTCAAGTCCATCGGGGGCGATTTTTCCGGCGTTCCGGCGCAGCCGGGTCGGCAATTCCGGTGCCATGGCTGCGATCCGGACAGGATGGCATGCCAGTGCATGGAAAAGCCCCGGCAGGCACCGAGGCTTTTCCGTGTAAGTATGCTCTATCAGAGGCTCTTCACGTGCTTATCCAGTTCCTGGTGCAGGGCCATGCCACGCAGGTTCTTGGCGATGATGATCCCGTTCGGGTCCACCAAGAAGCTCATGGGGATGGAACTCACGCCATACAACTGGGCCCCTTTGGAGTTCCAGAAGAGCAGATCGCTCACGTGGTACTTCCACACCAGGCCGTCTTGGGCGATCGCGGCTTTCCAGGCGTCGCGACTGCGGTCCAAGCTCACGCTGTACACTTCGAATCCCTTGGCGTCGGTGAATTTGGCCTTGCTGTACTTGTTGTAGGCGGATACCACGTTGGGGTTCTCCATGCGGCACGGACGGCACCAGCTGGCCCAGAAGTCGATGAGCACGTATTTGCCCTTCAGCTCCGAAAGCTTCATCACCTTGGTGCTGTCGGCGTTCATGAAGGCGAGCTCGGGCGCTTTGTTGCCGATGCTCGTGCCCACTTGAACGTTGCCCTCCGGAGCATTGTCCGAAACGCGGGAAGCGAAACCATAAATGGCGAGCAGCACCACGGCTGCGCTGATGGCGATGCGGGTCTTCGACATGATCGTGCGGAATTCCATGGGGCGAAGGTAGTTTGTACCGAAGGCTTCGGGCTATGCCAAGATCATGCCGGGATCGGATGGCTGGTCAGTATAGGGCCAGGCGCAGGAACAGGGGCAAAGGCAGGTGCAACGCCAACCGCGGATCTTGCTCCTGTTCCTGCCCCTGCTCCTTGCGTTCTAAACCCGTTCGATCTGCGCGCCGATGGCTTTCAAGCGCCCCTCGATATCCTGATAGCCGCGGTCGATCTGTTCGATGTTGTCGATCGTGCTGGTACCATCAGCGCTCAAGGCCGCGATGAGCAGGGAAACACCCGCGCGGATGTCGGGGCTCGTCATGCGTATCGCGCGCAACGGTTTCTCGAAGTCCTTGCCGATCACCAGTGCGCGGTGCGGATCACAGAGCGTGATCTGCGCACCCATCTCGATGAGCTTGTCGGTGAAGAACAGGCGGCTCTCGAACATCTTCTGATGGATCAGCACGTGGCCGCGAGCCTGCGTGGCGGTGACGAGCACGATGCTGAGCAGGTCTGGGGTGAAGCCCGGCCACGGATGGTCACTGATCACGCGGTTGCTGCCATCGAGGAAGGGCTCGATCGCATAGTGGTCGTGGGCGGGGATATGGATGTCGTCACCACGGCGTTCCACGGTGATGCCCAAGGTGCGGAAGACACCGGGGATGACGCCGAGGTGGTCGTAGCCGGTGTTCTTGATGGTGATCTCGCTGCGCGTCATGGCGGCGAGGCCGATGAACGAACCGATCTCGATCATGTCCGGCAGCATGGTGTGCTCGGTGCCACCAAGCTCCTTCACCCCATCGATGTGCAGCAGGTTGCTGCCGATGCCGCTGATCTTGGCACCCATACGCACCAGCATCTGACAGAGCTGCTGCAAGTAGGGCTCGCACGCGGCGTTGAAGATGGTGGTGCGTCCTTCGGCGAGCACGGCGGCCATCACGATGTTGGCGGTGCCCGTCACGCTGGCCTCGTCGAGCAGCATGTAGCAGCCTTTCAACTGTTTCGCTTCTGCGCGGTAGAACGAGTCGCTCTCGTCGTATTTGATGGTCGCCCCCAAGCGCTCGAATCCGGTGAAGTGCGTGTCCATCCGACGCCGTCCGATCTTGTCACCACCCGGGCTGGGGATGTAGCCGCGGCCGAAGCGCGCCAAGGCCGGTCCCGCCACCATCACACTGCCACGCAGGCTTCCACCCATGCGCCGGTACTCGGGGTCCAGGAAGAACTCCAGGTTCACGCTCTTCGCCTGGAACCGATAGGAGCCTTTCGCGAGTTTCTCCACACCCACGCCCATCGCGCCCAGCAGGTCGATCAGCTTGTTCACGTCCACGATATCGGGCACGTTGTGGATGGTGACCGGTTCGCTGGTGAGCAAGACGGCGCAGAGGATCTGTAGGGCTTCGTTCTTGGCACCTTGGGGCACCACCTCACCTTTCAGCCTGCGCCCACCGACGATCTTGAAACTTCCCATGTCCGCGCCATGGCCTTCGTGTTACCGGTGTGGGCCGGGCGAAGGCGCATGCTGCGAAACAACGCAGCGGAGCGGGGCGAATGCTAGTGCGCGCCTGCTGCGTATCAACAGGGCATTGTCACCTTACATGCGATCAGCGGACGATGAAGGGGGCCAAGTCCTTGCTAGTGCACCTGCCCCTGGTCCTGCAATTCAATACCGGTTCTTCTTCCGGTTCCGGTTGCGTTTCTTGCCGCCACCACCGCCGCCACCATTGTTGTGGCGTTTGCGGGTGTCGATCTCGTTGCGCGGACCGTTCTGTTGTGTGCGCAAGAGGTCAGCGGTCTGGGCCAGTTGCACATCCTCCTTCACCCGCAACTTGCCTTTACTCAATTCGCCGAGGTCCTTCAGGATCAGCGGATCGGGCACGGTGTCGCGGTTCCAGACGAGGAATTGTTTCTTCATCTGGTTGGCGATCACCGTGGTGTAGGCATCGCGGATCTCACCGGGCTCCATGGCCGCGCACTGGTCGATCATGCGCTGCACCATCTTGCCGTAGTGCCCATACTTGATCTGCGTCTGGGGGTAGGGCACACGAGCGGGTTTGCTTTCCAAGTCCTCCGGTGTGGGCTTGGGAAAGGGACCGTCCACATCGAGTTTGAACTCGCTCATGATGTAGAGGTGGTCCCAGAGCGTGCGCTCGAAATGCTCACTGTTGCGCAACTGCGGGTTCAGCCGTGCGATCACCTGGATGATGGCTTTGGCCGTGCGGGTACGTTGGTCGCGTTCTTCGATGCCCAGCACGTGCTCCACCATACGTTGCACGTGGCGCCCGTATTCGGGGATGATCAAACGGGGACGCGCGGTGTTGTAATCGAA
This sequence comes from Flavobacteriales bacterium, assembly GCA_016787985.1. GTDB lineage: Bacteria > Bacteroidota > Bacteroidia > Flavobacteriales_F > PHOS-HE28 > PHOS-HE28. The sequence continues at coordinate 1,959 of JAEUTC010000217.1, read as the reverse complement.
CGGTGCTGTGCTCATGCGGTAGAGAAAGGTGGCGTTCCTAAGGGAAGGCCGGGCCGTTAGCCCTGCTCCGAGCGCCGGAGGTGGCCCAAATGTAACGAAGGGCACCGAAGTGGGCCCTATCCACCCTGCGCATAGGTCCGCACCCACTCCGGATCCTGCATATCACGCAGCAACCGGAACGCATCCGCGCCGAAATACGGGCCATGCCAGTGCTCATAGCCGGGCTGGCGGTAGTGCTGCAGGATGATCTGTTGCCGATCCGAAGGACGGAATTCCTCGGTCGCCCAGCCTTCGCCGGGTTGCACACCCATTCCTGTTCGATACCTCAGTTTCCATAGGTCTTGCAGTACGGTGCAGTCGAAGTTCGTGCGCACGCTTCCGTCCTCGGTCCACGCCCCGCAGTTCATGATGCCGTATTGATCGAACAGGTCCACGCTCTCCAAGTTCGCTTTGCTTTCCATGAGACCACTGGCCTGTAGGATGAAGAAATGGGGGCGCATGGGAACGCTACCCACCACTGCACCGTCGTGCACGGTATAGATGAACAACGCAGCGAGTTGGCCTTGCGCGGTCGGGTTCAGGCTGAAGCCGAACTCGTACCGTGCTTGGGCCACGGAATGGGTTGGTCCGCTGAGCAGGCTTGCGCCAACGTATGCGATGAGGGGAGACCAGCGCATGGCCCCGTTGCTACGCGTGATAGGGCTCGGGGGTTATCGGCCATCCCGATATGTGGCCACCCACGTGGGGTCTTGGATGTCCTTGAGAAGCGCGAAAGCCTTGGCGCCGAAGTAGGGACCCAGCCAATGATCCTCATGCGGTGATCTGTAGGCCTGCAGGATGATCTGTTGGCGAATGCCGGGTGCGTTCAGGTCCTGGGCCCAACCAGTACTGCTGGTGTTGCTCGTTGCTCCGCCATAGCGGAGCCGCCACAGGTCGTTCAGTGGCGAACAACGATAGGCGTAGTCTCCGGAAAGGCTGTCGCGGTGGGCCTCACATTCGGCGATGGCGTATTGTTCGAAAAGGTCGATGCCGAGCGGGTTCGCACGGCTGTTTTCCAAGCCCGCGGCCTGCAAGATGAAGGCCTTCTCCGAAATGACGGTGCTTTCGATGACATGCCCATCGTGGACCTTGTAAATGAAGAGGGTATACTGACGGTCCGTGGTGCCTGCATGGTTCAGGCTGAAGCCGAATTCATAGGTCGCTGGGTTCGTGACCAACGGCACTGGAGTGATGTCTACCACCATCACGAAAAGAGCCAACAGCATCGCATGGAGCATGTGCCCATCCGTTCAAGGATGGTGCCGATCGATCCTTCATCCTTCCACCACCGTCAACTTCGCGAAGCGCAACAGCAACTGCTTCTGCCCGGCACTGGGGAAGAACACGGTGGCTTTCAGGTCCGGCGCTTTGCCTTCCACCTTCAACACCTTGCCCTTGCCGAAGCGTTCGTGGGTCACGGTCATGCCTTCTTCGATGTCCGATGAGGCGCTGCCGAGCGAGTTGGTGGCTTCCAGAGGTGCTCCGGCGTTGGAGATGCGCTTCAGCTTCGCTGGACGAGGAGCGGGCGATGGGTTCCCGGCAGGCGGAGCGGAGCGACCCAGCCCCGGCGCACGCTTTTCCCGGCCATGGATCGGTTTCGATGCACTGCGGTCGTCGTCGCCATGGTCCAGCCCGAGTGAGCGGCGGTTCCCATCCGATTGTCCGGCTTGCTGAGACTGCCCGCCGGGGCGGGCCCAGGGTGGTGTGCCGGGCCGCACATAGTGGCCGCTGCTGAATGCGCCGCGTTCGTTCTGGGCAGGCATCTCCAAGTACTTCGGGTCGATCTCGTCGATGAAGCGGCTGGGTTCGCTGGCGGTGAGGTTGCCCCACTTGTAGCGGCTGATGGCGTAGCTCAGGGTGGCGCGTTTCTCGGCCCGGGTGATGGCCACGTAGAAGAGGCGACGTTCCTCCTCCAGGTCG
>JAEUTC010000215.1 GCA_016787985.1 Flavobacteriales bacterium | reverse complement strand
GAAGAGCAAGGAGAGGCATGAGGTACTCTCTGCGGATCAGCATGTTCCTCGAACTGCTTAGGGTGTCCACTAACTCTCATGCCCCTTCCTTACAGGTGCCTGCTCATTGGTTCACGGGGCGAACATATGAGGGTGTCCGGTGATCGCCACCCGAAGGATAAACCTCCGCCGGGTCTGCCGTAGGCGACCCTGCGGGATCGGAGCCGGATAACTTCTTGGCGTTCTGAGCTGCGAGCAGTTCAAGGACACGCTTGGCGACCAGTCGATCGCTCTCCGAAAGCTGGGCTACCTGAGAAAGCATCCGGGCCAGCTCCGGATCCTGGTCGGCGTCCATGCCCCACCTAAGCGTAGCGTGCGCGAAGGCGGCAAGTTCTAAACCTTTGCAGGGTGTCCACCGCGAGCGCCACCCACCTCGGCAAACCTCCGCCGGGTCTGTCCGCGCATTTGGCGGACGACCCTGCGGCCCCGAAGCCGTGATCGTTAGCTTGTGGTAATGTCTAAGCCCACTCAGGGTGTCCGCAAGAGCGGCCCCTTGCCCAAACCCCCCAACTGATCCTAGCGTGCGCGAAAGCAGCAAGATCTGAGCGTAGGATGCGCCTACGCTCAACCTGAAATGGGTTTGGTAGCCTGTGGCTACCCTTGGGAGCTCCTCGGTCGGGTCACTACTCCCCCACATCATACACGAACCGGTACCCCGGCACACCCCGCTGCCCCGCCAGTTCTTCGGCGGTTCCATCCCGATAGCGCACCCGCGCCGGTGTAACGCCTTGCGCCAGCAGGTACTGCATGGTGCTTTCGCGCCGGGCGTATTCGATCTCGCCCGCGATGCACTCAGCTTCGGCGGCGCCGATCAGCGCTAGGCAGCGGTCGTGCAGCGACTTGCCCGCCAGGGAAGCGGTACGTCCTTCCACGAACGCGGTGAAAGCCGAGTCGCGTGTGCTCAGTTCCGCGATGCATGGGCTGTCCACGCCGGCCAACTCCAGCTCCATCGGGAACGATCAAGCCTGCTTGGGACGGCAGACCACCTGCTCAAAAGGTTGGACGCGTGGGACATGGTGCAGGGCGGAACGAGACTCATCGGCGAACCGATTGAACTGGACCTGACCCGATCTGTGGTACGGGATCCAACTACCGTTCTAAAAACCAGGCCAGATCGGAGCGCATGGGTACATTTGATCGCACACGAGCCAAAAGACCACCATGCGCATCTGCACTCTTTCCTTCGCACTTTCCCTATCCATAGCCTCCGTACAGGCGGCAGACCGGGTCGTTGAGGAGTTCGGCGTACCCCCAACCTATCCGAGCGTCAGCGCGGCCGTGAACGCGGCAGTGGATGGTGATCGGATCGTGATCAAGAACCGCGGAGGCAACATTCCTTGGATAGAAGACATCACCGTGGCTAAGAGCCTACAGTTCGTGAGTTTCAGCGAGGATGACTTCTTCTACGTGCAAGGCAGTTATCAACTGATGGCTGCACCGGGCCGCACGGTCGATATCATCGGTATGCGCAATACGTTCGGCGGGATCACGAGCAGTGGAAATGCCGACGTCCGCAGCACCCGCGTTCGGCTATTAGATTGTTTTTTCGTGGAAGGAAGCGTGATCCTGGACAACCCTGCCTTCGATGTGCAACTGGTCGGATGCACCTTGAACGGTGAGGCGGTGTTGCAGTTCGGGAACGTCATCGGCAACAGGATCACCGCGGTATGGAACGGACTACAACTCGAAACGAATGCGATAAGCCCCATTACGGACACGTGCGTGGTAATGGGCAACATCATCACTGCCCGTATCGGGATCGAGATCCGGAACACGCAACAAGTGCTGCACATCCGGAACAATTTCATCCAGCATGCGCAGGACGGCTTGAGTGTCACCGGCGGAAGCTTCGCTGCGACCAACTTGGTCGCCAACAACACGGTCTTCGCGGCCGGTTGTCTTAGCTTGTTGTTCGGGATTAGCGTTAATGATTTTCTCGAGCCCGATCCGGTTTGGGAATACATGAACAACGTCATCACACAGACTACGTGCGAATACACGTCTTACGGGATAGCTGGTCCCGGAAATGCCTATTTCAACCATGTGAATGCGAATTTCCCCATCGGTGTGGACGAGTTCATGGCGAACAACACGACGGGCGAAACCATAGAACTGGACAACGACGGCCGATTGATCGATGCGCCATTCGCGATTGATGGTGCGAACCCCGCACCGATATTCTATGACCTGGACCTTTCCCCTGGTGATGCAGGTGCTTATGGCGGGTCATACTCGCTCGACAACTTCCACCCGCTGCATACCGGAGCGACCAGGACCTACTTGACCCATCATGCGTACAACATCCGTTCCGGGAACACCTTGCGTGTACGCGCCCAAACCTTTGATCGCTGATACCATGAGCCTCGCACGCCTAGTTGGTTGCTTCCTTACAGCACTGGCGTTGTCTCCGGGTTTCTGCCAGCTCGGTGTGCAGCAGGCCGAGTATTTCTGGGACACGGACCCAGGACCCGGGAATGGCACCCCCATGAGCGCCGCCGATGGCGCTGTCAACAATGTGATCGAGGCGATCATAGCACAAGCACCTCTCCCATCCCCTGAAGGAGCACACAGGCTGGGGGTGCGCTCAAAAGACCAAGAGGGCGCTTGGGGTCCTCTTTTCTCGATCGTCGTGGACATCTGGCCGAATTTCACCTCATGGCCCGATGTACATCTCCAGAATGCCGAGTACTTCTTCGATGATGACCCCGGGGTGGGCCTGGGCACGCCCATGCTCTCCGCCGATGGCGCATTCGATAATGTGATCGAGACCGTCCGTGGTGCGGCGATACCTCCTGTGGGAGAAGGCGTCCATGTGTTGCGCATGCGCGCTCAAGACCTGCAAGGCGAGTGGGGGCAGGTGTTCAGCGTCGTGGTCAATGTGGACACAACGATCAGTGACCATGTTCGGGTGGATGAAAGCCCCCAGCGCAATGCGATGAGCATCTATCCCAACCCATCCGAGATCGGCCGCTCGGTCACCATCGATCTGGGCCGTAGCGAGGATCGCGTGAACCTGTCTTTGATGGATGGCAACGGTCGTTTGGTGCATACGCAACAGGTGGCAACCGCCGCCAGGATCCTACTGCCCCTGAACGACCTGGCTCCTGGCGTTTATACCCTTCGTCTGCAATGTGCCGCATGGACGGAAAAGCGCAAGCTCATCCTTCATTGAGCAGTGGACCCCGCGCTTGTAGCGATGCTTTCGGGACGGGATGCCACTTGGTAACACGTGATGTGATGATCAACACCCAGGAGGAAGGCGCGTCCGTCGCGCCGATCCGTTCATGGATCTTCCTAGGACAAGGGTGATGGCGAGTTTCCGTTGAGCGACAGCGGTCCACAGTTCTCACTCCCCCACATCATACACGAACCGGTACCCCGGCACACCCCGCTGCCCCGCCAGTTCTTCGGCTGTTCCATCCCGATAGCGCACCCGAGCAGGTGTGATGCCTTGCGCCAGCAGGAACTGCATGGTGCTTTCGCGCCGGGCATATTCGATCTCGCCCGCAATGCGCTCAGCTTCGGCGGCGCCGATCAGCGCTAGGCAGCGGTCGTGCAGCGACTTGCCCGCCAAGGCTGCCGTGCGCCCCTCCACGGAAGAGCTGAAAGCCGAGTCGCGCGTGCTCAGTTCCGCGATACGTGTGCTATCCGCTCCATCGAGGGTCGGCTTGTCCGGGAAGAGGAAAGCCTGCTTGGCATGGAACACCGCCACCTCTTTGGCTTCGGCCTTGGTGTCCACGATGGAGACCAGGTCCACGGTCAGTTCTGGTTTGGCGTTGAGGACGGAAACGAGCTGTTTCAGGGTCTTCTCTTGCTGCTTGGCCGGGCCGGGCTGTAGGTACTCGAACCGTACGCGCTCCAGATCGGCCTCATCGGCACCCTCGAACGCGCGCACGAGTAACCGCCCTGGAGCCGTGGCGGCCTTCACGATCAGGTTCTTCAGCACCTGCCAGATCAGCGGCCACACACGGAATTCAGGGTCCTTCAGGTCGCCCTTCACGGGCACGTCCAGGTCGATCACACCGTTCACATCCTTGAGCAGCCCCGTGGCCAGCCGCAAGGGAAGCACGTAGATCTCCGGGTCGTGTTCGTCCACCTTCTTGCCCACCTTCATCTTGTCCACGCGCAGGTGGTTCTGGGAGTCGATCTTGCCGTCCTGCACCACGGTCTTCGTGATGTATTGCAGCGATCCGTCTTCCAACGGATGTGCAGCATACCAGCGCCCATAGGCGTCAAGGTGGTTCAACGCAAGTTCATCCACCGTCAGGTCAACCGTCACATTGCGGATGTTCTTCGGGTCGAAGACGGCATCGCCCTTCAACCTGCCGGTCTCTTGCAATACCGCACTGGCCGTGACCCTGCCCGCTTCTTGATCACTGGTGATCCGGTTGGCGCTCACATTGATGGCAGAGATGGCATAACGGAAAGGTTGTGCCGGCGTGTTGTCCTCGAAATGCACGGCGCTGTTGGTGAGCGCCAGTTTCTTCGCCGTGTAATCGCTCGCCACGATCTGCTCACCGAGGTAGCTGATGTAGTCGGCGAGTAGCACGAAGATGTTGCTCTCACTGGCTTGCAGTTGCGCCGTGGTGCTATCGCCAGCGACGGTCGTGCTGTCCAACTTCAACAACCGTGTCCAATTGTCGGTACCATCGGCGAGCATCACGAACTTGAGGTCCGCTCCATCCAACACCACTTCGCCCATGTCCACCCGCTGATCCCTGGCCACCAGCGTATCCAAACGAGCTGTCGCCTTCTTTAGCCGGAAGAGCTGATCACTGTTCGGATCCACCAACGCGATGTCGTGCAGGTCCAGGCCAGCGCTCACCTTCAGGCTTGTACTGTCCGAATAGCTGTCGAGAAGATGCAGCTGCAGGTCCATGGCCCCTTCCAGCGACTTGCAGGCGAAGAAGTCCTGGAGGTAGGGCAGCAACTGTGGTACTGCGAACGCCTTCAAATGCGCATCAATGCCGTAGAGCGACTTCTCCGTGTCCAGCATGAAGCCGCCGTCCATGCGCCCGCCGTCGTTCAGGTCGAAGCCCAGGCCGAAGTCCATCCGCGCGTTCTCCGATGAGATGACGGTGCTCGTCGCCATGAGGTTCTTGATGCCGACCGGCGCAGCGAGCACATCGCTCTTATAGTCGATACGCCCATCGCTTAGCACGATGTCCTCCATGCTGAAACGGACGGGCGTAGCAGTATCGGGCGTGGCCGCGTCGTCCCCCCCTAGTTCGAGCAGATCACTGAAGTTGAAGCGATCGCCGTTCTGCACGATGTGGAAATACGGCGCCTCGATCCGCAGGCCGGTGAAGCGCCAGTTGTTCTCTTGAAAGCCCTTCCACAGGTCGCTCCGCAAGCTGATGCTCTTCCACGACACGAAGACCACTTCGCTTTTCGGTTCGTAGCAAGTAACGCCCGTTATGGCGTAACGCAGGTTGAAGGGATTGAGGATGATGCGATCGATGGTGACCTTCCGATCGATCCATTCCTCGCTGTGCGTTTCGATATAACGCTTCAGGAGATACGGCAGCAACAGCGCCACCACGAGCAGGGAGGTGATGAGTAAGGCGACCAGCGCGATCAACCAACGTTTCTTGGGGCGAGGGGTTGTGGTGGTCCCGGACATGGTGGGCTGGAAAAGCAGAAGCGGCCCCGAAGATCGGGACCGCTTCGCATACCAGGGGTTCTCCGCTCAGGCGGCCGCTTCTTGTTTGGGCTGAAGGAGTTGGAAATCGTTCATGACCACCTCGGTGATGTAGCGCTTCACGCCCTCCTTGGTCTCGTAACTGCGGTGCACCAGGCGTCCTTCGAGGGCCACGGGCGACCCTTTGCGCAGCATGCGCTCCACCGCCTCGGCCGTGGTGCCCCAAGCCACTACGGTGTGCCATTGGGTGTCGGTAACGCGCTCGCCGCTGGCGTTGCGGTAGCTGTCGTTCGTGGCCACGGAGATACGGGCCACCTTGCGCCCCTTGGCGATCTCCCGCACTTCGGGGTCGAAACCGAGGTTGCCGATCAGGTGCACTTTGTTCTTCAGCGTGTTCATGGGACTTGTGTGTTTGTATGTGACTTTTCGTTTCCGCCGCCGGTGCTGTTGCCGAACGACGGTGCAAACGTTCAGCGGCTGGGCAGGCTTAGTCGGCTGATAACCACTTGTATCGGAATAGTGTACCTGACGAAGCAGGCCATACCGATACTAACACGAAAGACCGATGAAAACGAAGCAACTGGAACACGAAGCCCATAGCGCAACGATGCGGCATAATAGCCACAGGGACCGCCAGCGGCACATACCCCGCAATAGCGCACCACCATCTTGGCAGGACCGCTTGGAGTATCGCTTGGGGATAGATCTAGCGCCCCTGTATTTGCTGGCGGTGCTTGCTGGGATCGCGTTGGTGGTATTCCCTCTAGACGTCTTACTCTGTCTTCCAACTGCGACATGGATACCATTTGCCATATGGTTAGTAGTGCGGACACTACGGCTATGGTGAACGTCAGCGTACCAATGTTCTCCTGTGTGCCCTCTCTCAGATACACCCCCTTGCGCAAGGCAGTTCGCCCAAGCGGGGTGATAACCCACCAAGCGCCCGCCATCTCAGGATGCTCTTGCACCTCCACGCATCCGTCTTGTATCAGAACGGATAACTGATCCCACGCCTCCCTGTCACCATGCCAACGGAAGTGATTCGCGACCTCGGTAACCTCCACTCCGTGCTCCCAAGAAGTGGGGGCGTCGGGCCCGTCATCCTTCTTATCGGCCAACAGCGAAAGCAAGTCGTGCCGCCTCTTATGGTCGCCAGTAGAGAAGATCCTTCTACCCCACTGGTTCCGGCGTAATCGAACAGGGAACTGTAACCACTGATCCTTGAGCCAATACCTAGCACGCCTAAGCTTGTTCATACTAACCACGAACCTAACCGATCCCTTCGATCGGCGGTACGTCCATGGCACTGACCATACGATCGTACCGCTCCCCTTCTTTGAAGGGCACAAGGGATACGATCGTGTTAAACTCCAGGTCGAAGATCACCTCCACGAAATAGTCATGGAGGGCGTAGAAAGCCGAAGGTCCGTTCGCGTCTCCGTAGTTGGTCACGAAAGACCCATGCGCCCACAAGTAGGTAGCGCGGGCGTTCACGTCTAGCCGGACGAACTCGTACAGGGTCACAGGTCAAAGATCCACCGTACAAGCTCCCAGAGCAAGGCTATGGCGATACCAATACCAAGAACGCGGATCGCCCACTCCGGGTAACGGGAACGGTTCACTTCTTGGGCTTGGTCTTACTCTTGGCCGCTTTCTTTTTCGGGGGCGGTGGGGTGTTCAGCGCCTTGCGCAATAACTCCACGGTCTTGGGATCAACCTTCGGAGCTGCCATCCCTCAAAGATAGCTCCCGTTCAGCCCTTCGCTTCGCAGCCAACGACGGGGGCCGATCACCACGATCGGGAACGCGGGGCGCGTTCGGCCGCTGACCTTGACGCGGGAACCTTCGCTTGGGTGGAACGTACTTCGCCGCGCGATACCGTCGAACGGTAGGCATCACCCTACGCGGGCCGCGCTTCAATACCTCACTTCCCGGCTTGAATCGCTTTCGGGGTGCGGTAGTAGAGGCGCTTCCCCTCCACCATGCGCATCACCTCATGCGCCCGCTCGGTATCGGTCACCTTGCGGAAATTCCACTTGAAATCGAACTCCGCCACGTATAGGTGAAGGTGTTCCGGGCTGACGTGGTGATAGGTGCCGTAGACCCCACGCTTCAACAGGCTGAAGTAACTCTCCGCCGTGTTACTGTGTGCGTCACCACGGGCGTATTCCCGCTGGCTGTGCGTGACCGTTTCGTGACCTCCGGCGAACTTCTTTCCCGTGGTCTTATAGAGCGGGCTTTCATCCGTCATGAACCGGCTGGACATGTCGGCATTCGTGGTGACGTGCTTGCGTAGGGTGTTGGCCGTCACGTCACAGGTCACAAGGCCCCGCGCACGTCCGCCCCGTTCCAGTAGCACTACCACGGGCATCTTTTCCCGAACCTCTCCGGGGTTTCGGGGCTTGCCACCGACATACGTTTCGTCCATTTCCAGCGTACCGGATAGCTTGGGGAGATCCGGACCGTGACACATGGCATACCGCGCACGTTGGCACATGAAGTAGGCGGTCTTGTACTGAACGCCAAGCTCCCGGCTGAGTTGGTGGGAGCTTATTCCCTTTTTGCTGGCTGCCATGGCCGCGAATACGTAGACCCACTGCCACATCTTCACCCGGCTGCGCTCCATGACGGTGCCTACGGTAACGGTATACTGCTTACGGCATTCCTTACAGTGACGCAGCCCCGCGCGGCTTTTGAGGTTCACGAACTGCGTGGATGAACAGAACGGACACACCGGTCCGTTGGGCCACCTTATAGCCTCCAACAAGGAACGCGCCTCATCTTCGGAGAGCCGCTTCAATTCTGCCTGACCGTGTGCCATTGTCTTACTTTGTCTTACAAATGTATCCAAAAAAATGATCCCGTCAAGAGTTCGTGCTGGCGGCTTTTTCCAAGAGCTTGCGGAGGTAGTTAGACAGGGATCGCCCATCCTTCTTTGCCGCCTTCTCCAGCTTGGCCTTCGTTGCTTGGTCTATTCTCAGTGTAATGGACGCGTCCATGTGGGCAAATGTAAGACAATTCCCTACACCCCTGCGACGATGCCGTATCCCTTGAACATTTCTCGGTACTCTTCCACCTTTGCGGCTGCGTCTGAATGACAATTGTTGATCAACAGATAGCCGTTCTCTTCAGTAAAGCGATAGTGGGCAAAGGCCGTGTCGGGGAACTTGCGACCGATCACCCCGGTCCACACCTGGAATCGTTTTGTTGGGCGCGGCTCAGTTGTTTCCCTCTCCACATCAAAGCTCCGGCTTGCGAGCATACCGAATGAAGCGGTAGGGTACCTGCTCAGTAGATCGTAGCAGATAGCTACTACTGTGGCGCTGATCCCGGTCGTGTCAAAAGTGTTCACGCTCATTCGGTATCGGAGCTTTTCTCCGTACCCCTTGTGCCGTGCGCAATAGAACTTGACTGCAAATAGATCACCCCTGAACTCTTCAGCTATAACTATGTAACGCTCGCCGCTCTTCTTGGACGAGAATTCATAGGTATGCGTGCGGACGATGATCGAATCACCGCTTATAGCCTTCGGCCCAAGCCAGCGGAAGGGATATGGTGAGCTATCAATGCTCACACTGCGAGCGCACGCGAAGTAAGGCGCTGAAGCTGCCTTAGTTCCTCGGTACTCACTCGCTCCCCTTTGGAGGGATTGTCCAAGCGCAAAGGCTCCGCATCCTTACTTGGAACCCAAGTAAGACGCTTGCCCTTTAGTGGCCTTTGCGGTGTTTGAACTGACCTTGCCATGGTAAATGGAGGTGGTGGTTATTCAACGGAACAATCTCTAGCAAAGTTGGTGCAATTGGCAAGATTTTCAACACAGGGAATAATCGTCCAGCCTTGGAGGGGTTGCCCAAAAATATCTATCCACCTGTGCCACAGGCAAATAACAGACGGAACTTTTTTGCAAAAAAGTTGCCGGGTTTTCTCCAGGGGGTTGATGTTTAACAAATTCCGATCGTCGGCAACGCTATGGGTTGGTGCTATACTTCGCGCGCGCGTGCTCGGTCACGTAGTGACCGAGCACGAACCATTACCTTCGCAATACCCAATAGCACGCGGCAACGTGGACTAGGCGCCTACCGTGGACCCCATGACGGGGAACGCCCGATAAGCTCCCGATCCCACACCGGTGGCCTGCTGTGAAGGCCGCGACAGCGTAGGCGCTCCCCACAGAACGCAGCATCCACGCGGGAAATCCTGCTTTGTCAGGTACCCAATTCCGACTTGTATGCGATTACAGGCGTTTGCTCAACGGATGCTGTCGTTTGTTGTCAATGACAACTCCGAGGGCCGAACTCCTTCTTACAGAGCCGGTTGCTGTATCTTGCAGGTAGCCCTCCGGGCAGGCAGCGTTCCGACCCGGAACCCTGTCTTGTTCACGGAAAGGCCTTTCCGGTTTGCGCGAACCGAACGAACGAGAGCTCGTCCAGGGTTGCCTGGGTGGGGACCGCCGTTGTCAGGAAACCCTGTACACGCGGTACGCACGGCGTATGTATGCCGTGTGTCTGCGCTATGCCCGGCACCAGCTCGAGGCACAGGACCTGATGCAGGAGGGCTTCATCCGGGTCTTTGAGAAGTTGCCCGCGTTCCGGATGGAGGGCTCGTTGGAAGGTTGGATCCGACGGATCATGGTACACACCGCCATCAACCAGTACCGGAAGAAATCCTTCCAACAGGAGCGCTTCGGCCTGGAGACCTTGCCCGAATCGCCCGTGGAGTCGCTAGCCATCGACAACCTGGGTGAGCAGGAACTGATGAAACTCATCGCCGAACTACCCGATGGGTACCGGCACGTGTTCAACCTCTACGCGATCGAAGGCTTCGACCATGCCGAGATCGCCGCCATGCTGGGCTGTGGCGAAAGCACCTCGCGCAGCCAACTTTCAAAGGCCCGTAGTTATCTGCAGGCCCGGATCGAACGAAAAGAAGTCTTGCACCATGCGGGAAGAACATCCCATTGACGAACGCTTCAAGGCGTTGTACGACGCGGAGGCAGCGCCCCCAAGCGCCGTGCGCGACGCCCTTGCCCAACGATTGGGCTGGGATGCCGGTACGGCCGCGGGCAGCACCTGGCGCTCATGGTCCATGCTCCTGGTGGGTGCCGTGTTCGCTGTGTCCAGCGCAAGTCTGCTGCTCTTCCCGCACGCCGGGAATGAGCAGAGGACGAGAGCTTACCTCGCCGAACAAGGAGTGTCCGCTATTGGCGAGGTTCCAAGCTCCTCCGCCGGACTTCAGGAAGTGCCGAAAGCGCCTATCCCCGAGGACAGCAGCGGAAAGCAACATGCGATCGCCTCAGTAGAGTCGAGCAGCTCGGGTCCACGAACAACGCCGGAGGCCTTCGAATCCCAAGCTGCCGCACAGGGAGTGATCAGCAGCAGCAAGACCCTATCCGAGCGTGGCCAAGAACCTGACGATGTCCGCGAAACGAATGCGAAGCGCAACAGCTCTTCGGCAACGGAGACTTCGGTGACCGTCCAGAGGACTGGTGCCGAACGAACGATGCCGGTAGGTACACCAGCGCAGAGCTCTTCAACACGTAAAGTGGGCAGTGGAGTCCACACGCGCGCGACTCCCGCAGACCTTGAAGATCAACGACTCCCCGATGAGGATGCGGTGGCGTTGAGCCTCTTGCACACCGCGCTTCCGGCGCCACCGATGGGTACACCCGCTCCGGCGCAGCGGCCCGTGCCGTATGTGTTGGCGAACGGCCAGTGGTGGCTGGGTCTCTACGCAGGAATGGGGCAGAGCACGGGGACCTGGCGCGGCCAGCATGCCGATGCGTTGAACACCGCCGAACGGTGGAGGGGTTCCACCCAGTGGGGTGCACAGCTCGGGCGCAGCTGGCGCAGTGGCTGGAGTGTTTCTGCCGGCGCCGGCCTTGAGCTCACACGAAGCACGTTCACACACGAAGAAACCTCAGAGGCCCTCTTCACCGAAGTGGATACCACGTGGACCGCCACGGTGTACAACAACACCGAAGACCTGGTGTACACCTGGAACATCGACACCTCGATGACCACTCGTCCAACGGAAGTGCGCCGCACCGATGCCCGCAACCGGTACGGCGCCATCCAGATCCCCTTGACGGTGGCCTGGCACGGTGATCTGCGACGGTTCCGATACGGCCTGCTCGGGGGCTTGGTGGCGTACATCCCGACACAACGCGAGGGCAAAACGTTGGTGAACGAGGCCAACGATGCAGGACTACAGGTCATGGATCTGACCGATCGGCGGGTGGATGATCGCTTCCGCGCGCGAATGAGCGCACAAGTCGGCGTTAGCCTGGGCTACTCGCTCACCGAACACCTGTCCCTCTATGCGGAACCGGTCTTTTACGCACCGATCCGGACCTTCACTTCACCGGAAGCGCCACTCATGAAGGGGTACAGCTTCCAGATACGCTTGCAACATGAATTCGGTCGTTCATCTCGGTAGGTCCTTGCCGCTTGCTCTTGCGGCGCTCTTCGCTGCATCGGGGCATACGCAGCCGCTGTGCGACGTGCTATTACGACCCGCGTTCACCTACGCCACATCGGGAACCTACGTCACCTTTCAGGACAGCTCCCGCACCTTTGGCCTGGAGGCCGAGGCCACGTGGAACTTCGGCGATGGCACCTCCGGGGTACCCGAGCCCTACCACATCTTCGATGCGCCTGGAACGTACACGGTGTGTCTTACGCTCACCTCCGGACCGGACCCATCCTGCTCATCGACCTATTGCAGGGAACTCATCGTGCCGTTGAACGATTGTGGCGGATCACTTCAATCGGTCATCGGCTACCAGGGCGCCGGCACCAACACAGGCACTTTCTATGAGATGTCGGTCTTCCCGACAGAGGGGACTTGGCTATGGGAGTTCGGTGATGGGACCTTCAGCACCGAAGCTCAACCAAGCCACACATGGGCCATGCCCGGATCACACTTCGTGACCTTGACCCGCACCTTCGGGGAATGCTCATCCTCGAGCGGCCTTTGGGTATCGGTGGATGGTAACGCCAGCACGTGTGGCCCGGATCTTTTTGCCGACTTCGGCGTGGTCTCCGATGGAGAGACCACCGTGTTCATGCCGAGTGTCGTTGCCAGTGGTCTGGATCCGGCGTTGAGCATCTGGTCTTACGGCGATGGCCAGTACGACACGACCATGGTAGGCTCTCACGCCTATGCGATGACCGGTATCTACCAGACCTGCTTGCTCGTCGGCGCCTTCGATCTGGCCAACTTGGACACCTGCTTTTCATTGGTATGTCGCACACATGAAGTGCTACCGGTCACAGCGGTACAGGAAGGCTTGCTGAACGACCTATCCGTTTGGCCGAACCCATCGCATGGCTCGATCACCGTGGAAATACCACGCTTGAATGCGGGAATGTCCCTTCGATTACTTGATGTGCTGGGACGCTCGATCACAGAGCGAACGCTGGGAGCTGGGGATCAGCAAAAGGTGGAGCTGGTTGGCCTCACAGCCGGGGAGTACCTCCTTGAGGTGCGCACGGATGAAGCGCGTGCCACCAGAAGGCTGATCGTGCTGCCATGAAAAAAGAAGGCCGCGGTCCATCCCACGGCCTTCTTTCTGATTCGAGGCGACCTAGGCCATTTCAGGCTCCGCCACCTTCGCCCCTCCCAACAACTGGTAATCGCTCACGACCACCTCGGTGCTGTATCGCCGCTCGCCCTCTTTGGACTCGTAGGTGCGCTGCACCAACCGCCCTTCAACCACAAGACCACTCCCCTTGCGCACCTGGCTGGCGAGCTTCTCCGCTTGTTTGCCCCAGATCACGATGGGGTGCCATTGGGTGTTGTCCTTCCATTCTCCTTCTGCCGTCCGATAGCGTTCGTTGGTGGCCAAGCTCAAGCGCAACAAGGCCTGTCCGTTGCCCACGTTCTTGAGTTCGGGGTCCTTGCCCAGGTTACCGATCAGCTGCACTTTGTTCTTCATCGTTGTGTTCATGGTCTGCGTTGTTTTTCGTTGTTGACCGGTGCAAAGCAGGAATGGGACCCGAGGCTGATCCGTGTGATCATCATTTACATGCGTTTGCAGTTGTTCGCTGTCGTTTGTTTTACGGCGAATGTTCAGGCATCGCGGCGGCTCCCTTTTCTATCTTTAGCCGCCTTTTGTAACCATCCTCTCCTCTGCAAGGGAATCGAACCATGAGCCATACGACAAGCAAGATCCTGGTCCCCACGGACTTCACCAAGGTGGCGGACTGTGCACTGAACCACGCCATGACCGTGGCCGCCAAGACCGGCGCAGCAGTGTACATCGTGCACGTGGTGGACAAGCAAAGCCATGTGGAGGAGGCGCGTCGCAAACTGGACCTGGAGGTTGAGCGGGCCCGGAAATGGAACGCCTCGGTAAGCGTGACCCCCTTGGTACGCATCGGCTCCATCTACGAGGATATCGGAGATGCAGCGGCGGAGGTCGGTGCAGGGCTCATCATCATGGGTACCCATGGGATGCGCGGCATGCAGTTCATCACCGGTAGCCGTGCCCTGCGCGTGATCACGAGCAGCAACGTGCCCTTTGTGGTGGTCCAGGAGCGCATGATCAAGGATGTCGGCTACCGCAACATCGTAGTGCCGCTCGACTTGCACAAAGAGACCCGACAGAAGCTCACCGTAGTGGCCGAAATGGCCAAGACCTTCGGTAGCAAGGTGCATTTGATCACGCCGAAGGAGGACGATGAGTTCCTGCACAACCAGTTGCTGAACCACATCAAGTTCGCGGACCAGTACCTCACCGAACGGGGTATCGAACACGTGGCTACCATTGCGAAGTCGGATAGCAGCGATTTCGTGAAGGCCGTGGTGCGACACTCGGTGGAGATCGATGCGGATCTGATCGCGATCATGAACCTGACCGAGGGGAACATCTTCGGTGTGCTCGGCGTTCCCTACGAACAGGAGGTGATCGCGAACGAGGCCCAGATCCCCGTGGTCTGCATGAATCCGATCGCCACCGGCGTAGGCGGCGGATGGACCATGCAAGGCTGATCCACCGCGCGTTTCTCCGTTAAAGGGGACGAACCGGCTGGCCTATATCGCTATCGGCGACGGAGAAAGGCTATTCGAGCGGAACGACCGGTCCGTCGGCACTGTCCTCAAGCACGCATGCCGATGACCAGGATGTCATCCACCTGCTCATGCACGCCGCGCCATCCGCGGAAGGCTTCCTCCAGCATGCTGCTTTGGCGTTCGGCCGGATAACGGCTGATCTCCAAGAGGAGATCGCGGAAGCGCTTGTAAAGGAACTTCTTGCCCTTGGGCCCGCCGAACTGGTCCGCATAGCCATCGGAGAACAGGTACACCATGTCCCCTTGCTCCAGGAGGATGCGATGGTCCGTGAAATCCTGACCATCGAGCTCGAAGCTTCCGATGGGCCTTTTGTCCGGTTGGAAGCGCAACACCTCGGTTCCGCGCACGATGTAGAGCGGAGAGTTGGCACCAGCATATTCCAAGACCCTCCGTGAAGGATCGTAGTTGCACAGTGCCATGTCCATACCATCGCGCACCAGGAATTGCTCCCGATCCTTGTGCAAGGCCTCGAAAGCCAGCTTATTGAGGACTTTCAACACCTCAGAGGGCCGTCCCGCTCCCCGCTCCCGAATGGCCTGGTTCAGCCCGTTATGACCGATCAGGCTCATGAAGGCGCCGGGCACCCCGTGTCCTGTGCAGTCCACGGCGGCGAAGGCCACTCGACCATCAACACGGTCGACCCAGTAGAAATCGCCACTGACGATATCCTTGGGGCGGTAATACACGAAGGATTCCGGCAAAAGCTCACGTATCCGCTTTTCGGGCGGCAGAATGGAGTCCTGCAGGCGCTTGGCGTACCGGATACTGTCCGTCACGTTCTTGTACAGTTCCACCACCTTTCGGCTTTGGCGTTCCACCTCCTCCTTCTGTCGAACGACCTCCTCCGTGCGCTCCTGGACCTTCAACTCCAGCGTGCGCTCCCGTTGGCCAAGTTCATCGCGCATCTTCAGCAATGCATGCCCTAGCATGTCCTCGTCACTGAGCGGCTGGTAGCTGGCCTCGAAGTCGCCGGCCGCCACAGCGTGCGAGAATTCGGTCGTACGCCGCAACCCCTCCACCAATGAGGTAAGCGCCTTGCTCATGTCTCCGATCTCGTCGTTGGTCGTACGCACCTTGTTCCTCGGGAACACACCTCGTCCCAAACTGAGCAGCACGCTTCGCAGGCGTTGCACCGGTGTCACGATCCCGCGCACGATGAAGAAGGCCGCCACGGCACCCACCACCACCAGGCCGATCCCCATGTACAGCACGAAGAATTTCAAGGAGTCGAAGCTCCTGATCATGCCACTGCCCAGGGCCATCCGTTTTCCCTCCTGCATCTCCAAGAGCCGGTCCAGGTCCGCCAGGACCTTTTGCATGCTCTGGTCCAGCGGCCCGCCCTCCTCGGCGATGTCGTTCCGCTCCATATGGATGAAGGGGTCACTATAGCTCTCTAGCGACGGAAGGAGGACCTTGATCCGCTCGTGCAGGTCGAACAGCTCACGCATTTCTACGGTGATCTGCCCCATCAGCGCCACCTCTTCGTGCTCCCAGTCGGCCATCAACGTATCGATCTGGTCCAGCAGCTGTGGGAGTTCGCGATTCGTAAGGTCGACGAGGTTCGTCTTTTCAGGGGCGTCGGCGCGGCTCTCGAGGAGTGCCCAATGCTTGATGAGCATGTGCGCGTTCACGGTGAGGTTGCGCAGCCTCACCAACGCATCCACGCTCGGCGAGTAGACGTTATTGATCTGGTCGTTGATATTCCGGCTGCGCTCCAACGTGCTGTTGGTGAGGATCACCACCAACAAGGCGAAGAAGATGAACAGGCCAAAGCCCATCCCGATCCTTCGGCCGATGGTGAGGCGTATGCGCATGGTGGGTCAACGATCCTCCTCGGGGGGCATCTCCTCGAAGAGCTGCCTGAACTTGTCCGAGCTTTCCTGGTCCTGAAGGCTGTAATAGATGCCCTCAAGGCCGAGCAGGGTTTCCCGCCGTGAGGGATTCATGTCGTGCGCTTTCAGCATGTAGGGTAACGCCTTCTGGAAGTACTCCCGGCTCGCTTCCTGGATCTGAAGGATCGTGGGGATCTCATCCTCCGCATCGATGCGCTGGATATTGAAGACCCCGCGGTTGTAGTACAAGGTGGCCAGATTGTAGTTGGCTCCATAATTCTCGGCATCCAATTCCAGCACCTTCTTATAGGCCTCGACGGCGCTTGCGAACAGACCGGTATCAGTGCGGTCCGCATTGAAGCGCTTGGTATACACCGTACCCAAGGCGTTCATGAACTCCGTTTCACGTGAACGCAGGTCGGCCTTGGGGTCGACCAACAAAGCCGCCTCCTTGAATTTCGGGAAGACCTCCATGGCACGGACCACGTTCATCTCATTCAACGCTTTGGCGGCATCGTTGAAGAAGGACCGCGTCAAGAAATCGTACGCCTGACTGGCGTTCTCCTTGTAGGTCGCAGCGGTGTCCAAGGTGATGCACCGGTATAGGCTCTTGAGCGCCTCCTCCCGCAAGGGGTCGCCTTGCTCCACACTCGTAGCAGCCTTGTACGCATCCTTGTAAATGAACCCGCGAAGAAGCCACGCCTCCGCATTCTGTGCGTGTTCCGGGCTGGTCACCGCCTCATCGACGAGGGCCTTCGCTTCGTTCAGTGCGCCGCTCTGGTAGTTGCGCAACGCCTCGACCAACGGATCACCCTGACCGCGTGCCACCCCGCCGAGCATCAGCAGGAGCAGAAGGATATGTGCGATACGCTTCATTCCTCTACGCGGTGTGCGAGGTTCTTCAAAGTAAGGCCCACCACCAAGCCATGCTTCTGGGCATTGGACAGGCTCATCTCATACTTCAACAAGTTATCCACCTTCACGAAATTCACCACCGCGCCATCCTCGAGCGCGCCAGCGTACTCGGTCACCACCAACGTGGGTTTACCGTTGAGTCGTTTGTAGATCTCCGGCAACAGGGCCAGATCGCTCCGGCCCACGAACAACATGTGGCAGCGCTCCACCTCCGGAGAACGGGGCAGCTTGCGCACTTCGATGGGTTGCTTGCCGATCGTGCGTGTGGAATACTGCTTGATCAGTTCCTGGTACAAGTTGGCGCTCCCGATCACACCGATAACGAAGTTCCCATTGCGCATCGAAGCGTCTTTCCACTCGACCAACTTGGCGATGTTGTACAGGTAGTTCGCCTGCAGGATCGCCGTGGTGTCCTTTTCCGCCTCGCGCGGTTGTTGTGGGACCGCCGCGAAAAGGAAGAAAGGTGTGAGCAGGAGGATGCGTATGGACCGGGATGCGGTCATCGCCCAGGGCTTAGATTTGAGGCCCCCCTTAGCTGATCTCGTGCCGAACTTCACCAACACGCGGCAAAGTAGGCGGATGCGCATGCTTCGCTGGGCGACCGTGCTTTGCATCTGTCAACACCAACTTGTTGACGTGGAGGCCCAAAGCACCCGAGCGCGGGCCTTCGATGCGGCGGCTTCGGTGAGCGAACAGGGCTACGAATGGCTCGCTTGGTCCAGTGCCCACATCGGACATCGCCTAACGGGAAGTGCACAGGGCACCATGGCGGAGGACCTGGCCGATAGCTTGTTCCGCTCCTCTGGACTGGATACCGTGTATGCGGTACCCTTCACCGCCAACGCGTGGGCCCGCGGCGCGGTTGGCTTGACCATCAGCGACGGACGTGGTTCTTCCCATGTGGCCTGTGTGGCGCTGGCGAACACGCCGCTCTCCTGTTCGGTGGAAGCGCCGATCGTGGACGCGGGCAACGGACTTCCCGAGGATCTGGAACGTTTGGGGCCTAAAACCCAACGCGCAACGCTTCTGGTCAACCTCGGCTTGGTGGCGGCCACTGAAGGGACCAAGAACCTGCACCGCAGCGAGAAGGCGGCTTTGGCCCTGAATGCTGGAGCCGCTTCCATACTTTTCGTCAATCAAGTAACAGGTGGCGTGCTGTTGACCGGTACCGCATCCATCGATGGTGATCTCATACCCATCCCGGCAGCCTGTCTGTCCGCAGAGGATGGCGCCAGGCTCCGGGAGCGGCTAAGTTCAGGCGAGTCGTTGGTGGCGCGGTTGGATATGCGCAATACGAGCCAGGAGGTGACCGCCCAGAACATCGTGGCTGAAATACGGGGCTCGAAGTTCCCGGACGATGTGATCCTCGTCGGGGGGCATCTCGATAGCTGGGACCTCGCCACAGGCGCTACCGACAACGGGTTGGGCGCGTTCTCCATACTCGACCTCGCGCGGCTGATGAAGAGCATGCCCTTCACCCCGGAGCGCACCATCCGATTCGTGCTCTTCATGGGCGAAGAGCAGGGGTTGCTCGGCTCGCGCCACCTTGTGGACCATTACGAACGGAGTGGCGAACTCCAGCGCATCCGGTGCATGATCAACTTGGACATGAGCGGCAACCCCCAAGGTTTCGGGGTTGGTGGGCCTGCAGGTTGGAAGAACCTCGTCGCCGATGCTTGTGATCGGATCCGACGTATCGACAGCGCGTCCTTCGCGGGACGTGCCACGGAGGAGCTCTGGTTGCACAGCGACCACCAGCCTTTCCTATTGAATGGCGTCCCGGTCATCTACCCCCTTAGCGACCTTGGAAAGCATGTATATGGGTGCTATCACAGCAGTTGTGACGACATCCATCTGGTAGAGCCCAGGGCCATGACCAATAACGTGCGGTTCGTAGGCGCCCTGATCTACGAACTGGCCAGTGCCGCAAGCCTGCCCGGCCACTTCACAGAAGATGGTTTAAAGGGCCGTTTGCTTGAAGCAGGCCTGGAAGGTCCTCTTCGGATCGGGGGAGACTGGCCTTGGGAGTAAGCGAGAGAGCTAAGCCGGCTTGCCTCCGCCCGCGTTAGCGGCGCTCATGCCTTGCAGGTCGCGGTCGAACAAGTACAGCCCACCCTTGTCGTTGCCGATGAGGTTCAGCTTGTCGATGAGCGTGCGTGCCAGTGCCTCCTCCTCGATCTGCTCGCTCACGTACCACTGCATGAAGTTGTGCGTGGTGTAGTCCTTCTCCTTCAAACAGGTGTCCACCACGCTATTGATCTCTTGTGTCACCTTGGTCTCGTGGTAGAGCAAAGCCTGGAAGATGTCCGTGATGGACTTGAAGTTGGTGCCCGGTTGTTTGAGCGCGGGGATCACGGCGCGGCCACCACGCTCATTGATGAACTTCACCAGCTTGAGCATGTGCATGCGCTCCTCATCGCTGTGCTTGTAGAGGAAGGCCGCCGTACCACTTAAGCCTTGGTTCTCGGCCCAAGAAGCCATGGCGAGGTAAGCTTGACTACTGGCGGCCTCGATGGCCACCTGTCCGTTCAGGGCTGCTTCGATCTTCTTGCTCAGCATGGGCTTGGGCCTTTGTGGGATCCTTGGTTCAACGGCCGCTAAGTTAAGCAGCACACCCGGGGCATCTACTACCGCTTATTGAACCCGTTCATGGCTTGGTCGATCCCAAGGAGCCCGAACTGCAAGACGGCTTTCCCGGCAAGTTCGATCCGATCGCCGAGCGTCTTCCGTTCCGCCTCATTCCATACACCAAGCACATATTCACTTTGGCGGCCTTTCGTGAAGTCGTTCCCGATGCCGAACCGAAGGCGCGGGAAGACCTCACTGCCCAGGAGTTGGATGATGCTCGTGAGGCCGTTGTGACCACCCGCACCACCGTTGGGCTTGATCCGGATGGCACCGAAGGGAAGGGCAAGGTCATCGGTGATCACCAGCAGACGATCAGCAGGGATGTTCTCCTGTTCCATCCAGTAGCGCACCGCTTTACCGCTCAGGTTCATGAAGGTGCTCGGCTTGATCAGGATGAACGTGCGGCCCTTGTGCCTCATTTCGGAGCGATCTCCGTAGCGGTCGGCGGAAAAACGCACCTCGGCCAACCGCGCCAGGTGATCCAGTACCTGGAAGCCGATGTTGTGCCTCGTCTCGGCATATTCATCACCTGGGTTGCCCAAGCCTACGATCAGATACTTCATGGTGGGTGTGGGTACAAAAGAACAAGGCCTCCGCTTCCCGCGAAGGCCTTGTGGTCGAACTTCTTTTCATGATCGCCATGAGAGCCCGCGATGTGACTCCATGCACGACCGAACCGAGCCTTACTTCTTCGCGGCCGGTTTGGCGGCAGCAGGCTTGGCGGCAGCAGCCGGGGTCGCAGCGGCCTTGGCTCCTGCAGCAGCTGGTGCAGCACCCGCAGCAGCGGCTTCTTCGACCTTCTTCGCCATCTTCACGGCCACCACCACATCCTCGGAACGCTCCATGAAGGTGATGCCATCAAAGCTCAGGTCGCTCACCTGGATGCTCTTATTGATGTCCAGGTCGGCGATGTCCAGTTCAATGTGTCCGGGGATCTTGCCGGGCACGCCCTTCACGCGGATGCGGCGCATAGGCTGGCTGAGCTTGCCGCCCTTCCGCACACCGATGGGTTGACCCTTCAGGCGCACAGAGAGCGAAGCCGTGGTCTCCTTGCCTTCGTTCAGCTCCACGAAATCAACATGGATCACCTTATCGGTGACCGGGTGGAACTGCTTCTGCTTCACCAGCGCGAGGATCTTGCGGCCATCGATCTCGATCTCCACACCGTTCAGTTCCGGTGTGAAAACGAGCTTGTTGAGGGCGGCCTCATCCACGCTGAAATGGATAGGGGTCTCTCCACCGTAGAGCACGCAGGGCACTTGTTTGCTGCGACGCAGTTGGGCGGCGTACTTGGTGCCGAGGTTGGTGCGGGGGGTTCCGGAAAGGGCGATGGTGTTCATGGCCGGGGTGTTATGCTACGATGAAATGGCTGCTGATGCTCTCGTGGCTCTGTACGCGCTTGATGACGTCGCCGAAGAGGCCTGCCACGGTGAGTTGTTTGATCTTCTTGGTCGCGCTGGCCTTTTCGGCGTTCAGCGGAATGGTGTCGGAAACGATGAGTTCCGTGAGGGCGCTGCGCTCGATACGCTCATAGGCCTCACCGCTGAGCACGGCATGGGTGCACACGGCACGCACGCTGGTGGCGCCCTGCTGCATCATCATATCCGCCGCCTTGGTCAAGGTACCTGCGGTGTCGCACATGTCGTCCACGAGCACCACGTTCTTGCCTTTGATGTCGCCGATCACCGTCATGCTCTCGATCTGGTTGGCCACTTTGCGCTGCTTGTAGCAGATGGCCATCTCGCAACCGAGGTGTTTCGCGTAGGCGTTGGCGCGCTTGGTGCCACCCGTATCGGGCGCGGCCATCACCAATTCCGGCAAGGCGAGCTCCTTGATGTAGGGCAGGAAGATGCTGCTGGCGAAGAGGTGGTCCACCGGCACCTCGAAGAACCCTTGGATCTGGTCGGCATGCAGGTCCATGGTCATGATCCGATCCACCCCTGCGGCGGTGAGCATGTTCGCCACCAACTTGGCCCCGATGGAAACCCGCGGCTTGTCTTTGCGGTCCTGGCGGGCGAAACCGAAGTAGGGCATCACCGCCACGATCCGCTTGGCACTGGCGCGCTTGGCGGCATCCACCATGAGCAACAGTTCGAAGAGATTGTCGCTCGGCGGGAACGTGCTTTGAACGATGAAGACCAGTTCACCGCGCACCGTTTCCTCGAAGCTCGGCTGGAATTCCCCATCACTGAACCGGCTCACCAATACCTCACCCAAGCGCTCGCCGTTGCTGGCGGCGATCTTCTCGGCCAAGTACCGGGTGGCGGTACCGCTGAAGATCTTGGCGCTTTCCTGCATGGTGGAAGTGGTGGGAGGTCCCGAAAAGGGCTGCAAATGTAGTGAACTTCCGGAGGTTATCAACAGCTGTTGGTGGTGGTGTTTTCCACATGAGCATCAACGGGATGCTAACAACCGGCGCACCTACCTTTAGACCGTCGGCCTTATGCCCGACCATCGACCCCACCTTGAGCCGACGTTCTTCCCAGCCAGACCCCTTCGTACAACAGGTTCTTGCCGCCATCCGATCCGCTGGCCACGCGGGTGTCACCAGCCAGCAGCTGGCTTTACAGCTGGGTATCAGGGAGAAAAGTCAGCGATACAAGGTTTTCGATGCCATCGACCTCCTCTTGGATGAGGGGCGGATCGAGAGCGGAAAAAAGGGTCGGTACACGGTCACGGGAGGGAAGGATTCGGCCGAGGGCACCATCGACATCATCACCAGCGGGGCGGGTTACGTTCGACTCGGCGGTGGAGAAGATGACGTCTATGTGCAGCAGCGCGACATCGGAACGGCCCTTCATGGCGATACCGTCGCCATCAAACTCGTTGGTGGTCGTGGTTCGAGGCTCGAAGGCAAGGTGGTGAAGGTCTTGAAACGGCGCCGCATTGAATTCGTGGGCACCGTGCATAAACACCAAGGGCGGATGATCCTGGTGGCCGATGACCAACGTGTGCAACGCCCCTTCGTGATACCCGCGGCCGAGGTGAACGGTGCGGTTGAGGGGGACAAGGCCATCATCGAACTCGGGGAATGGAAGGATGCCCGGGACGAACCCCGGGGTAAGGTGGTCCGGGTCCTCGGCCGCGCTGGCCAGCACCACGTGGAAATGCACGCCATCCTGGCCGAATTCGGGCTTCCGTTGGAATTCCCGGAGAGCGTGCTGCGCGCGGCCACCGAGATCCGCGATGGAGCCACGGCGGAAGAGGTGACACGGCGGCGCGATGTACGCGACATCCCCACCATCACCATCGATCCGGACGATGCCAAGGACCTCGATGATGCTCTGAGCGTGCGGAAACTCGAGAATGGGCACTGGGAGGTGGGTGTGCACATCGCCGATGTGAGCCATTATGTGACACCGGGTAGCGTGCTGGATATGGAGGCGGCCAGCCGCGCCACAAGCGTGTACCTCGTGGACCGCGTAGTGCCAATGCTACCGGAGAAACTCAGCAACGACCTGTGTTCGCTGCACGCCGATACGGACAAGCTCAGTTTCAGCGCCATCTTCGAGCTGGACGATCAAGCCCGGATAAAAGGTGAGTGGTTCGGTCGCACCGTGATGCGTTCCCGCCGGCGGTTCGCCTATGCCGAAGCCCAGGCGATCATTGATGGAAAGGGCGAAGGCGCCTTCCAGGACGAGGTGCTCCTGCTCCATCGACTTGCCCAGGTGCTGCGTAAAGAGCGCATCGCCAATGGCGCCCTGGAGATCGGAGGCAACGAGGTGAAGTTCAAGCTGGATCAGGACGGCAAGCCCCTGGGTGTGTACGAGAAGGTGATGGGGCCGGCGAACTGGCTGATCGAGGAGTTCATGTTGCTGGCCAACAAACGTGTGGCAACCTGGGTGAATAAGCGACCGGCAGGGAAAGAAGGTCACCATCAGCGCGGGGCACGGCCGTTCGTCTACCGGATACACGATGAACCCGACCCGGAGAAGATCGATCAGCTACGCTCGTTGGCCAAGAGCTTCGGCTACACCCTGCGCCATGCCGATGCATCGGAGCTTCCGCATGCGATCAACGACCTGTTGAAGGACGTGAAAGGCACCGAGGAGGAGAACATCATCAAGCAGGTGGCGATCCGTAGCATGGCGAAGGCCATTTACAGCACGGAGAACATCGGGCATTACGGCCTGGCCTTCGAGCATTACACGCACTTCACCTCCCCCATCCGCCGCTACCCGGACCTGCTGGTGCACCGGGCCATGGCGCATTACCTCGCAGGAGGCGGTCCGTTGGATCGTGGCGAGCTGGAGTTGAGCTGCAGCCACAGCTCACGCATGGAAAAGCAGGCCAGCGATGCCGAGCGTGCGAGCATCAAGTACAAGCAGGCCGAATACATGGTGGCCCGCATCGGCCAGAGTTTCGAGGGGGTGATCAGCGGCCTCACCACCTGGGGCATTTACGTGGAATTGAAAGAGAACAAGTGCGAAGGACTCATCGGTCTGCGCGACATTCCAGGAGATGTCTTCAAGTTCGATAAGGAGCGCTATGTGGTCGTTGGCCAGCGTACGGGTCGGAAATTCCGCTTGGGCGATGAGTTGGAGGTCACCATCAAAGCCGTGGACATGGACCGCCGCGTAGTGGACTTCAGCCTCACGGGTGAGGCGTCTTCACCGATCACGACCTCTGGCAAGTTCGAGCGGCGCTCCATCGCGCCACGCAAAGCCAGCAGCAAGGGGAAGAAACCCAAGCAGGCGCCGAAAGCGAAGAAGGGAAAGAAGCGGCGTTAGACGAGATTCAGCCGCTTCGCCAGATCGTCCTTGTAGCTACCACCGATCGGGATCACCTTCTTATCGTTCTCCAGGATCAGGTTGGGCTGTTCGATGGCCACGATCTTATCGAGACGCACGATGAAGCTGCGGTGCACGCGGATGAAGTCGGCCTCGGGCAGTTTCGCCTCGATGTCCTTCATGGTACTGTGCACGGTATAGCGGGTGTTCAGCGTGTTGATCACCACGTAATCCTTCAGCGCTTCGATGAAGTAGATGTCGCTGGTCTTGAGCTTCACCAGGCGGCTGTTGCTCTTCACGAACATGATGTCGCGCGCGCCGGCGGCTTCCTTGTTCTCCACGAGGGAATAGAGCAGGTCGCGCTCCTTCAGCACTTCGGTCTCCTTCTTGTGCTTGTACAGCGCCATCTCGATCGACGTGTGGATGTCGATCTCCTTGAACGGCTTGATGATGTAGCCGTAGGGCTGGGTGACCTTGGCTTTGGCCAGGGTGCTTTCGTCGGCGTAGGCGGTGAGGAAGATGACCGGGATGTTCGTTTCCTTTCGGATGGCATCAGCGGCCTCGATACCGTTCATCTCGCCCTTGAGCATGATGTCCATGAGGATGATGTCCGGCTGATGCTCCAGCGCAAGGCTGACGGCCGTTTCCCCATTGTTGGCCGCACCCACCACATTATACCCGAGTTTCTTCAGGCTGTGTTGGATGTCCTTGCTTACGATGCTCTCGTCCTCGACCACGAGGACATTCGTCTGCGCCATGTTCTATCGGTAACGTTCAAAGGTAAGCAAATAGGCGACGCCTGCGCCAGTCTTCACCTCCAGCTTTCCATCCAGTTGATCCACGAGGGTCCGTACGAGTTCGAGTCCGAGGTTGCCGTCATTCTTCGCGCTGAAGCCTTCCGGAAGGCCCACACCATCGTCCTGAACGGTGATGGACACCTGTTCCCCCCGAAGGTTCAATCCGATGCGTACCACGCCGGCCCGTCCGCCGGGGAACGCATGCTTGAAGGCGTTACTGATGAGTTCGTTGAGAATGAGCCCGCACGGGATGGCCTGGTCCAAGACGAGCTCCACCCGCTTCAGGTCGCGCTCCAGGGCGATGTTACCCGTAAGGCTGTAGCTCATCACCAGGTTCCTGCTGAGGCCATCGATGTAGCTACCGAGGTCTATGGAGCTGAAATCCTTGTTCTGATAGAGGCTCTCGTGGATGAAGGACATGCTGCGGATGCGGTCGCGGCTCACGCGCAAAAGCTCCAGGATTCGCTCATCGCCGTCCACATGGGCGGTCTGCAGGCTCAGGATGCTGCTGATCACCTGGAGGTTGTTCTTCACCCGGTGGTGCACCTCCTTCAGCAGCACTTCCTTTTCGCTGAGGCTTTGCCGGAGCTTCAGTTCGGCCTCTTTGCGGTCGGTGATGCCATAGGCCATGCACGAGATCTCCTTCACGCCCTTGTCTCCCGCGATGGGATTGAGGAAACACTCGACCCAGACCGATCGGCCCTCGTCTCCCCGTAGTTCCACCTCGAATTGCTGCGGCGATCCTTTCAGTGCGGCCTTGAATTGGGCGATGGCGGGTTCGGCGGCACCGCTGGCCACACGCTCGCGCATGGTGCCGATGAAATCATCCCCATCCTTGAACCGGATGCCGAGGCGCCGGTCCGTGGTACGCAGGAAGTGCTCATTGAACGACGTGATGCGGAAGTCCTTGTTCAAGGTCCAGATCATCACGTTGGCGGCATTCTCGAAAATGGCCTTGATCCGGGCCGCTTGGTGGCGTACGAGGTCTTCCGCGAGCTTCTGTTCGGTGATCTCATGCCCCACCCCGAAGACCTCGGTGACCTGGCCATCCGCCCCGAAGACCGGACTCAGGAAGATCTCGTTGCAGACGCGCTGGCCCTGCTTATCCAGTCGGTCGGTCTCGAAACGCATGGGTCTTCCCGCGAAGGCATGGCTGTACTTCTCTTCCCAGAACGCATGGTATTCCGTGGAAGCGAAGAGCGCCCTGGGCTTGGTGGGATCGGTGTTGATCTCGGGGCGTTTACCATGCAGCCGTTCGATCATATCGCTGTAGCCGCGATTGTAGGAGGTGAGTTTGATCTGCGGGTCCACCGTCCAGAACATGTGATCGCTGCTCTCGAACAGTGCGCGCAATTTGGCTTCGTGCTCCTGCACCTTCGCCCGTGCGGCGTCCACGTGGGTCATATCGGTGAAGATGCTGCGGGTGGCCACGGGCTTTCCATCCACGCTGCGCAGGTTGGTGGTCCCTTCCACGTGGACCTCCTGCCCTTGTTTGCCTACGAAAACCGTGCTGATGCGTTCCACGGATCCACCGGCCATCACACGGGCGTGACGTTCTTCGTACACGGCGAGGTGGTCCGGATGCAGCACGTCTTTCAGCCGAAGGGTCATCACTTCGCGTTCGCTGTAACCCAGGGCCCGTTTCCACGCGTTATTCACGTACTGGAAGCGACCTTCGGGATCCACGCTTTGGATCAGGTCGGTGGCATTCTCGAACAGGTCCCGATAGCGTTCTTCGCTGGCTTGAAGGGCCTCGCGATCCTGCTTCATGCGGGTGATGTCCCTCGAGACGCCCATGGCACCGAGGAATTGTCCATCCTCATCGAAGAGGCGCGATGCCGCGAGGAAGGAGGTGAACACCTCACCATCCTTGGTCACGTTGCGTACCTCGCCGGTGAAGGCACCATAGGTGTTGAGCTCGTGTTGGATCCGAGCGTACTCGGTAGGGTCCGCATAGAGCTTGTTCGTGCTGGAGCCCATCACTTCATGCGCTTCGTAGCCGAAGCGCATTTGGGCCGCCGGGTTGTATTCGGTGATCAAGCCTTCGGGATCAGCGGCCATGATCATATCCAACGAGCTATCCACCAAGCTGCGCGCGAATTGTCGGGAGCGGCGCAGGGCATCCTGTGTTCTTCTGTGCTCTTCGATCTCCTGGCGCAGCACTTGGTTCACTTCCTCGGCCATTTGCACCCGCAGCCGCTCGCGAAGCAGGTTCTGCCTAGCTTGTTCGTCCTGGATGGTGACCTGAACGGCTGCGGCACCCTCGAAGAGGGCCTTCGTGGCATAGAGCCCGACCTCGGATGTGCTGTCGTTGCGCGACCGAACGATCAGAGGCGCAGAAGCCGGCTCCGAGCCAGATGCCTTGACCAGTTCTTGCACCGCCTGTGCATCGGCCCCGGCGAATAATCCAGACAAGTCCATGCCGATCAGAGGCTGCCCGGTCAGGCGCTGTGCGGCCGGATTCGCGTAGTGTATCCTTCCGTCGCGCACCACCACGACCCCATCGCGCATGTGTTCGACCAGGCTGCGATAGCTGGCTGTCAAGGAAGCCTGCTCCATTTCGGCCTGCTTGATGGCCGTGATGTCGATCAAGGTCCCTTGGATGGTGGCCGTTCCGTCCTCCAGGACATCGAGGAAGACGTTCTCCAATACATCCACCAGCCTCCCGTTCTTGTGTTTCAGGGAAAGCTCGTAGTTGATCAGTTGTTTGTCGCGCAGTAGATCCTGGAGGAAGCGGTCGCGATCGGCAGCGGAAGGATAGATGGAAAGCGCTTGAGAGCAAAGCAGTTCGTTGCGATCGGAATAGCCCAGTATCCTCGCCAAAGCATCATTGCACTCCAGGAACCTGCCGTCCATGGTGGTGCGATACACACCGGCAAGGTTCCTGCTCACCAGCTGCTCGTACTGCCGCAGCAATTCCGCGTACGCCTGCTCGATGGAATGTTGCACCACAGGGGCTCCTTCAGGCCCTCCCTTGCCTACCATGCCACGAACTTACAGAAGTCGGGGCTGAGCCGGGTCAAGGAGTGATGTCGTCCATCGAATACGGTGCGGGTATGCGCTCCCCATCGATCTTGATCTCCGCACCATCCTTGAACTTCACCACCGTGATGGGGATACCCTGTTCGTTGTAGTGGATGTGGTCACCCTGCTCCAGGCCCAGGCTATACCGACCCTCCAGCTTCAACTGACCGTTCGGGTGGTACCACTTGTGCTTGCCATTGGGTTCGCCATTCACGAAGGAACCCACGAAGTACTTCTTCCCATTGTCGTAGGTGTACACCCACTCGCCATCCTTCAGATCGTCCTTGTAAACGCCTTCTTCCTGGTGGTCGCCGACCTTGTAGAACCACTTACCATCCTTGAGGCCGTCGATGTAGTCGCCCTGAACGATCACATTACCCTCCTCGTCATACTCCACGGATGCCCCATCCTCCTTGCCTTTCCGGTACAGCTCCTCACGGTGTTTCTTGCCGTCCTCATAGTACCACACCCATGTCCCTTGCGGTAGGCCGTTCTGGTACTTGCCTTTCTGCTCTACGCCACCAGCACGGTGGAAAAAGGTCCAATCCCCTTCCTTCTTGCCTGCCTTGTAGCTTCCTTGTGCACGCTTCTCGCCGGTGATGTAGAATTCGGTCCACTCGCCTTCCAAGGCTCCTACATCATTCACCGTTCCTTGACTCAGTAGTTGATCACCAGCGTAAATGCTGGCCGTTGTGGCCTCTCCCTTCTCATTGAAATCCCGGAAGAGCCCCTCCTTCTTACCGGTCCTGGAGTAGCTGCCCATACTGGCCACCTTGCCATTCGGGTGGTACGTCCGTTTGATGTCCAACATCTGTGCTTGGGAAGCCTGTTCGTCCTTCACGCCGTTATCGAACTTCACCATGTCCTTAAGACTTCCACGGGCATCGTATTCCTTGAAAAGACCCTGGCGCTCACCATCCACGTACGTACCTTCCCATTTGACCTTTCCGTTCGCATGGAACTCTTTCCACGGGCCTTGTTTCAGACCCATGGCGTCCACACGGTTGATATCCTCCCGTTTGCGCAACAAGCCAGCGCCATAGTGCAACAAGGAGATGATCCGCCCATCCTCGGCATACTCATAACCCCTACCCTCTTCCTTTCCAGCTTTGAACGGAACTTCCTTGTGGAGCACCCCGTTGGCATGGTAGTACTTGGCCACCCCTTCCCGAAGGTCGTCCACGAAGACTTCTTCTACCATTAGAACACCCGTGGAATCGTACTTCAGCGCAGGTCCGTTCTTCTTATCGCCCATGTAGGCGATCGAGCTGGCCAGTCTTCCTTTCGGATCGTAGAACTTCCACACACCTTCCAACAAGAGCTCGCGCCGGGCACCCTCGCTGCGGAGAACACCGGTGTCGTAATAATTGCGCCAATGCCCTTCTGGTTTTCCATTGATCAACGCCCCTTCGCTGGCCACCCGACCGTTCGGATGGTAATAGCGATGTAGACTATCGGTCTGTGCCGAGCCGAGCACACCCTGAAGGCATGCAAGCACAGCGAAGAAAGTCTTCAACCAACTCTTCATGTATTTCTGTTTAACCTTTAAAAGGTTGATGATATAGTATGGTCGGTTGGATCTGTTGATGATCGAATGCCCGGTGACTTGCGGGTTTCGGTTATCAAAATTAGCGCACCGTTGATGAACGATCCCGATCGGAACCGATGTTCGCATCACTTTCGTGTTCAGGCACTTCTTGCTCGGTATCAACGATCGTTGATGACCGATCCGTTCCACCGATGTTGAAAAGAGAACAACCATTCCTGGCTTGCTGATCGTGGGTTTCGGGTGCAGATCGATCGACAACCGGATTTGCTGGAACGCTCCTTCTTGTTAAGGAGCCAGGCGTTATCAACACTGCCGGAATGTTACCCCTGGATATCCACAGCTGCGAACGCGATCCAACGATCGGATCGTCAGATCGATCGAACGGTATCTTTGTGGACCATCCCGAGCGATCATGCACATCCTCATTGGCAGCGACCATGCGGGCTTCGACTTGAAGCATCTGTTGAAGGATCACCTACGGGCTTTGGGCCATGAGGTCACGGATAAGGGCACGCATGTGAAGGACAGCGTGGACTATCCGGACTTCGCCCACGCTGTTGCCCAAGGTGTGCTCAAAGAGGAAGGTGCGGTGGGTATCGTGATCTGCGGAAGTGGTAATGGCGTGAATATCAGTGCCAATAGACACCCCGGTGTGCGCTCCGCTCTGGCTTGGACAGCCGAGGTGGCCAAGCTTGCACGAGAACACAATGATGCGAACGTTCTCGCGCTTCCAGCGCGGTTCATCAGTGTAGGTGAAGCCGAACGTATCGTGGAGGCTTTCTTGGACGCCCGGTTCGAGGGGGGTCGCCATCAGCGGCGGGTGGAGAAGATCGAGCTATCGTGATGATGACATCTATCCGCACCCTTTGTGTGGTCATCGGGGCATCGCTGCTGACGGCGCGTACCGTTGCCCAAGTGGATTCCGTCGCGCTGCGATTCGCCAGCACCATAACCGGATCGGAGTTGCTGGAGCACCTTACCATCATCGCCAGTGATGCCTACCAAGGACGCGATACAGGCAAGGAAGGCCAGAAGATGGCCGCTGCCTATCTGAAGGAAGCCTTCGTGCAAGCAGGTATTCCGCCGTTAGTGCCCAATGATCCCTCTGCTGTAGTGGATGGCTACTTCCAGCCGTTCGAGGTGATCGAGGAGCGTTCAGGGACCATCTCCCTGGTAAAAGGCGATCGGGAGTTCCGGTACGGAAAGGAATTGGTGTACTTCCAAGAGTCGCTGAGCCAGGATCTTCGGGTGGATCAGTTGACCTACGTGCCGACCAAGTACCATCCACCTGCCAACAGCCTTTTGGGCAAGGACGTATTGATCAACGGTTCCAGCTGGGAGGGGATACCCGAACTGCTCCAAGGGCTCCGGGACCGCTCAGAGGAGTTCCGCAAGGCGGGTGCGCGGCTTGTGCTCGTGAGCGTTGAGGACCTTGGCGCGTTGATCAAGCAGTTGCACTTGAAACGGTCTCAAATGCGTTTGGCGGACCAGGCGAAGAAGACAGAACGCGCTGCGGCTAGTGTGCAGGTCATCTTGGTGGATGCCTCGGCCCTGCAAGAGCTCGTAGGAGGCGTTGCGCTTGGCAAGTGGACCAAGAAGAAGCGCATCCGGACCTTACCCGTGCAGTTGGATGTGGCAGTGACGACGGCTGAGCAGCGGTTGACCACGGAGAATGTCCTTGCGTACATCGAGGGCACGGACAAAAAGGATGAGTTGGTGGTGCTGACCGCACATTATGACCATGTGGGCGTGGAGGACGGCGTGGTGTACAACGGAGCCGATGATGATGGCACCGGCACTGTCGCAATGATAGAGATCGCTGAGGCGTTCGCGATGGCGAAAGCAGCTGGTAATGGTCCCCGGCGCAGTGTACTGGTCATGCCCGTGAGTGGAGAGGAGAAGGGACTTCTAGGCTCGCGCTACTACAGTGAGCACCCGGTATTTCCCTTGGCCAATACGGTGGCTGACCTCAACATCGATATGATCGGTAGGCGGGATAGTGCGCATGCGACCTCCGAGCCGTACATATATGTGATCGGCAGCGACCGCCTCAGCACTGGTCTGCACGATGCCAATGAGAAGGCCAACGGCTTGTACAGCAAGCTAGTGCTGGACTATACGTTCAATGCGGAGTCGGATCCGAACCGCTTCTACTACCGCAGTGATCATTACAACTTCGCACGCAAGGGTGTGCCAAGCCTGTTCTATTTCAGTGGGATCCACGAAGACTACCACCAGCCCGGTGACGATGTGGAGAAGATCGATATCGGCTTGCTTCACCAGCGCACCCTGCTGGCTTTTCACACCGCATGGATCCTCGCCAACCAAGAGGAACGCATCGTGGTGGATAAGCCCATCAAACCCTGATCACCCTTTCGTTGCAAGGGGCATCGGCGCGGTTCCTTCGTTCAAGAGTTGCTCAATGAAGGTGCGCAGGCCGCGGGTATAATTGGTGTAGTGTTCTCCTGTGCTGGGCCCGTAGAAACCGGTCCGGATACGACGCACCTTGCCAGTACGGTCCACGAAGATGCACGTAGGATAGCTCATGATATGATCCAGGAAAGGCAACTTCGCCGACGCGTTCTCTTTGGCGGCCGAGCCTCCATACACGATGGGATACTCCACTCCCATGGCACGTTTGAAGCGTTTCAGACCAGCTATCGCTCGGGACTCTTCTTCGTATTTCTCGAACGCCAGGGCCACCACCTCAAGACCTTGATCCCCATAGTCAGCGTGCAATTCCTTTAAGAGCACGGTCTCATCCACGCAGTTGGGGCACCAGCTTCCCATGACCTGCAACATCAGCACTTTGCCCTTGAAGCGGTCGTCTCGGGTGGAGATCATATTCCCCTCCAGGTCGGGGAAGGCGACGTCGGCCATGTCGTGTCCCTCCTTCAAGAACGTCAAGGAATCCGGGTCCCTAAGGTGGAAATCCGGGTTCCGATAGGCGACCCAGGGTTCGGTCCAATGCGTACCGCTCCAGAATCCGCCCACGATGCTGTCGCCCTGCAGCGCGCCCCTGAAGAGGAAGGCGTGCGAACCGTCGAAACAGGATAGCCGGAGTGAGTCGTTATCGACGGAGCCCTCGAGGAAGCGGTAATCACCGGTCTCGGTCAAAAAAGTGCCGGTAAGCAGGCCGTTTTTATCCTGATCGAAGACACCAATGGCATCGTAGGCGTCCGATGTGCCTTTGCTGAAGTGGACTTCCCAAGTGCCACCGAAGGCGCCTGTGGGGCTCGACGGTGCTCCAAAACGCTCTGCTTGGCCAGCATGGGCCACGAATGGTATACGGTATTCAGGCCCCTTCAAGTAGTTGTGCCAATGACCTGAGATGGTGCTGTCGTTTTCCACAACGCCCTTGAACTCGGAATCGAACAAGGGCATGCGCATGAGAAAGCTGTCGCCGCGTAGCTCGATATCATGAACACCGATGGTCTCCGAGGCATTGTGGATGTTCGCCACCCAGGAGAGGCTGTCTGGGTGCTGGAGGTCGATCTGGAACGGCAGCTCGTGCTGACCGAGGTCCAACACCACTCGCCAGACGCCTGCGCGTGGAACAGGGGCCAACGCTGGTCGGTCCGTGCAGCCCATCAAGGCGAGGTAGAGACAGGCTGCAGCGGCCCGCGATCCTAAAGACATGTTGCGATGCGAATATACCCGGATGGCCCAAGTGGCCAATGGCGAATGTCCGGGAGGCTTGGGAGCCCGACTTAGAGGTCGAACTTGATGCCTTGTGCCAGCGGGAGTTTCGTGCCGTAGTTGATCGTGTTCGTCTGCCGGCGCATATACGCCTTCCAGGCATCGCTGCCACTTTCACGACCACCTCCGGTCTCCTTCTCCCCACCGAACGCGCCACCGATCTCGGCCCCACTCGTGCCGATGTTCACGTTGGCGATACCACAATCGCTACCAGCAGCGCTCAGGAAGCGTTCTGCTTCACGAAGGTCAAGCGTCATGATCGCGCTGCTGAGCCCTTGTTTGACACCGTTCTGGATGGCGATGGCTTCGTGGATATCGCCGCTGTACCGCAAGAGATAAAGGATCGGTGCGAAGGTCTCTTCTTGGACGATCCGCATGTCCGGTTCCGCCTCCACGATGGCCGGCTTCACATAGCAGCCGCTTTCGTAGCCTGGGCCAGAGACCAGCCCTCCTTCCACGAGCAGTGTTGCGCCTTGATCAACGGCCGCCTTCAGGGCTTTTTGGTAGGTGGCGACGGCCTGTGCATCGATCAGTGGCCCAACGTGATTGCTCTCGTCCAACGGATCGCCGATGCGCAACTGGCCATAGGCCTTGATCAACTTTTGCTTGAAGGCTTCATACACCGAATCATGGATGATCAAGCGCCTGGTCGAGGTGCAGCGCTGTCCAGCGGTTCCCACGGCTCCGAACACGCATCCGATCAAGGACATATCGAGATCCGCTTTGTCGCTGATGATGATGGCGTTATTCCCGCCGAGTTCGAGTAGAGCGCGCCCCAAACGCTGACCAACGGCAGCACCCACGGCTTTGCCCATCCGGGTGCTACCTGTGGCGCTGACCAAGGGGATGCGCTCATCATGGCTCATCCACTCCCCTACTTCTCGGCCGCCGTTGATCAGCACGGAAACCCCTTCAGGAACCCCGTTGCGTTTGAATACCTCGGCGATGATGTGCTGACAAGCCACACCGCACAACGGAGCCTTCTCACTGGGCTTCCACAGACAAACGTCGCCGCATACCCAAGCCAGCGCGGTGTTCCAGCTCCAAACAGCCACCGGGAAGTTGAATGCGCTGATGATCCCGACCAGACCGACCGGATGCCACTGCTCGTACATGCGGTGGTCCGGGCGTTCGCTATGCATGGTGAGACCATGCAGCTGGCGAGAAAGGCCGACGGCGAAGTCACAGATGTCGATCATCTCCTGCACCTCGCCCAAGCCCTCTTGGTAGCTCTTGCCCATTTCATAACTGACGAGCTTTCCGAGGTCTGCCTTGTGTTTGCGCAAGGCCTCACCGAACTGGCGGACCACCTCACCGCGTTTGGGTGCTGGCCAGTTGCGCCATTCCAAGAAGGCCGCTTGCGCAGCTACGACCGCAGCCTCATATTCTGCCTTGGAGGCGGATCGGACGGTGCCTATGAGCGCCCCATCCACCGGGCTGTAGCTCTCGAGTATATCACCCTCGCCCTTCGCCCATGTATTCCCCGTGCTCACACCAGAAGTGGTAGGGTCCACTCCAAGGTTCTTCAGCGTTGCTGCGATCCGATCGGTCGCGGTCTGGGCAGAGATCATGATGTGTTTTTTTGGGGCCGCAAAGGTAAGTGGAGATAACCGCTGGATCAAGTGATGAATGTCCCTTATTGGGATGTTGCTGTCTGCATGGCCCGAAAGCCCTGGGCTAGGGGTGGTTTGAGACTAACTCGCTCAAAATCAAGGGAATGAGCCGACCCTGAGAATTGCCACCAGAGACGCGGTCGGCGGTTCGGAGTACTTCCGTATCCGCTTTGTCCCCTGGGGCCCGGAGAAAGGGCTTTTGGGCCCTTCCCGGGCTTTCTTGGGTTTTTTATCGAGATGAGTCTAGCTCTTGCTATTCGTGATCGTGGTAGAAAGGCGTGAGATGACTTTAGTGCGTTGTCGTTTGGACCGTTGATAGCGGACAGCGATTCATCGGCATTTTTGGTTGAAGTCTTTTGCATTGGTGCATTTCATTTTCTGTTGAGCAGTCGAGTTGTTGTGGCAATCCATTACTTCTTTTTGCATGGATGCACGATCGTTAGCAATGATCGTGGACAGGTGGTTGATAACCCAATGTTCCACGTGGAACGATCAGAGCGATGCAGCGCCGTTGAATGGTGCTGCATCGAGCGCCAAGGCGGATCGTGGTGTAGGGACTTGCCGTGTTCGGCACCACGGTGTTTAGAGAACATTCAGCGGTGCAGAGGCTAGGTGCGGACTAGACTTTATCATGAACGCGCACGCTGCGGTAATGGAGCACGAGTCGAAAGATGAGCAAATGCGCGGAGGACGTGCTTCCATAAACACGCACTTGGTTCAGGTTTTTTACCTGAAGCCCAAGGGTGCTGCTTATCGGAATTCTTCAGCGTTCGTCGCCCGTCCACCGGAGCGCATAAACTGTACGCTACGATCCCGTTTTCCGTATCGATGGAATCGGTATCAGCGTCCCAGGTAGACCATCAGCACACTCAGGTCTGCGGGTGAAACACCACTGATGCGAGAGGCCTGGCCCAAGGTGCTCGGGCGGATCCGATCCAATTTTTGACGCGCTTCTATGGAAAGGGATGTTAGCCTCGAATAGTCCAGCTCTAGGTCTAGAGGGACTTCCTCCAGGCGGCTAAGCTTCTCCGCCATTTCGCGCTCCTTCTCAAGATAGCCATCGTACTTCACGTTGATCTCTACCTGCTCACGGACCTCGTCCCGGAGGTCCTTAGCCTCGTCCAGTATGGAAGTGGATCTGGTTGAGATCGACGCGATATCCGAGAACGAGATCTGTGGTCGCAGAAGAATATCGTAGAGCTTCACCTTCTGCTTAATCGGGGTTGTTCCACGTGGAACGATCACCTCGTTCGCGACGTCTGGCGACACGCTTTCTGCCTTTAGCGCGTCCACCAAGGCGTCCGAAAGGTGCTTCTTCCGAACCACCCTTTCCATCCGCTCCGAAGACGCAAGCCCGATCTCGAAGGCACGCGACGTGAGGCGTAGGTCCGCGTTATCCTGACGTAGGAGAATGCGGAATTCTGCGCGACTGGTGAACATTCTATATGGCTCTTCGGTGCCTTTTGTGATCAGGTCATCGATGAGTACTCCGATATAGGCCTCGTCCCTACGGAGGACGAAGGCTTCCTTTTCATTCAGTTTTAGGTGCGCGTTGATACCGGCCATCAAACCCTGGCATGCTGCCTCTTCATACCCAGTGGTTCCATTGATCTGTCCCGCGAAGTAGAGGCCACCCACCAGCTTCGTCTCCAAACTGTGGTTGAGTTGGGTAGGGGGGAAGTAATCATACTCAACTGCATAGCCGGGACGGAACATCCGAGCATGGGCGAATCCAGGGATGCGCCGAAGAGCTTCGAGCTGCACTTCCTCGGGCAGGCTTGTGCTGAAGCCATTGATATAGGTCTCCACCGTATCCCAGCCCTCCGGCTCTACGAAGATCTGATGGCGGTCCTTGTCTGCGAACCGATCGATCTTATCCTCGATGCTAGGGCAATACCTTGGCCCAAGACCTCTGATGCGTCCATTGAACATCGGGCTGCGGTCAAAGCCTGTGCGGAGTATGTCGTGAACTTCGGGGCTCGTGTACGTCATCCAGCAGGAGAGCTGCCGCACAGGTGGTCGGGTAGAAGGTAGGAAGCTGAACTTGCCTGGTTCGGCGTCGCCGGGCTGCTCTTCCAGTGCGCTGTAGTCGATACTACGGCCATCCACACGGGGAGGCGTTCCGGTCTTCATGCGACCAGCTTCGAAGCCTAGCCGAACGAGTTGTTCCGTGATCCCGTGACTGGCCTTTTCGCCCGCCCGTCCGCCACCAAGTTGCTTCTCTCCTATGTGCATGACGCCGTTCATGAAGGTGCCACTGGTGAGCACCACGGCGCGTGCGCGGATCGTTTTCCCGAGACCGGTGCGCACACCTGCGACCGCTCCGGCAACGATGATGATCTCGTTGACGCTGTCCTGCCAGAAATGAACATTGGGGGTGGACTCAAGAAGCCGCCGCCATTCGTTCGCGAAAAGTGCACGGTCGTTCTGTGCGCGTGGGCTCCACATGGCCGGTCCTTTGCTGCGGTTCAGCATTCGGAACTGGACCGTGCTACGGTCGGTGACGATACCGGAGTATCCGCCAAGCGCGTCCACCTCACGAACGATCTGTCCTTTGGCCACCCCACCCATGGCAGGGTTACAGCTCATCTGCCCGATCACTCCCATGTTCATGGTAATGAGCAGGACTTTCGAACCCATGTTGGCGGCCGCGGCGGCCGCCTCGTTACCGGCATGGCCAGCACCGACCACGATCACATCATATACCTCTTCCATCGTTCATGTTCCACGTGGAACCTACCCCTCGGATCCCTGATCTTCAGGGAATTGAGATGATCTAGTAGGTATAGGTTCCATGGACGCAGCAAAGTTAGATCGATCATGGATCGGTTGGATCACTGGTTAGGCCATTCTGGGGTGGGCTAGGC
Source organism: Flavobacteriales bacterium (assembly GCA_016787985.1). Classification (GTDB taxonomy): domain Bacteria; phylum Bacteroidota; class Bacteroidia; order Flavobacteriales_F; family PHOS-HE28; genus PHOS-HE28. Next base: position 6,095 of record JAEUTC010000215.1, on the reverse strand, counting down.
CGGGAATGCCCGCTGGTGGCGGACCTTGGAGTGTGGCTGCGCTGGCATGAGTGGTGGCACAGCCTTTGACTGGTTACCAGCGCAACCAGAAGTAAAGGCCATGGAAGCTCGAACCATCACCGCTGAACTCTTGCGCTGGCTGACCGATGATCGCCACCTGAACGAGGTGCGAGGAACACAAGACCGCAAGGAACAAGAGTTCCCGACCACCGCGCATGAGGTGGAAGCTATCCGCGATGTGATGTATCGGCTTTGGAATGCCGAACATCGGAACCGGGCATAAGGCGGCTTTACCAGAACATCGGCTACCGCATCAGTTCAGTCCACGCCGGATCAGAAGGGGTTCCAAACGCGCAGCGCGACCGGTGAAATCGAGGTACAGCTGTTGGCCCTCCTTGCTTCCGCCCTGAGAGAGGACAGTGCTCCTGAAGTGCATCCCATTGGTGCGGTTGAACCCGCCGTTCTCCTGGAACCAAGCGCAGCCATCGGCATCAAGCACCTCGCTCCACATGTAGGCGTAATAATTGGCCGCATAGCCACCACCCCAGATGTGGCTGAAGTAGCTCGTTTTGTACCGCGGAGGTACCAGCGCGTTGTCGAGTCCGTATTTCTTCAGTGCGGCGCGCTCGAAGGCATCCACATCGGTCACCAAGGGGGCATCGGCCGAAAGCATATGCCACTCGATATCGAGCAGTGCCGAAGCCAGGTACTCACTGGTAGCATAGCCTTGGTTGAAGGTGTTGGCGCGCTTCATCTTGGCGATCAGTTCCGCAGGCATCGGCTCTCCGGTCTTGTAGTGTTTGGCATAGTTGGCTAGCACGGCAGGATCGGTGGCCAGGGCTTCGTTGATCTGCGAAGGGAATTCCACGAAGTCGGTGCTGGTGTTGGTGCCACTAAAAAGGGGATAGGTCTGTCGGCTCAGCATGCCGTGCAAGGCATGGCCGAACTCATGGAAGAGGGTGGTCACATCATCGAAGCTCAGGAGGCAGGGCTGCCCCGGGGCCGGCTTCACATAGTTGCAGTTCTGCGTGATCACGGGTTGTTGCTCAAGCAGGGTGCTCTGGTCCAGGAACGAGCTCATCCACGCGCCACCATTCTTATTGTCACGGGCGAAGTAGTCGCCGTAGAATAGCCCGATAGCGGTGCCCCCCGTATCGATGATGTCGAATACGCGCACATCGGGGTGGTAAACAGGGAGGTCTTTCCGTTCCTTGAACGTGAGTCCGTAGAGTTTCTCGGCGGCGTAGAGCACGCCGTTCACGAGCACACTGTCGAACTCCAGGTAGGGTTTCAGGGCCGCCTCATCGAGATCGTATTCGGCCTTGCGGACCTGCTCGCTGTAGAAGTCCCAGTCCCATGCCTCAAGGCGATATCCGGCCTTCTGTTGGTCGGCGAGGGCTTGCAGCTTGGCGGCCTCCGCTTGGGCGTTCCGTGCCGCATTGGGGGCAAGTCCGGCGAGCAGTTTTAGTGCCGCCTCGGGGGTCTTGGCCATCTGGTCGTCCATCACATAGGAGGCCCAATTCGGGAAGCCAAGGAGCCGGGCTTTCTGGGCACGCAGTTGCGCTAAGCGAGCCACGATGGGGCGGTTGTCCGTTTCGCCGCTGGTGTTTCGGCTGGTGCTGGCCTTGTGGATGCGCTCACGCAGGCGGCGATCCGTTAGCGAAGCCAGCGTTGGCTGTCCGGTGGTGTTGATCAGCTCGATGAGCCACTTCCCGTCATACCCTTTGGCTTTGGCGGCTTCCGCAGCCGCGGCGATCGCCTCTTCGCTCAGCCCGGCGAGTTCGATCTCGTTCTCCACCACCACGGCAGATGCCGCGCGGGCTTTCAGGATATTGTCTTGGAAACGGGTGTTCAGGTCGGCCTCTTCCCCGTTCAACTTCTTCAGCTGCTCTTTGCCTGCTTCATCCAAGAGAGCCCCGGCCCGCACGAACCGGGTGTAGTACCGTTCTACGAGGCGCTGTTGCACCGGATCCAACCCCGCGGTGGAGCGCCCATCATAGACCGCCTTCACGCGTTGGAAGAGCGCGGCGTTCAGGGTGATGGCGTCGCTGTGCGCGGAAAGCTTCGGCATCAGGCGCGCTTTAACGGCTTGCAGGCTGTCGTTCGTGGCGCTACCCGTGAGGTTGAAGAAAACATTGGAGGCGCGCGTGAGGTCGCGTCCGGTCAGCTCCATGGCCATGATGGTGTTCTCGAACGAGGGGGGTTCCGCAAGTGCGGTGATAGCCTCCACTTCGGCGAGTTGTGCGATCATGCCCGCTTCGATGGCAGGCTCGTAGTCGCTGTCCTTCAACTTGTCGAAGACAGGAGCTTGGAAGGGAAGGGTACTGGCTACCGATAACGGGTTGGTCATGTTCGCTGGGGTGGGTTCATTGGTTCCGCAAGCCGCGAAGGGCAATGCGAGGAGCAGGTAACGGAAGTGCAAGCGCATGGAATGGAACTGGGGCACAAAGTTGCTGGGGGCCTTAACCTTTCCAGCCAAGGGTGCATTTTGGTTGTCCACGGAACAGCGCTGAAAGCGCATGTACCTTCGCCTAGGTCCCACCCATGCAACGCATCTTCATCATCCTTGCTCTGTTCCCGTCGGTCGTTCATGCGCAACCGATCTGCGCCATCCAGGGCAGCGGCGCCAGTAGTCCCTATGTAGGTCAACAGGTCACCACCGAGGGCATTGTCAGCGCCGTGTTCACCGGGGCCGGATCCATCAATGGGTATTACATCGAACAGCCCGGGTGTGATGGGAACGAGAACACCAGCAACGGCATTTTCGTGTATGCGCCCAACGCCGGTGGGCTTGCGGCCGGACTGCGGGTAGCGGTAACGGGAACGGTGGTGGAATTCAATGGGCTCACGGAACTCACCAATGCCAACTACACCGTTCTGGGTACCGGTGTGGTCACTCCTACGGATGTGGTCCTCCCAGTAGCCTCCGATCTGGTTTGGGAACGCTGGGAGGGCATGCTGCTCCGATTCCCGGGCGAACTGGTGGTGGTGGGCAATGAGGACTGGACCCAATACGGGGAGATCATCCTGGCACCGGAGCGCTCGCGTATCCCCACGGACCACATCGATCCGAACGATGCCATCGCCTCCGGCACCACGAGCACCGGCGCCGGTAACAGCCTGGCCGTGCAGACGGCTCAGGACATCGTGGATAGAAGCAGGGTCCGGCTTGATGACATGCGCACATCGGTATGGCCCACGCCGGTCCCATGGGCCGATGCCAATGGGACGCTTCGGTGTGGGTCCACGGTCACGGACCTCCGCGGCGTGCTCCATTACTCGTTCGGTGATTACAAAGTGGAACCGGTCGGTCCGGTCGATCCGCAGCATGATCCGCGACCCGATGTGCCTGAGGTTGGCGGAACAGTGCGCGCAGCGGGGTTCAATGTGCTCAACTACTTCACCACCCTAGGAGTTTGGGGTGCCGAGAACACTGCAGAGCTCCTTCGCCAGCGCACCAAGCTGGTGGCGGCTCTTTCGGCGTTGGACGCTGATGTGATCGCACTCTGCGAGATCGAGAACGCCGATGCCGCATCGGAACACCTCCAAGCGGGGTTGAACGCGGCTGTTGGCGCGGGCACCTATGCCACCTTGGAGGAGGACGCCTTTGGGCAGGGCACCCGAACGATCATCCTGTACAAACCCTCGGTCTTGACCCCGTCCACGGAGCTGTACTGGTTGAATACCGGGATATTCCAGCGCCCACACCTCACCCAGGGCTTCGAGGTGAACGCCTCGGGTGCACGATTCCTCTTTAGCACCATGCACCTGCGCAGCAAACTCTGCGACAATGCCACGGGCCTCGAGCTGGATCAAGGGGATGGCCAAGGGTGCTTCAACGCGCTGCGTCGCTCACAAGTGAGCGCACTGGTGGATCACTGGGAGCGTGTTCGCGCGGCAACGGGCATCGAGGCTCAGTTGATCATGGGAGACCTCAACGCCTATTCCGAGGAAGACCCGATCGACCGGCTTCGTGCTTCAGGCCTGGTCCGCCAGTCGGTTTCGGGTGGCCATACCTATTCGTATGCGGCCATGTTCGGGGCACTAGACCATGCGTTCGCCACTCCGGCCATGGACCAAGCCATCACCGGGGCGGGGGTGTGGCACATCAACGCGGACGAACCCAACACATTGGACTACCGTGACACCAACCTTTCGCGCTACCAGGCCAATGCGTTCCGGAGCAGCGATCACGACCCGGTTCTGATGGGCTTCAATGCCGCCGAGCTGAATGTCGGTCTTCCCGATCGTGAGCGCGTGTCGGGCGTCCGCATCCAGCATGACGCTTCGGGGACCACCTGGACCATGCTGCCGAGCGGTACACCGGGAGCGCGGCTGCTCCTCCTCGATGCCCGAGGCTTGCAAGTGGGAAGCGTCGGTATCCAGAACGGCCAAGCGCGGATCGGTACCGGGTCCATGGCGCCTGGTGTTTACTTATGGCGGATCACAGGAGGTGGCCCAACCGGACGCTTCGTCATTCCTTGAGGCCTGAGATGGGCTTGACCGAGTCCGACGACCATTAGATGGCCAGGAGTTCTCGCTTCAGATCGTCCTCTGATATTATCTTGGCGGCACGGTCTTGGTAGTCCGAACAACCAAAGCACCACCAAGCACGTCAAACCCCTATCGAACCCAAACGAACCATGCGCACTACCGTTCTCACCCTTTTCGTTGCCCTTTTCGCCAGCACGGCGGCTGTGGCACAGACCCCGACCACCAAAGGCACCGGCACCGTGAGCGCCCCACAGGCCACGGATGAGCTGACCCAGCAGAAACGCGAGCTGTCCGGTGAGCTCAAGAACAGCTTGGGTATGGCAGAGGGCTTGATCAAGCGTGCCGTCGACATGGCTTCGAGCACCAGCGGCCCGGAGCAGGAGGGTCATATGAACAACGCGAATGCCCTGAAGACCATCAAGGTTTCGCTGATGGAACAGTTGGACCTGGTGAACAAGGCCACACCCGAGACGAGCAAGGGTGTTTTCGCCAAGGCCAGAGAGGTGATCACCGCCAGCACCGCACAATTGAACGGTATGAAGGACAAGCTCGGCGCGGCCAAGGAGCCAGCCGCGAAGTGACCTTTCGTTGGTCGAATGATACCAGGGCCGGCTTCTTGAAGCCGGCCCTGCTTCTTTTCAAGACTTCGGGAAGCGCGCGAGGAACCTCTCCTCCAACTGGCGCATGGTCTCACGTTGCGCCTTGGTCTTGTCCTTATGGCCCAGCAAGTGCAGAAGCCCATGGACCATCACGCGCCGCAGCTCCAGTTGAGAGGAGGCGCCGAACGTGGCGGCATTCTCCTTTATGCGGTGGTAGCTGATGAGGATGTCACCTGCAACACCGTTGTTGCTTTCCACCGGGAAGGTGATGACGTCGGTAAGGTCGTCGTGGTGGAGGAAGGTCTCGTTGTAGTACAGGAGGTCCTTATCCGACATGAGCACGAAGTTCACCCGATCGATCCGGGTGCCATGGTCTTGGGCCACGCGATAGAGCCATTTACGCGTACGGGTACGCTCACGGAACGCATCGGGAACGTCTTGAACGATGAACTCGATGGAGCCGGAGGTGGCCATTATTCGGTGACCGGCTGAAGGCTGAAGGCCATGGCCACGGTGGCGCCATGGTCGCTGAACTCCACACTGTCGGCGAGGGCCCGCATGAGGAAGACCCCACGGCCATGAGGTTTCTCGATGTTCTGCGGGTCTGTAGGGTCTGGCAGATGGTCGTGGTCGAAGCCTGGGCCCTGGTCCTGGACCATGAAGATGATCCGATCACCCTTCACCACATAGCCCAGTGTAACGGACTTCGATGGGTCCAACCCGTTCCCATGATGAATGGCGTTGTTCACCGCTTCGGTAAGGGCGATCAGGATGTTACCGTAGTGACTTTCGTGCACGTTGTTCTTCGTGCACGCCTCGTCGATCAGCTTCTCGGCGAGAGCGATGTTCTCGGCCTTGGCAGGGAAGTCGATCCGTTGCGTGAATTCGAGCTCTTCGATCAAAGCGGCCATGGCGTTCAGGGTCGGTCAAAAGTACCGAAATAGGCATTGACCCGATCGCGATAATACGGCTTCAATCCCGGGGGCACTGTTCGTAACAGTT
>JAEUTC010000209.1 GCA_016787985.1 Flavobacteriales bacterium | reverse complement strand
CGGTCGGCCTTGGTCATCACCACCCACAGCGATGCGTTGGCCCTCAGTGGTCGCTTCGGGGAGAACTTGAACACGCTGACCTTGAACGGCGATGCGCATCTGCTCGCATGGATGGACGGGAGAACGACCGTCCTCGCCGACCGTCAGGCCTACTTGAAGCTCAACATGGAATTCGGTGCCCCGGATGCCCTGTTCCGCATCACGAAAGGCGAAGTCAACAGTGGATCCGTGCCCTTGGAAGTAACACTGGCCGTTACCGAAAGCGTCCGCGGAACTGCCGTGGACTTACGGGCCAATGGCCTTGGTCTGGAACTGGCCGACGCGGTGAACCTTCTACCCGATGGCCTCAAGCAGAGCGTCGCAGGCTATACCATGAAGGGCGAGGTGGACCTGGCCGTGCATTACAGCGGTCCGGTCAGCGGCCCATCGCTTTCACTGGGCGCCAAGGTGACCAAAGGCCGATTGAAGGAACAACGCAGCGGCACCACGGTGAATGATGTCTTCGGTGAACTCGCGCTGGACCTTTCGCCCAGCGGCGTTCCGCAGAAACTCGTGGTGAAGAACTTCTCGGCCCGCAGCGGTACGGGCACGGTGAGCGGGAACTGGCAGAGCACGGGGCTCACCAACGCCACGGTGAAGGCCGACCTCCGCAGCGACATCGCGCTGGCCGATCTGCTCCGCTTCGCACAGGTGGACACCCTGGAACAGGTGAGTGGCCGGTTGAGCGCCGATCTGCACATCCGTGGGAAAATGCGCGACATGGGGGATGTGCGCGCCTCCGATATCCGGGCCTTGAACATCAATGGCACGCTGGCCACGCGCAATGCTACTTTGAAGTTGAAGGGTGTGCGCCATACCGTGCAGCAACTCGATGCCGACCTGGCCATCCACGGGAACGACGCCACCGTGCAAGGCTTGAAGACGGTGCTACAGGGGAACGAACTTGTGCTGAGCGGGACCTTGCGCAACCTCATCCCCTATCTGCTCTTCGATGATCAACGTCTAGTGATCGAAGCCAAGGGCAGCTCGCCGCGCATCGACCTAGCCGCACTCATCAGCAGCGAAGGAGCCGATGCAGCGAGCAAGGACTATGAACTCACACTACCAGCTTCCATTGAACTGGCCTTGCAGGCGCGCGTGGACGAACTGGTGTTCGAGGAGTTCAAGGCCACCGACATACGCGGAACGATGAACATGAAGGGCAGCATACTCCGCGTGAGCCCGATGAGCTTCGCCACCGCATCCGGAACGGTAAGTGGTGCTTTGGAACTGGATGCGCGTGATGCCTCGCGGTCCTATCCGCTCGCGATCAATGCGGCGTTGGAAGGCATCGAACTGCAGCAGCTGTTCAAGGAGTTCCAGGACTTCGGCCAGGACTTCATCGGCCACCGCCACATCAGCGGCCGCACCAAGGCCCAGGTAGCCTTCAACGCGCCGCTCTCGCCGACCATGAAGCTCGACATGGACCGGTTGGTCTGTGTGATCGACATCGGTGTGGACAATGGCGTGATCAAAGGGCATGCGCCGATGCTGGAAGTGGCGGATCACCTCCAGAAGAACAAGCTGGTCTCTCCGTTCGTGGATGTACCCGAATTGCGGCGGCGCCTCGGCGACATCCGTTTCGCGCGCCTCGAGAACCAGATCGAGATCCGCAACGGCGCCGTACACATCCCGCAAATGCTGGTGAGCAGCTCGGTCATGGACATCGAACTGAGCGGCACGCACTGGTTCGACGACCGCATCGATCACCACCTCAACTTCAGGCTGAGCGACCTGTTCCGCAAGAGCAGTGCAGATGACGAGTTCGGTCCCGTGGTGGATGATGGCACAGGCATGCGGCTCTTCCTGCACATGTACGGCACCGCCAACGACCCTCAATTCGCCAACGATGGCGCCATGGCGGCGGCGAAACGACAGAAGCAGTTCCAGCAGGAGAAACAGGAACTGAAACAGATCCTGCGCGAAGAGTTGGGTCTTTTCAAAGGGAAGACACGACCAGAGGACCCCGCAGCCACGAAGAGCGACCCGGCAGCACCGCGGTTCGAGGTGGAAGAACAAGGGCTGGATACCAACCCCACGGCCGGTGCGCAAGGCACGCCTGCCCGCCAGCGCAAAGGGCTGGGTCGGTTGATGAAGGAGAAACAGGAGGAGGAAGAAGTCCTCTTCGAGGTGGAGTGATCCACCACCACCACGACACCACGTCATCGTTCAACCGCCAAACCCCTGCCGTTCGTGGCGAACCCGTAGCGTTCGTGGCGTCGTTGCGGTAAAATAGCCGCGCTCTCCCGAACTTCACCCCGTCGATGGACCTGTACTCCCGTAAACAACGATGGAAGCTGGTGCTCGCCGTGGTGGCGATGCTCATCGTGGGTGCCTCGTTGTGGTACAGCAACACCATCGTGGAGCGCATACGTGCCGAGGAAAGGCGCAAAGTGGAGCTCTGGGCCGAGGCGGTGAAGAACCGCGCCGAACTGGTCAACTACACCGAAAAGCTCTTCGACCGGTTGCGCGAGGAGGAGCGCAAGAAGGTGCAGCTCTTCGCGGAGGCCATGCAACGGCTGGGCAGCAGCGACGAGACCGACTTCTCCTTCTACCTGCGCGTGGTGAGCGATAACACCACCGTGCCCGTTGTGATCACGGACGAGAAGGGCAACAAGCGGTTCGATCGCAACATGGACAGCACCGTGGTGAACGACCCGAAGCGTCTGGCCCAGGAGATCAAGGCCATGGCCAAGGTGTACAAGCCCATCGGCATCGCCATACCCGGCGTGGAGAAACAGCTGCTCTACTACAAGGACTCGAAAGTGGTGACCGAGTTGCATGAGGTGATGGACGGCATCATCCGATCCTTCATTTCGGAGACGGTGATGAGCACCGCAGCCGTACCGGTGATCTATACCGACAGCACGCAGACGCGCGTGATCGAGACGGGGAACATCGAGCCCGAGATCGTGCAGGACAGCTCCGCGTTGCAGGCGCGGATCCGCACCATGGCCCAGGCCAACGCACCCATCGCCTTCGACCTGCCGGGCAAAGGCCGCAACTACATCTTCTACGAGGAATCGCTGGTCATCACCCAGCTGCGCTACTTCCCTTACGTACAGCTGGTCATCCTTGGCCTCTTCCTCATCGTGGCCTACGCGCTCTTCAGCATCTTCCGCAATGCGGAGCAGAACCAGGTGTGGGTAGGCATGGCCAAGGAGACCGCACACCAGCTGGGCACACCGCTGAGTTCGTTGATGGCGTGGATGGAACTGCTGAAGGAGAACAACCCCGAAGCGGTGAACGAGATGCGCAAGGATGTCGATCGCCTCGAAGTGATCACCGAGCGCTTCAGCAAGATCGGATCGGCGCCTGACCTCACACCGGAGAAGCTCTACCACACCCTACGCGCCACCGTGCTCTATCTGCGGCCACGGTTACCGGGCCGTGTGAAGATCGAAGTACACCAGCCGCCCGATGCGGACATGGTGGTACCCTTGAACAGGGCCCTTTTCAGCTGGGTGATCGAGAACCTCATCCGCAATGCGGTGGATGCCATGGAGGGAGAAGGATCCATCACCGTGGAGATCATTCCGGAAGGTGGCGAGGTGTACGTGGATGTAACGGATACCGGCAAGGGCATCCCGGCCGCGCAGCATCGTACCGTGTTCCAACCGGGCTTCACCACCAAGAAGCGTGGCTGGGGACTTGGTCTATCCTTGAGCAAACGCATCATCGAACAATACCACGGCGGCAAGATCATCGTGAAGCGCAGTGCCCCTGGCAAAGGCACCACGTTCCGGATCACCTTGGACCAAGGGGTATTGCGCACCGCGCTAGTTAGCGAATGATGAGACGGCAAAAGGTCATCTTCTCTTTGTGGTGCTCACTACTCCTCCTCGCCGTTCTGGTTATCTGTTATCGCTACAATTTGAGAGAGGACATTGGTGTCAATCAGGGCATCATGTCACTTTGGTTCATTCTTATTGATTTACCAGTATACATACTAGCATTCCTCGCTCCATCGGTAACTCTCTGGTGGTTGATAAGAAAGCGGCTTCATCTGACCCCATGGGTGGCAATAGTCCAGGTACTATTGGCCTTCCTGATCATCGATCTTCATCGATGGCGCTATCCTAGTAGCGTCTCTGAAGAAACGCTTTCGGTATTCTGGTCATATCTATGAATACAGCACTCGCGATGTCCGGCGTTTACCTGCACATCCCCTTCTGCCGCCAAGCCTGCACGTACTGCGACTTCCATTTCAGCACTGCGAAAGATCACGCCGGAGTGCTGGATGCGATGGAGCTCGAGATGATCAAGCGCAGCCGCGAATTGGGCGATGGCCGTGTGGCCACGATCTACTTCGGCGGAGGAACGCCAAGCCTGCTGGAGCCGGGGCGCATCGCGTCATTCATCCAGCAGGCCCGCGACCTCTTTCGGGTGGAACGCGATGCGGAAGTCACCCTCGAAGCCAACCCTGATGACATTACCGCTGATCGGCTGAGCGAATGGAAAAGCGCTGGCATCACGCGGATCAGCTTGGGTACGCAGAGCTTCCGCGATGATCGGTTGCGGTGGATGGGTCGTGCCCACGATGCACGGCAAGCGCTGACCAGCATCGACCTGATCGCGAAGGCAGGCTTCACGACCTGGACCATCGACCTTATCTACGGGCTACCGGAGATGACCCTGGCCGAATGGGACGAGCAGCTCACCATCGCTCTGGACCATGGCATGCCACACTTGAGCGCCTATTGCCTCACCGTGGAAGAGAAGACCGCCTTGGCCCACCAGGTGAAGAAAGGCGGCGTGCACATGCCGGGAGATGAGGATCAAAGTGTCCAATTCGACCGCCTGATGGCACGCATGGAAGAGGCCGGTCTGGAGCATTACGAGATCAGCAACTTCGGCAGGCCCGGCCACCATTCGCGCCACAACAAGAGCTATTGGGAAGGCATACCCTACCTCGGGATCGGCCCGTCGGCGCATTCGTTCGATGGCCGGTCGCGCCGCTGGAACATCGCCAACAACGCGGTGTACATCAAGGCGGTGAAAGAAGGCACATCGTATTGGGAGGAAGAGACGCTCTCGCCTGCACAACGCACGAATGAACGCCTGATGACGGGCTTGCGCACCGCGGCGGGCGTCGACCTCACCCGATTGGAAGTGGATGCCCTCGGACTCAACTCGTCGGCCTTCCAACGGCATGTGTCGAACGGTCATATCAGCGTAGTGGATGGACGCTTAGTTTTGAGCAAGGCGGGTCGTCATTTCGCGGACCGCATCGCATCGGACCTCTTCGTAACCGACGATGATCGCTGAGATCACCCACCACGGTCGCACCTTCCGGGTAGACCTCGCCAGACCGATCGACCTGTCCTTTCCCCTGCACGATGGCGCGGATCAACTGCGTGCCTGGTGGGTAGAGCCGGTGCGTATGGAAGCGGTGAAGAACGGCGCGATCGAATACGCCGTGAAAGCGGGATCACCGGTGAATTTCCGCAACATCTTCTTCAACCCGCATGGGCACGGCACGCACACGGAAAGCGTGGGCCACATCGCACCGGATGTGCTTCCTGTCGGCGATCAGTTGAAACGCTACTTCTTCACTGCCCAGCTGATCAGCGTACGGCCCGAGGAGCGCCGTGCGCCCGATGCGAAGACCGACCAGGTGATCACCTTGGAACAATTGCGGAGTGCCGTGAACGAACGCCCACCAGAAGCGCTCATCATCCGTACTCTTCCACAGACGAACAATAGTACCCGCGATTGGAGCGGCAGCAACCCCACCTACCTGCAAAGCACCGCCTGTGCTTGGCTGCGCAGCATAGGGGTGAAACACCTGCTCTTGGACCTGCCCAGCGTGGACCGCGAAGAGGACGGCGGCGTATTGGCGGCCCATCACGCGTTCTGGGACTTCCCCAACACGGTGGACCGCGAACGCACGATCACCGAGCTGCTCCACATTGCTGGAGAGGTGCGCGACGGCGACTACCTGCTCGAATTGCAGCTGCCCCATTTCATGAACGACGCGGCGCCCAGCAGGCCCGTCCTTTATGCCCTGTTGCCATGACCTTGGAGGACTTCCGAGCACATTGCCTGAAGAAGCCCGGCTTCAGCGAAGACTTCCCCTTCGGCCCGGAAGTCCTAGTGTTCCGGGTGGGTGGCAAGATCTTCGCGTTGCTGGATGTGGACGCCTTCGAAAGCGTGAACCTGAAGTGCGACCCGGAGCGCGCGGTGGAACTGCGAGAGCGCTACGAGGGGATCAAGCCCGGCTACCACATGAACAAGCAGCACTGGAATACCGTGGATGCACAAGGCGGCGTTCCCGGCAAGCTGTTGTTGGAGCTGGCCGATCATTCATACGAACTGGTGAAGGCCAGCTTGCCGAAGAAGGTGCGGGAGAGCCTTTAACGTGTTCACCGCGAAAGGGCAGCTAGCTTTGCGGCGTTCCAAGCCACCATGAGCCTCACCTCCCGCCGCATCGGACGGATCCTGCTCAGCTTCTTCTTCCGGGGTCTATTGCTCCTGGCGCCGGTCACCATCATCGTATGGGCGCTCTGGCAGTCCCTGCGCTTCCTCGATGGCATCATCCCCCTGGACATCCCAGGCCTGGGGCTTCTTACCCTGCTCGCCATAATCACCGTGGTGGGCTGGTTGGGTACCACCTTCCTGTACGAACCGCTGGCCACTTTCGGCGAGGAGCTGCTGCAACGCATACCCTTCCTGAAGACCTTGTACGATGCGGTGAAGGACCTCGTAGAGGCCATCGTGGGCAGCAAACGCAAATTCGACCGGCCCGTGCTGGTGAAACTGGGCGGCAATACCGAAGTGGAACGGCTCGGGTTCATCACCCAGAACGACCTGAGCCACTTGGGCCTCGGGCCGGAGAAGGTGGCCGTATACCTCCCCCACGCCTTCAACTGGAGCGGCAACCTGTACATCGTACCGGCGCAGAACGTGACCCCGCTGGATGCGCGTGCGGCTGACGTGATGAAATTCGTGGTGAGCGGAGGGGTATCCCAAGTGGATGATGAGGTGTGACCTCTCGGCTTCGGCACGTCCATTGTAGAGAAGACCGTCCCATGAACCTGCTTCGCACCCTGCTCCTTCAGTCGCTGTTCGCCGGCACCGTCCTTGCCCAGCACACAGTGGAGGTCTCTTCCTTCGGCTTCAGCGATGGCGTCCACCCCACCTTCAGCTTCTTCTTCGAAGGCACCGATGCCAAGTACGTGGAGAGCTATTGGCGCGACGAGCTAAAGAAGATCAGCGCCTCGGTGAGCAACAAGAAGGAGGTGATCGGCCACGGAGCCTTGGTCCCGCAGGTCTCGGGTGACACGGTGCGTGTGTACGTGAAGGCGGAACAACGCAAGAACAGTCCGAATCTCACGGCCCATGTGGCCATCATGACCACGGCGGGATTCGTAAGCCCCACGAGTGAGGCGCCGGTGTTCGAAAGCGCGAAAGCCTTCGTGCAACAGCGCAGCACGGCCATCCGTCGGCAACTGGCCGAACAGGAGCTCAGTCTCGCCGAACGCGGCTTGTCGAAGCTCAAGAAGGAATTGTCGGATCTTGAGCGCGACAAGGAACGCGACGAGGCCAACATCGAGAAGAGCAAACAACGGGCCGCCGAAGCGGTGCAGGATCAGGAGCGCACCCGTGTGGAGGCGGATGAGCTCGGCCCCCGCATCACCGCATTGCAGAGCGAATTGGGCACCACCCCGGACAAGGAGGGCAGCAAGGAACTGAGCGCCTTGATCCGCGACAAGGATCGCGCGCAAACGCAGAACCGCAAGGCCCACGAGGAAGAGGTGAGCATGAACAAGAAGGTCGAAGAGCTCACCCAGGCCATCAAGAAGAACGTACAGGACCAGGCGAACAAGAGCGCGGAGATCGCGAAGCAGGAGACCTTGGTGGCCAGCTTGCGCGAAAAGCTCAGCTCGATCCGTTGATGCCGGGTTGACTACGGCCAATGACCCCAGCGCCCTGTACCTTGCGGCGCCGCCATGCATGCACGCCGGAACGCCCTGCTCCTCCTTCACCTCACGGTGTTCATCTGGGGATTCACGGGCATCCTGGGCAAACTGATCCAGGAGCACCAGGGTACGATGCAACTGGTCTATACGCGTACGCTCATCGCGATGGTGGGCCTGGCAGCTGCGGCTCTGTGGCTGAAGCGATCGCTCTCGCCGGCCACCCCCGACCTGAAGCACTACCTGCTCACCAGCCTGATCATCACCGCGCATTGGATCACCTTCTATGGCGCCATCGAGATCAGTACGGCCAGCATCGCGGTGGCCTGCCTCAGCACCAGCACGGTCTTCACCGCCTTGCTCGAGCCGCTGTGGTTCAAAAGGCGGGTACGCGCGTACGAGGTGGTGCTGGGCCTGGTGGTGGTGGCCGCCCTGCTCCTGATCTTCGGGCTGGAGAGCGGCCATCGCAACGGGATCATCGTGGCCACGCTCAGTGCCCTGTTCAGTGCGTGGTTCAACATCGTGAACGCCGTGCTGATCAAACGCGGCGATGCCATGCGCATCGGATTCTACGAGATGGCCGGGGCAGCCCTCACCATGGCCGTGTACCTCTTGCTCACCCATGCGCTCCCACCGCCTGTTTGGGAACTTCCCACGACCACCGTGGTCTGGCACCTGCTGCTGGGTCTTGTCTGCACCTCGTTCGCCTTCGTGGCGGGCATCGCCGTCATGCGCCAGCTCTCGCCCTTCACGGTGGTGCTCACGGTGAACCTGGAGCCGGTGTACACCATCATCATCGCGTTGCTGATCTGGGGAAGCGATGAGAAATTGCGCACCGGGTCGTACATCGGCATCGCCCTCATCCTGGCGTGTTTGATGGCCAACGCCTGGTTCCAACGGAAACGCGACCGCGCGGAAGTGGTGGAGCCCGACCCGCTGACCCAAGGCTGAGCGCGATCTTTGTCCACGTCCGCGCCACATGGTCCGGAGCAAATGGCATGAACAAGATGAAGGGCTTGCTCGTTCTGGTGGGTGTCGCGCTGTTGGTGTTCTTCATCACCCGAGCCGTTTACGAGCCGGATCGGGCCACTGAACAGGTCAGTTCCACCGTGCTGCTCGAGCGCATCAGACCGGTGTTGAAGCTGGTGACGGTGGAAGGCGACTTCAACGAGATATACTCTGAAACGATCGATGAGAAGAATAAAGGCTGGCTAGGAAAAACATCACCTTTTCAGAAGAGCGCAATAGTAAGGGTCACGGCAACCATGAGCGTTGGTTACGATCTCCAAGGAGTAAGACTGGAAGCAGACGAGAGAACTAGAACGATACGACTGTTTGGTCCACTAAAACCCCAGATCCTTTCAACAGAGTATTCCTTTCACTACTACGACATGCAGGAAGGGATCTTCACTGAATTTGAAGCCTCTGACATATCAAACATTGAAACAAAAGCTAAGGCAAAGATCATATCCTCCGCTGCAAAAAGCGGGTTGTTCATAGAAGCAGCCAAAGGCAGAATTGAGGCAGCTTCCATAATGAAGACTATTGCCGAGAGTTCCGGATGGACCTTCGTGGATGCCAGCCGCACAGGCACGCCCACCAAGGACTGACCGTTGAGTCCGGTATCTTCGCACCTCCGATCCCGCATGCCTTCCACCCTCCTCGTCCCCAGGCAGTACTGTCCTAGCCTCACGCATTACGAACGCTGGAAGACCCGCGCCGTGCGCATCGGCGACATCGGCATCGGGGGGCACAACCCCATCCGGGTGCAGAGCATGACCACCACGGATACGATGGATACCGCGGCCACCGTGGCCCAGAGCATCCGCATGATCGAGGCGGGCTGCGAGCTGGTGCGCATCACCGCGCCCAGCAAGAAGGACGCGGAGAACCTGGCCGAGATCAAGAAGCAGATCCGCGCGGCGGGCTTCAACGCCCCCTTGGTGGCCGACATCCACTTCACGCCCAACGCCGCCGAAGTGGCCGCCCGCATCGTGGAGAAGGTGCGCGTGAACCCCGGCAACTACGCCGACAAGAAGAAGTTCGATGTGCGCGAGTACACCGATGCGGAGTACGCCGAGGAGCTGGAGCGCATCCGCGAGCGCTTCACCCCGCTGGTGCGCATCTGTAAGGAGCACGGTACGGCGATGCGCATCGGCACCAACCACGGCAGCCTCAGCGACCGCATCCTGAACCGCTACGGCGACACGCCCGAGGGCATGGTGGAGAGCGCCTTCGAGTTCCTGCGCATCTGCCGCGACGAGAACTACCACGAGATCGTGCTGAGCATGAAGGCCAGCAACGTGCAGGTGATGGTGCAGGCATACCGCCTGCTCGTACACCGCATGATGGCCGAAGGCTGGGACTACCCGCTGCACCTGGGCGTGACAGAGGCCGGCGACGGCGAGGACGGCCGAATCAAGAGCGCGGCGGGCATCGGTGCCCTGCTGGAGGACGGCATCGGCGACACCGTACGCGTGAGCCTCACGGAGGACCCCGAGTTCGAGATCCCCGTGGCGCGCGCGTTGGTGGACCGCTACAACGACCGGAAAGGCCATGCACCCATCCCCGAGGTGACCCAGGTGCCAGTGGACCCCTTCAGCCACCAGCGCCGCCACAGCCGCGAGGTGCTCAACATCGGTGCGCGCCATGTGCCGGTGGTGATGGCCGACCTCAGCAACCGGAAGGAGATCACCCCTGCCACGCTCTTCGCTTGGGGCTACCGGTACAGCGTGCCGTTGGACAAGTGGAACATCACCGACCAGGCCTGCGACTACGCCTTCATCGGCAAGCACAGCATCGACTTCGAGATCCCCGGGACGCTCGGCATCATCCAGGAGCATGCCACCTGGCTCACGAACAAGAACAAGGAGCGGCACTACCCCTTCCTCACGAAGAAGGACTACCTCGGCGGTGCGGAGCGCCACCCGCAGTTCAACCTGGTGTACGCCACATTGCCGGACCTGGACGCTGCCTTCATCACCGCGTTAAAGGCCGACACCACCGCCGTGCTGCTCGTCGATACGCACAACGCGCATGGCATGGCCGAGCAGCGCCGCTTGTTCTTCGAGTTGATCCCACATGAATGCCCGGTACCGGTGATCATCGGCCGGGCCTATGGCGCGATCTCGAACGATACGCTCGTCCTGCACAGCAGCACCGACATGGGTCCGCTGCTGATCGATGGCTTGGGCGATGGCGTCTTCATCGCGGACGAGCAAGGCGGCCGTGAGGACCTGGTGTGCCGCACGGCCTTCGGCATCCTGCAGGCCACCCGCACGCGCACCAGCAAGACCGAGTACATCAGCTGTCCCAGCTGCGGCCGCACGCTCTTCGACCTGCAGGAGACCACGGCCAAGATCCGCGCACGGACCAGCCACCTGAAGGGAGTCAAGATCGGCATCATGGGCTGCATCGTGAACGGCCCGGGAGAGATGGCCGACGCGGACTTCGGGTACGTAGGCACCGGTCCCGGCGTGATCACCCTGTACCGCGAGAAGGAAGTGGTGAAGCGCAACGTGCCCAGCGAACAAGCGGTGGACGAGCTGATCGCGCTGATCAAGGAGCACGGGATGTGGGTGGAGGCGGAAGGCTAACTTCCGGCCATGTTCCGCGCCATCCTACTCCTCGCGACGATCGTCATTCCTGCCCTTCTTCACGCTCAACGCACCCGTGCGCTGGAACAACTCGCTAGCACCATGGCCGGTTCGTATACCAGTGCCGAACAGGCGAAGTCCGACACCAGCTACTTCGAGATCGAGTTGGAAATGGTACGCATCTGGCCCAAGCGCAGGGACGGAGCTTGGCTGTACGTGGAACAGGCCACCGCGGACAGCAAGGCCAAGCCCTACCGCCAGCGCGTTTACCACGTGCAGGA
Source organism: Flavobacteriales bacterium (assembly GCA_016787985.1). Taxonomy (GTDB): domain Bacteria; phylum Bacteroidota; class Bacteroidia; order Flavobacteriales_F; family PHOS-HE28; genus PHOS-HE28. The sequence continues at coordinate 7,310 of JAEUTC010000209.1, read as the reverse complement.
GGTGAACGACAGCACGTTCACCAGCAACATCCTGACCATTAAAGGAGGCGAAGCGCTATACGGTGCTTTCGCGGACCCAGTGAAGCTCGAACGCCTGAACCCCGACTCGTTGGAACGGCTGGAAGGTTGCGCCATCACCTTGCACCGAAGGGGGAACACTTATACGGGCAGCACGCACGACCGTGATTGCCCTAGCAAAAGAGGCAAGGCCGTGTACACCACCAGCGAGGTGGTGCTGAGCCCTGACCGCATGGTGAGCTGGGACCGTGGCTGGGATGCCGAGGGCAAGCAGGCGTGGGGCGCGGAGAAGGGTGGGTATGTCTTCCTAAAACGAGGGCGGTGAGCGCTGTTGTCGGCACGAATACCGACCTCGGATCGGCCTGTATCAGTTTGTGGATGGTCATTCGCGGTCATGTCAATGGACCGGAACGGGCAAATCGCGTGCTCGACTATCTTGCCGACCAAGACAACGCGCATGCGCAATACACTCACCATACTGGCCCTATGGGCAACCATGAGCGCACTGGCGCAGGGCGACATGATACTTGACCGGAACGGGAACGAGATCGGAACTCGACAAGAACTGATGGCCGGTTGTGTCAAGGAAATGAAAGCGGATAAGTCGAATGTGATGATCGATGCCGAACGCGCTTGCGCGTGTGTGATCGACATGCTCAGCAACGTGGAGGCCACGGACCTCGAGGACGGCGATGATGATGGAGAAGCTTTGTTGGCCAAAATGATGGCCTCGGATAGCACGATAGCACTGGCATTCCTTGGCTGTATGGCCAACAGCATGCGCACTGATGTGCCGATCTCCAAGTTCGGGAACGAAGCGATCGAGAACATGATCCAAGAGTGTGCCAGTGGCATGTCCGCCGCAGGCCAAGCTACAGCTGGCATGGATGGCCTAGGCACCTGTCGTTGTGTGTTCGAAGAGAGTCGGAGAAAGGGCTTGACGATCGCCCACATCAACGAGATGCAGGATCAGAACTCCGTGTACTTCAACGAGATCATGATCCCCTGCGTGCAACGCAACATGCTAGCGAACGAGGGGAACCGGCGGGTTGGATCCCCCGATGTGTCAGGCAAGAAGAACACCGATGAGATACCGCTCATCAACACGGGCAACATATTCAAGGCGAAGATCAAGGTCGGTGGAATTGAGCGGTACTTCATACTCGACAGTGGTGCAAGTGATTGTATGATCACGACGGCGTTCGAGCAAGAACTCATTGCGAAACAGGCCATTCGACCCGATCAGTATCTCGACCCTATTGATTACACGTTGGCAGATGGTCGGATCGTGAACTGCAAGCGGTTCCGAGCAAGTTCGATCATCATCGGCGAATTCACAGTGAAGGATGTGATCGTCGGTGTGATCGATGAAGAAGGTGGCCTGCTCTTGGGGAAGTCCTTCCTGGATAAATTCGAGGAGTGGACCGTGGATCCCCGTGCATCCACGCTGTACCTGAAGAAGCAGTGACTCACCGCACCCCGCCCTTGGGTAGCCGCATACGCTTGTCGCGGAACACACCGATGTACTGCAAGCTCACCTCCATGGCACCGCGGTACATGGTTTGGGCACGCAGCTTACTGATGTTGACGTCGTAGCTGATCGCTCCAACGAACCTTCGCTCCCACTCGAACTGGAGCGTGGGCACGATGGCATCGCCTATACGGTAGAACGCACCGAGGTAGATGGCGGACGAGTTCTTGTCGGTGGTGTAGCGGCTATCCATTCCGATCCTGCGATGCAGGAGACCACCCACGTTGATCTCGCGACTGGTGCCTTGCTGCGCCACGAAGAACCTCGGTAGCCATATCCAGCGCTTGCCTTCGATGCGCAACTCCCCGTGGGCCACGAAACGACGCATCAGTTGATCCTCCGCACCTCCGAATAGGGAGACCGTGGGCTCGTTCAGGTGGAATGCGGAGGCACCACCCTTCCACCGCAGGCCGTTCTTGAGCTCGCCCTTCGCCAGTAGGCCAGCACCGAAGTCCACGAAGCGTGACGCGCTGTTCGGCATGGCTTCGTTGGTGGGCAGGTCAGGATCATACCCCGCGCCATTGTACTGACTATCCCAGCGCAGGCCGTCGAACTGCGCACTGCGCTGTCCATAGCCACCTTGCAGACCGAAGGCGAGCAAGCTGGCTTCACCACTCCGGATGGCGTAGGACAAGCTGAGGTTCGCCTGGGTATCGCCGAAACGGGCAGCACCTGCGCGATCGCTGAAAGCGTTCACACCCACACCGAGGTAACGGCCTTTGCCCAACTTGCCCTCCAGCAATGGTGTGTCATAGCTGAACGCATCGGTGCGGAACGGACTGCCCAAGCTGCGCCATTGCTCACGGTGGATGATCGCGAAGCGTTGATCGCCGTCCATGTCGCCCGCATTGGCCGGATTGATGACCAAAGGGGCATTGAAGAACTGGCCGAAATGGACGTCCTGGGCTTTGCCGTCGCCAGCTCCGAACATCCATAGGACGAAAAACGCGATGAACCCGCGATGCGCCCCAAGGCCCCATAGCGCATGCAGTCGCTGCGCGCTTTCGGTAGTGCTATGGGCCAGGATCATCATCGTACCAAGGTGATGTTACCCGTCCTTTCGATCCGCGTTCCATCCTCCGCACGTGCGATCAGGGTGTACACGTACACGCCGCTCGCACTGCGGTCACCTGCCACCGTTCCATCCCACCCTTGGTCAACACTGCCCGATGCGAACAACTGCTTGCCCCAGCGATCGTAGACCGCGAACTCCACTTCCACCAAGGTCGGTCCGCGCACGAAGAGCACATCGTTGTTCCCATCACCGTTGGGGCTGAACACATCGGGGATGAAGACCGCCTCGCTATCGCGGATGCAGAGGTCCATGCTCATGCTGTCCACGCAAAGTCCTTCGTTCCATACCACGAGTTGGGTCTGATAGTAACCTGCTGATCCCAGATCATAGTTCGGGTTCTCGCCGAGGATGTATGGCACTGTATCTCCATTGATCAGCCAGTAGCCTCCAACGGCGTTGTTGCTGAGGTCGATGAAGGTGACATCACGCTGATCGAAGTCGATGCACTCCTCGTTCGGGTTGCTGCTGAAGAGCGCCGTGATCACAGGCCAGCTCGGTATACGGATCAGGCTATCGGTCGCGCAGCCGGTCTCCACGTTGGTCACGGTAACGAAAGCCAACGAGCCCGCATCGAGCGCCAGACTATCCGCTCCGGAGGTCTCACCCTCCACTTCCCAGAGGAACGCGTAGGTACCGGCAGCATCCACACGACCGACCACATAGCCCGGATCGCCAAAACATTGCAGCGGCGACAAGGTGAACTCCGGCTCGAAGGGGGGATGCACCACGATGGTGACGGTCTCGGTGACCGGATCGCTGCACCCATCGTTGATGAAGACCGAATACGTGGTGGTCTCCAAGGGGCTCACGCTCACCGAAGCGCCCGGATACAAGCCATTGTCCCATTGATAGGTGATCAGCCCTTCAGGATCACCGCCCTCCGTAGTGACCATGATCACGGATCCGCCACCACTACAGATCGGGTTGTTGGTGGTCGTCAGGTCGGCGCTCAACGCCGCATGGTCCGTGAAGCGCACGGTATCGCTGGTCTGGCAGTTGCCTGATCCGTAGGTGTAGATCAAGGTGTATTCACCATCGGGCAGCGTGCTCGGGTTGAATGCGAGCGTGCTGAGCCCCTCGAACACCCCGCCCGTGGGGGCCAATCCGACGGTGACATCGAGCGCGTTGGAACAGTACCGCTCCTGTACACCGCTGATCTCCGCCTGCAGGAAGGGGATCACGATCACTGCGATGGAGTCCGAACAACCGGCAGGCGTGGAATAATGGACCATGTGCGTGCCATCACCAGCCTCGGATGGATCGAACGAACCGGAAGGCGATGTGCCCGGTCCTTCGAAAAGCGCACCCGGAGGTACCGCTGCAAGAACGAACGCTTCCGTGGCTCCACAAACAGTGAGCTCATCGGCGGGCAACGCGACCGGGTGTACGATCGCGAGGAGCGTATCACCACAGGTGTTGGCGTTGAAGTACAACGGATGCACACCGATGCCGGCTTGCTGCGGATCGAAGAGCCAGTCGCCATCAACGTTCTGATCGATGGCCGTTCCGGACCAGACTCCATCCCAAGGTGTGCGGCCCGTGCTTTCCTCATCCAGTAGCACGGCTTCATCACCCGCACAAAAGAAGAGCGTGTCCACATCCAGGGTGGTGAAACCCACGAGGATGCCGATGGTGTCCACGCATCCGTTCGGTGCGAAATAGAGAAGTTCATCCCACCCGTTGCCTGCTTGCACCGGATCGTAAGTCCCTGCAGAAGCGTCCACGATGCCATCGCCGGTCCACAGCCCACCTGGTGGTATCGCAACTGGCTGCAACGGGAAGGGCGACGGTTGGTCTGGGCAAGCGCTCCGGCTGCCCCCGATGTCGACCGGTTTCACGTGGATGGTGAATTGCGCATCACAACCATGCAGGGCGTAGGTGAGCAGGTGCGTTCCACCTTCGGCCTCATCGGGGTCAAAGGTGCCACGAAGCGAGTCCACGATGCCCGCACCATACCACCGGCCACCCCACGGTTCCACCGGGATATCGAACGGATAGGTGCTCTGGCACACGGTATCGAGCTGTGTCTCGCCGGAAATGTCGTCCACGTTGATCACTTTGGTATCCGAGCAAGCCCCAGCCGAATAGGTCACCACGTAGGATCCGATGGTACTGGGATCGAACGTTCCATCGGGCGTGATGAAGGGCCCTGTCCAGGTGCCCCCGGCTGGCGTATTGTCCACGATGAGGAATGCTGCGGTACCGGGACACGCGGCTTCATCCAGACCGGCATCCATACTGTCCACGAACAGGGTGATCTGCGCCTCGCATCCACCGGGTATACCGTAAGTGAGCACGTGGCTGCCTGGTCCGGCGGTATCGGGATCGAAGGTGCCGGCGAGGCTATCGAGGATACCCGCTCCACTCCACCAACCACCCGGTGGTGCGCTCTGGAGATCGAAAGCACCGGCGGATTGGCAGATCGTTGAAGGGGCACCTGTGATCTGCGGATCGAGCACGACGATGGTGATCGCATGGCTCGCTTGCGCACCAGTGCCGTTCTCGGTGGCCACCACGGAATAGGTCGTCGTGGTCGTTGGGCACACGCTGATCGGGCCGCGCACGTTGGGCAGTCCGTTATCCCAAGCATACGTGTAGTTCAAGCACCCGTTCACATCGGCGGTCAGGTTGGTGCAGGTGCCCGCGCATATGGTATCGGCGGTGGCGATGATCTCCACATCGATCGGACAGGTGGTGATCAGTGTGTTCGCGTTGAGCGTGAAGTACCACAACGAATCACAACGGTCGCGTAGGCCGATGCGGAAAGCGAGTTGGTAGGGGCAGTTGCGGTCGAACGGCGGTGCAACGGAAAGCTGAAGGTTCTGCGTGAAGCCCGCAGCGCAGCCCATGGGTGCCACACCGATCACGTCCGGCGCACCTTGACCGATCAGCTGCACGGCGTCCACCACCATGGAATCGCAGGCGACCGGATAGCTGAAGTGGATATCGAGCCTTGAGCTATTGCACGCCGGAGCGACGGGAATGGTCATCACCGGTGGAACGGGTGGAGCGGCGTAGCTGGTCCACTGGGCTTCGAATCCGCAATAAGCGACGTTCTGGTCGCTCACGAAATGCACAGTGAGCACCCCACTGTTCGCTACGATGGGTGGCGGTGCCGTAGTACCCGAATAGGTCGGACCGATTTGAGCGGAGTTGATCGAAGGTCCATCGTGGAAAGTGATGAAGTCATAGCCCTGTTCCAAGCAGAACACCGGACTGAAGACCAACGTGATCTGGCTGCCTGCATCGATGGTGAAGACCAGGTCCTCGTTGTTGCCGTACAAGTTGCCTCCAGGACCTTCCTCGCTATCGAGCAGGATGCCTTTGCAATCAGTCACCGTGGTATCGGCCATGTTGAATTCCGGCAACAGCTGCGCCTGCGAACCGAAGAACGGAGCGCAAAAAGCGATGAGCAGGAGTGGCCGCATCCGTCGCATGGCATCAATCGGTATCGACCTGTGCGTTGATCGTGATCGGCGAGGTGGTGATCGAATTGCTGCGGTTGCCCGCACGATCCTCCACGTAGAAGGTGTAGGTCATCACTTCCTGTGCGCTGTTGCCCAAGAGGAAGAGCGGCGCCAACTCCACCACGAGCTCGCCTTGGATCGCGATCTCCGCATCGGGAGGGGCCAGCGGGATGATGTGGTAACCATCGGCCACGGCCAAGCGGCTGTCCTTCACCCAGAGGGAGAAGTCATCGGGATCCGATCGCCCCAGATCGCCGTCACCATCGCTATAGCTGAAGCGCAGCGTTACAGCTTCCTGGAACTCGGTCACCGCGCCGGGATCCGCGCTGATGAGTTCAATGGCAGGCTCCTTGGGCATGATCTCGGCCTTTTCCTTCTTGCAGGCCGCAAGCGTCAGGAGGGGAAGGAGGAAGAGCACGTACCTCATGCCACCACGCGTAAGGTGAAGTAGTTGGACATCGGTGAGCCGGTGCCATCATCCGGTATCTCCGTGGGCGTGTCATGGTCGGCATCCTGCACGTAGACCCGCACGAAGAGGACCGTTCCCGGTGCATGATCCCCCAGCGGCACCTGCACCTTGTGCGTGAAGGTGGTGTTCGAGTTGCCCAGATCAGGACCGGTGATGGTCGATCCGATCTGCAGCGGCAGCTCCGGCACCGCTTCGAACGCCGCACCAGCCATGGCCACTTTCACCTTGTTATAGGTGAGCGCGTTGGCAGGAGTCGTATCGTCGGCGAAGGCGAACCAAAGGTCCACCGATCCGCCGGAGACTTCGATCGGCTGCACTCCTTCGCCTTCGCCGCGCGGAAAGGGGTTGGTACTGCTCCCGGATGCGAAAGCGAGTACGCCTGTCACCTGGGGCTGCAAGTTGCCTTCGCTCGGCGCACGACCGAACATGTCACGGGCACCACCGGCGATCCATTGGTCGATGGCTGCTTTGTAGACTGCGCTATTGGCGGGCCAGTCGCTGTTCTCGGTGAAGCCCAAGGGCATGATACCCGAGGTGTTCGGAATGAAGATGTTCAACCGGGCATGCAGCAACGATGCGGATACATCGCCAGGCACCACGCGGTGCGTATAGGATTGTTGCGGATCGTTGGCGATCACCGGATGCAACACCAACGAGTTGTACGAACCACCGATGGTCCTGAACTCCGGCTCGAAGGTGCCATCGTGGCAACCGCTCAAGGCGCAGTTCGGACGCAGGATCCGCTGGTGG
>JAEUTC010000148.1 GCA_016787985.1 Flavobacteriales bacterium | reverse complement strand
GGGCGCGCATGCCGTAGTAGCAGAAGCGCTCCCACATTTCGGCGGCGAAGAGCCAGTACAGCCCTGGGGGGTGCCCGGTGGTGGTCGTCGAGGTGTTGGTCATGAAGGTGTTAGGGGTTGAGGTGCGCCAAGGTAGGAAAGCCCGGGAACTGGCAATGCGGAGGGGGAGCCCGGGGGCAGGAGCAGGGCCAGGAGCAGGCGCAAGCCTACGAGCGTCACTTGCCCCTGCTCCTGCCCCTGGTCTTTACAAATTCTCCACCAACCACTCCGTCATCATCTCGAACAGGTGCAGGCGTGTGGTGCCACCGTAAATGCCGTGGTTGCGGTCGGGGTACACGAATTGGTCGAAGGGCTTGTTGGCCTTCACCAGGGCCAGCGTCATTTCCGCGGCGTTCTGATAGTGCACGTTGTCATCGGCCAGACCGTGGATCAGCAGGTAATTGCCCTTCAGCTTGTCCACGTGGTTGATGGGGCTGTTGTCGTCGTAGCCTTGGGCGTTGTCCTTCGGCAGGCCCATGAAGCGTTCGGTGTAGATGCTGTCGTAGTACCTCCAGTTGCTCACCGGGGCTACAGCGATGGCGGCCTTGAACACGTCGGCGCCCTTGGTGATGCACAAGCTGCTCATGTAGCCGCCGTAGCTCCAACCGAAGATGCCGATGCGCGCACCATCCACATAAGTCTGTTCCGCCAGCCACTTCGCCGAGGCGATCTGGTCTTCGGTCTCGTACTTGCCCAGTTGACCGTAGGTGACGTGCCGGAAGTCATGCCCGCGGTGGCCCGTGCCGCGCGGATCCACGCACACCACGATGTAGCCTTTCTGGTTCAGCAGCGTATGCCACAGCAGGTCGCGCCCATCGAATTTGTCCAACACTTCGTTGCTATTGGGGCCGCTGTACTGCGTCATCAACACGGGGTACTTCTTCGTGGGATCGAAGGCCGCTGGTTTCATCATCCAGCCGCGTAGGACCACGCCACCTTTCGTGGTGAATTGGAAGAATTCCTTGCGGCTCGCACCATAGTCCGCGAGCGCCTGCTTCAAGCGCACGTTGTCCTTTAGCTGCTTCACCAATTTGCCCTGTCCATCGTGCAAGGTCACCACCGGCGCTTCGTTCGCCGTACTACGGGTGTTGATGAAGTATTGGAACCCGGTGCTGAATTCGGCGTCGTTGTAGCCACCCGCGGGGCTCAGCTGTTTCAGGCCTTTGCCGCCGAAACCCACGGCCCACACGTCCTGGTTCTCCGGGGCCGTGCGCGCTGCGGTGAAGATCACGCGCTTGCCTTTTTCGTCGATGCCGGCCACGCTCACCACATCCCATTCGCCGCTGGTGAGTGCCTTGGGTTCGCCGCCCATCGGCACGTGATAGATGTGGTTCCAGCCGCTGCGTTCGCTCGTGAGCACGAAGCCGCTGCCGTCGGCCAGGAAGTGCAGGTCGTCCGTCACCTCCACGTAGGTCTTGCTCGTTTCGCGGTACACCACATCCGCGATGGGCTGCATCTTCGTGCCCGTCGGCGGCACCTTTACCAAGAGGATCTCCTTCTGGTTCTGCAAGCGGTTCAGGCGCATGAACCAGGGCTGCCCTTTCGGCGTGAACCCGAGCCGTGCCACGTAGATGTCGGTGTCCTCCGTACCCAGTGGGACCGCATAGGTGAGGCCACTGCTCACGTCGTACAGTTTCACGCTCACCGTGCTGTTCACCTCGCCAGCCTTCGGATACTTGAAGCGGTATTCGCTCGGGTACAACTGGTTCTTGTAGTACGTCATGTCGAATTCCTTCACCGCACTTTCGTCGCTGCGCAGGTAGAGCAACTTGCTGCCATCGGGGCTCCACGCGTAACCCTGCACCAGCGTGAATTCCTCTTCGTACACCCAGTCCGTGGCACCGTTGAGCACCTTGTTCCAAGCACCATCGGTGGTCACGCGCGTCTCTTTCATCGTCGCCAGTTCCACCACGTACAGGTCGTTGTCGCGCACGAAGGCCGCGCGGCTGCCATCGGGACTGAAGGTGGCTAGCCGCTGTTTCGCCTTGGTCACGTCGGTCAGCGGTGCCAGCTTCTTGCTCGCACGGTCGTACACATAGTGGTGGGCGAAGTAGCTGTAGCGGTAGATGGGTTCACTCTCCGTCTCGATCATCAGCTTCTTCTCATCGCCGCTGAAGCTGTAGCCGTCGATGGCGATGGGCTCTTGCGCCCCGGCCGGCACCAAGGACGCTCCTTCCACCACGGTGCTCACCTTCTGCCCAGTGCGGTAGGCGTACTGGTCGATCACCAGACCGGCCTCCGTCTCATCCAACACGGTGTAGTGCTGTCCATCGTTCATGCTGGCGAGGCCACCCACCAGGTCCACGCTGAACACCGGACTGGCCCAGATGTCGCGGTTCGTGAGCTGCTTCTGCGCATCCGCAGCGGTGGGGAAGAAGGTGGCTAGGCACAGGCCTGCCCCGAGAAGGAAATGGGGTAGCGTCATGAGGGGTTGCGAAAGGTGGCCCAAGTTAGCCAGCGAAGTCGGCGGTAGGTGGCGGCTGGTGGCAGGGTGAACGGTTGGTCATCAGATAACCATGCGCAACACGCAGTCCTGTTAGTTCTCGGTGAGCACCGATCCCCGCGGGCTGCAAGAGGCTGTGGCTCTCCACCTGTGATCGGCCCTGGTTATAGGAGCTCGGACGAACTGTTGAAGTATTCACCCAGCAGGGCTCATCGCCCGCACCCCTACCTTCGCCGCTCCAGCCTACGCACCATGAGCAAAGCGAGCAAGATCAAGTCCTTCGATCCCAACAGCCCTGGCAGCCCCAATGCCGATATCTATGGCTTGCCCTTCACCGCACAGGAGGCGGACATCGTGCTGGTGCCCGTGCCGTGGGAGGTGACCACCAGCTACGGCGGCGGCACCTCGCAAGGCCCACAGGCCATATTCGATGCGAGTTTTCAGGTAGACCTTTTCCACCCCGAGTTCCCCGCACTGTGGAAACGCGGCATCGCGATGGACGAGATCCCTGAGGCGCTGTTGGAGCAAAGCAAGGCGCTGAAGAAGGAGGCCCAGCAGGTGATGGAGGTGCTGGTGGAAGGAGGCGATGCGAAGAAGCAGGCCAAGGCGAAGAAGGCGCTGGAGCGGATCAATGCGGAGTGCGTGGTGATGAACGAATGGGTGCAGCAGCGCACTGCCTACTGGATGGACCAAGGCAAATTGGTAGGCCTGGTGGGCGGCGATCACAGTACACCACTGGGCTTCTTCAAGGCCCAAGCCGCACGGCACAAGGAGTTCGGCATCCTCCACATCGATGCGCACCTTGACCTGCGCGTGGCTTACGAAGGCTTCACCTACAGCCATGCGAGCATCATGTACAACGCGCTGCCCATCAAGCAGCTCATGAAATTGGTGAGCGTGGGCATCCGCGATTTCTGCGAGCAGGAGAACGATGTGTTCCTGAAGAATAAGGACCGTGTGCGTATCGTGCGCAGCGCCGATGTGCGCCGCCAGCAGTACGAAGGTGTTACCTGGCGCGACCAATGTGATGCCATCATCGCCTCGTTGCCGCAGAAGGTCCACATCAGCTTCGATATCGATGGACTGGACCCGACTTTGTGCCCCAACACGGGTACGCCGGTGCCCGGTGGTTTCCAATTCGAAGAGGCCACTTACCTCCTCAGCCGTCTGGTGCAAAGCGGGCGCACGGTGATCGGGTTCGACCTGGTGGAGGTTTCACCGGGCAAACACGATGAGTGGGATGCGAACGTGGGCGCGCGCCTGCTGTTCCACCTGTGTGGTGTGCTGGCTGCCGGCAAGCGCTAGATCACTTCGCGCTACGCTCCTTCCACGCCTGTTGCAAGGCACCCAGGAAGTAGGCGCTCTGCTGTGCGCCGCTGACGCCGTACTTGCGGTCGATGACGAAGAAGGGCACGCCCCGGATACCGAGCTGTTGGGCCTCGCGTTCCTCGGCACGGACCTCTTCGGTGAAGCGGGTGCTGGCCAGTATGGCTTTCACCTCCTCGGCATCGAGTCCGATCTCCACAGCGAGGCGGGTCAGGCTGGGATGATCGGCCAGGTACACACCTTCAGTGAAGTAGGCCTTGAAGAGGCGCTCCTCCGCTGCGGCGCCGAGGCCCTGTGTCTTGGCGTACTGGATCAACCGGTGCGCATCGAATGAGTTGCCGATGATGGCCTTGTCCATCTGGTAGTCGAGTCCCACGGTCTTCGCGCGGTCCACCACGCCTTGTACACGGGCTTTGGCGTCGTCGCGGGTGCCGCCGTATTTGCTCGCGAGCATGCCGTACATGTCATGTTCCCTGCGTGCGGGGGCTTGCGGATCGAGCTCGAAGCTCTTCCATACCACGGTCACATTTTCGCGGTGCTCGAATCGCTCTAGAGCACTCTCGAACTCGCGCTTGCCGATGTAGCAGAAGGGACAAACGACGTCGCTCCAGATCTCGATGGTCATGGTGTCCTGGTGGGCTGGTTCGCCGGCGGCAGGGCCGGGCAAAGGTTGGAGGAATTGCGCACAGAGCAGGGCCGGGAACAGCGCGCTGGCGACCGTTGGCAGCAGGCTCGTGTGCATCATGGCACAAAGATCGTTCAACTGAACATGGGCGCGTGGACAACTCGCCGGGCCGAAAGCGCCCATGCCAAGAGCCAGCGCCTTGTTTTACGAGTTGATGCGAAGCATCCGACGACTTTTCTCCCTCATCGCTTCTGTAGTGGTCGCCTGTGCCGCGCAGGCGCAAGTGACATGGCGCACGGATAGCCTGATGAACACGTGGGCCGTGAAGCAGCGCATGGCCGAGGTGGGCACCAACTTGGGGCGTGGCGTGGTGCGGGCGGTGGATACCGAGAACCTCTACGAAGACCTTCGAAGGGAGGCACCGGGCATCCCGGTTTTCGCGGATAGCAACGTGGTGCTCTATGCCGATCTCTATGGCGAGCCGTTGCGGGAACACTTCCGGGTGTTGCTCGGGGTGAGCCAGGTATACTTCCCCATGATCGAGAAGGAACTGGAACGGCAAGGGCTTCCGGAGGCGTTGAAGCATCTGCCGATGGCTCTCTCAGCGATGAACACCATGGCGGGTTCCACGAATGGGCGCGGCGGGCTGTGGATGCTCACCTATCCCGTGGCCTTGCGGTACGGCTTGTCCGTGACCGGCGATCTCGATGAGCGCCACGACGACGTGAAGAGTACCCTTGCGGCCAGTCGGTACCTGAATGACCTGCATGCCCGATACAACGATTGGGGATTGGCCGTGATGGCCTTCGCCTGCGGTCCTGCGAACGTCACACGCGCCCAACAGCGCACCGGCGGCGCTACGGACTATCGTTCACTCTATCCGCACTTCACCGAAGGAGAACAAGAAGTGCTGCCGTTGTTGATGGCCTTCATCCACCTCACCGCGAACGCGAGCACATTCGGGCTGGAACCGATCGAGGTGATGCCTTGGGAGCCCACCGACACGCTCATCGCCACGGCAGAGCTGCATCTCCACACCTTGGCCCAGGTGCTCCAAGTGCCGCAGGTGCGCTTACAGGCCAACAACCCCACGCGCTGTGCAGGCTTCATTCCAGCCGGTGCCGCTTTCCATCTGCCGCGGTTGATGGGTGAACGCTTCCTGGCGCTGCGCGATTCCATACCCAAAGTCCAGGTGGCCCTCGCGCAAATGCAGAACACGCCGACCACCATCACCAACGAGAACCTCGTAAGTGTGATCGTGGAGAAGAGCATCCGCTACCGCGTGCGCAGTGGCGATAACCTGAGCAACATCGCCGCGCGGCACCGCGTGACGGTGAAGCAATTGAAGGCGTGGAACAACCTCCGGAGTGATCGCATCAATGCCGGGCGCACCTTGCTGATCAAGGTGAAGAAACGCGAGTTGGTGAAGCCGAGCGAACCGGAACCGCAATTGCCGGAGGATGAGAGTCCCGTGAACCAGTTGCCCTCCCCACCCGTGGAGGATCGGGCACGACAAGAGGTGTCGCCGGCGCCTGCATTCGTTTCCTACACCGTGCAGTCCGGTGATTCGTTGTATGGCATCGCACGCCGATTCCCAGGGATCACGGCTCAGCGGTTGATGGAAGTGAACGGCATCACCGCCGCGATCCATCCAGGCCAGGAACTGAAGATCCCTCGCCCATGAAACCCGTGCAGGTCCTTGCTTTCGTGTTGGTCGTGCTCGGTGGGCTGGCACTGCTCGGCATGGTACTGCCGAAGGATGGCCTTGTCTTGAGCGATGGGATCACCTTGAGGATGGCCTCGCCTGCGGAGATCCTCTCTTCCACGGAAGCTGAGAAGGTGGACATCAGTGATATCCTGGCCGTGGAGACCGACTCCGCCGCCACCACCGATACCGAAGCGCTGGCAGACAGCGTGGCCGTGGCGGACACGGTCCATGCAGCGGAACCTTTCGTGTTCGACACCACCAAGTTGCGGCCGTTGGAGGAGCGCATCGCCTTGCACTACCCGAACGGTGACAAGGAAGTGTTATGGCCGCTTTTCGCCAAGCTGGAGGCGGCGCGGTCCGGCGCCAAGCCCCTGCGCATCATGCACTACGGCGATTCCCAGCTGGAAGGTGATCGCATCACCTCTTACCTGCGCAACAAATTACAAGCCCAATTCGGGGGCAGTGGTCCGGGTCTGGTGGCCGTGGCGGATATCGTCCCCAGCTTCAGCATCGATCGGGTGATCAGTGACGATTGGATCCGTTACAGCGTCATGGGCCGAAAGGACCCAACCCTGCATCACGCCCGCTACGGCGCCTTGTCATCGTTCTCGCGCTTCACGCCCATACTGCCGGATACCGTACCACCGGACAGCATCGTGCATGAAGCCACCGTAACACTGAAACCCTTGCGCCGCGCATACGGCAAAGCCCAGCAGTACAACGAGGTGAAGCTATACTACGGCTGGCACCGAGCGCCGTTGACCTTGGAAGTGCACAACGCCGGTGAACTGGTGAGCAGTGAAGTGGTGGAACCGACCGACCATCTCCTCATCCGTGAATGGAAGTTCGACGACACGCCGCAAGAACTCACCTTCACCTTCAAGGGAACGGATAGTCCGGATGTGTATGGCATCTCCTTGGAAAGCCGTTCAGGTATCTGCATGGACAATATCGCTGCACGTGGCGCGGCAGGGTATGAATTCCGCAAGACCGATCAGGCGTTGCTGGGTCGCATGTTCAACGACTTGGACGTAGAACTGCTCATCCTTCAATACGGCGGGAATGTGGTGCCCAACTTGAAAAGTGCAGAAGAGGCCGCGCAGTACGGACGTTTCTTCGGAGCGCAGATCGCGCGATTCAAGAAGATGCTCCCGGGCGTCGCGGTGATCGTCATCGGCCCCAGTGACATGAGCATCAAGGAAGGCGAGGACTACGTGACACGCCCTTTCCTGGAAGAGGTGCGCGATGCGATGAAGACCAACACCTTGGCGCAAGGGGCGGTGTTCTGGGATATGTACGAAGCCATGGGTGGCCGCAACAGCATGGTGAGTTGGGTGACCGCCGACCCGCCTTTGGCCGCCACGGACTACACCCATTTCAGTCCGCAAGGCGCGAAGAAGGTGGGGGAGCTCTTCTACACCGCCCTGATCAACGATTTCGCCGCGTACTACGGCGCCAAACAGAATTGATGGAGCATGTGGCAGCGTGAGCGGAATGCAGTGAAGTGTTGGAACGATGCACTGCGCCGCGTCGGGCTGCAGCTGCTATTGCTTTTCCTTGGTGCATTTCCCTTCACCTCCACCGCACAAGAGAATCCCGTGCAGGCGCCAGCGATCGCGGTGGCGGACTTGCCTTCGAACAAGCTCGTTTTCCCCGGTGATCGAAAGGACTGGGATCGTTATCACAGCAAGCTCGACAAGTTGTTGCTCGAGGGTACGGGACAGGTGCACATCGCCCACTTCGGTGGTTCGCACATCCAAGCGGACATGTGGAGCATGGAGCTGCGCAGCCGCCTACAGAACGTGGTGCCAGGGGTGAAGGGTGGCCGTGGCTTCATCTTCCCCTATGCCATGGCGAAGACCAACAACCCCTACTGGTACCTGCCGGAGTACACGGGTAAATGGACGAGCGTGAAGAACGTGACACGTGCGGATACCGCAGCGTTGGGCATCAGCGGCTATTCCGTGACCACCACGGACACCTTGACCACTTTGAAGGTGAGTTTCCGCGGTGAGGTGTACAGTGGCTACCAGTTCAACCGAGTGAAGGTGATGCACCGCATGGACAGCAGCTATACCGTGACCGCGTACAGCAGGGATCCACTGGTCCATATCGAAAGCAATGAGGACCCAAAGCGCGGGTACACCGAGTTCCAGTACGATCGTTACGTGGATACGCTGTACCTCCGCTTTCAACGGACCGCACCTGAGCAGCGGCATTTCACCTTGTACGGCATCACCTTGGAAAGCGATGATCCCGGCTTCTTCTACCATGCCAATGGCGTGAACGGTGCCAGCACCACCAGTTGGCTCCGGTGCCAGCGGTTCGTGCGCGAGCTTGCGGTGATCAAGCCCGACCTGGTGGTCTTCAGCATCGGGATCAACGATGCGCACGATCCGGATTTCAACGCGGACCGCTACGAGCGCAATTACGAGCAGCTCATCGCCCGGGTGAAGGAGGCTTCGCCGAACGCCGCGATCCTGCTCACGACCAACACGGACAGCTACATCAAACGCCGTTATCCGAACAAGAACGGCTCCACCGTGCGCGAGGTGATGATGCGGTTGGGGGCGAAGCACGGCTGTGCGGTATGGGACACTTTCGGTGTCATGGGCGGACAGCATTCCATCACACGCTGGGAGCAGGCCGGTCTGGCGAAGAAGGACCTGATCCACCTGACCCGTCCAGGATACGTGGCCCTTGGAGACCTGCTCTTCGCTGCCATGATGGAAGCCTATGGCGAACACCTTAAGTCGGCGGACCGCTGAGCGATGGGAGCCGCACCACTCCTAAGCTTGATGTCCGCGGTGGACTGGGGCGGCGTGTTGGGTTATGACCCCAGCGCACCCCTCATCTTCACGCGCATCTTCTTCTGGGGCTTCTTCGCTGTGGTGCTCGCGGTGCTCAGCGTCGTATACCGTAGCCATCCGTTGCGCGTGGGTTGGCTCACAGCGGTGAGTCTCTTCTTCTATTGGAAGACCAGCGGCATCTTCGTCGGGCTCTTGTCCTTCTCCATCGTCCTGGACCACTTCATCGCGAAAGCCAGCGCCGCAACACCGGAGGCGACGCGGAAGAAGCTCCTGCTGGCACTGAGCATCACGGTGAACCTCCTCTTGCTGTGTTATTTCAAGTACGCCCACTTCGTCGTGGACACGATCAACGCCACGTTCGGCACCTCGTTCGAAGCGGTGAACTACTTCGCGCGCTGGGCCAACGCCGCATGGGATGCCCACTTCATCGAGAACAAGGTGCTCCTGCCGGTGGGCATCAGCTTCTACACCTTCCACTGCATCAGCTATCAGGTAGACGTGTACCGTGGGCAGGTGAAGCCGGTGAACAGCATCATGGATTTCGCCTTCTATGTGAGCTTCTTTCCGGCTTTGGTCGCGGGTCCCATCATCCGGGCATCGGTCTTCCTGCCCCAGATGGCGAAGCCCTTTAGCCTCACCCGCACGCAGTTCGGCATGGCGATCTTCTGGATCCTCAATGGTCTCCTGAAGAAGATGCTCATCGGCGACTACATCGCGGTGAACTTCATCGACAGGGTCTTCGCCGATCCCATGCGCTTCACCGGCTTCGAGAACCTCATGGCCGCCTTCGGCTACTCCTTGCAGGTGTACGCTGATTTCAGCGGCTACACGGACATCGCGATCGGTCTATCGTTGTTGCTCGGCTTCACACTGCCCGCCAACTTCGACAGCCCTTATAAGGCTCGCAGTACCGCTGAGTTCTGGAAGCGCTGGCACATCAGCCTGAGCACCTGGCTGCGCGATTACCTGTACATCCCCATGGGCGGCAACCGCGGTGGTTCCTTGTTCTCGTGGATCATGACCGGTATCGTGCTGGCGGTGCTCGTGCTGCTCACCGGCGATCCGTCGTGGTTGTTCGCGTTCGTGATCATCGGCGCCACTTTGGTGTTGATCGCTCGCTTCTGGCCACCCTTCCGGAACATGATCACCACCAACATCAACCTGATGCTCACCATGCTCATC
Source organism: Flavobacteriales bacterium (assembly GCA_016787985.1). Classification (GTDB taxonomy): domain Bacteria; phylum Bacteroidota; class Bacteroidia; order Flavobacteriales_F; family PHOS-HE28; genus PHOS-HE28. The sequence continues at coordinate 12,531 of JAEUTC010000148.1, read as the reverse complement.
GGTGGGCTCTGGCACGGCGCCAGCTGGATGTTCGTGATCTGGGGTGGTTTGAACGGCATCGGCCTGCTCATCTACAAAGGCTGGTCGCGCATAAGTCCATGGAACAAGAGCGAGCATTGGTTCGCACGCTTCCAAGCCATTGCCATCACCTTCGCCTTCATCACCTTCACGCGTTTCTGGTTCCGCAGCCCCACCTTGGAACATGTCGATCTGATGCTCGGCCAGATCGGTGGCGACTTCGGCTGGCACCTCGCGGGCGATGTGCTGTGGGGCTTCCGCAGCGTGTTCGCACTGATGGTGCTCGGCTTCGTGGTGCACTGGTTGCCCGAGCGGATGAAGCAAGGGTACAGAGCGCGTTTCGCGGCCCTTCCGCTCTGGGCCATGGCCTTGGCGTGCATCGCAGTGGTTTTCGTGGTGTACCAGACGGTGACGGCGGAGGCAGTGCCGTTCATCTATTTCCAGTTCTAAGGATCTCGCACGCTGCTTGGTCGTAGCATCGCTGCGCCCTGAAGGAGGTGCGTGGCCATGCATCCGATCGATGGCATTTCGCCCGAATGACCATCTACAGGTCCCGGGATCCTACCTTTCGGGCCATGACCACCCCGGGGAGCGCCTTGGACGAGGCAGGCCGCCACAAATTGATGGCCGCTTGGGTGAAGTCGTTCACCGGCGATCTGGCGCGGTACGCACGCAGCCGGGTGAAGGATACCGATGTGGCCGACGACCTGGTCCAGCTGACCTTCGTGAGCGCCTGGCAGACGCTGGAGCGCTTCGCCGGGGAAAGTTCGCCCCGCACCTGGCTCTTCTCCATCCTGAAGCACAAATTGGCCGACCATTACCGGAAAGTGTACCGTGAAGGGCAGCGGGTGTCAGGTTCCGAGAACTTCAGCGACTACCCGGAGACCGTGGAGTTCCGAACGGATGGACATTGGCAACAAGCTCACCGACCCAGCGAGTGGGACGATGCGTTCAGCGAACAGGAAAGCGAACGCATGGACCGCGCGCTCCGGCATTGCCTGGACTTGTTGCCCGACAAACTGCGCGGGGCCGTTGAGATGAAGTACCTGATGGAAAAGGACAGCGAGGCCATCCAGCAGGCGCTCGGGATAACCGCGGCGAACTATTGGCAGCAATTACACCGCGCGAAGTTGAAGCTGCGGGCCTGTATCGAAGGGCGCGTGAAAACCAGGAATTGACATGCCGCTGATCAGCTACCTCCGACTTTCGTGCGACAAGGCCACGGCGCTCATGGAACGGCGTGATCTGGTGCCCTTGAGCATCGGCGAGCGTACCGGGTTGTGGTGGCACCGCCGGATCTGCAGCGCTTGCCGCGCTTACGAGGCTCAGAGCCAGGCCATCGACCAGCTGTTGGAGAAACGCACCGGTGCGCTCCCGGATACCAGCGCGTTGGAAGCGAGCATCCTCACCCGCTTGGAGCGCTAGATCGCATTCGGTGGATCCGGGAGTATCGGTGAAGCGACCTCCTTTCGGGGTGGGAAGAAGAAACTCAGCGGCGCACGTTTGAAACGCTCCCAGACTGCTGCACCGATGTCGATCAGGTCGGTGAATGGCACATTGCGCGAGTGCATAGCCAACGCTAGAGAGAGGCCGAAAGACACGATGAAATTGAAGAAGCCGATGAAGCCGATACCCAGGATCGCGGCCACCAACGTGTAGGTATCCACCTGCCAACCCGCACCCACGAGACCCAACCCCAGATTGCCCGCCGCGAAGGTGATGTGGCGGATATCCAAGGGAAGGCCAAGGATGACACCCACGACGCCGATGGATCCCATGAACACTCCGAACCAGAAGTTGCTGATGACCCCTCCGGCGTGTTCCGCATAGAGCTTGGCGAAACGCGCACGCATCCGATCGCTCATGGTGAGCTTCAGTACCGGATGCTGCTCAAAACGTTCGGGGATGCGCAGGTGGATCGAGCGGTTCACCACACTTCCGCTGATGAGGCCGCTGAGGAAGAGGAAGATCCCGGCCAGCATGGCGTGTGGCACCGCCAGTGAGAGAAAAGGGTCCAACTCGCCGAGCAGCTTCGAGGACTTGTGTGCGAAGAGATCGGGACCGATCAAGTAGTTCCAACCGTAGGCCAGCGCTACGGCCAAAGGAAATGCCATGAGGACATTCCCTGCGAAGGCCACGAACTGCGATCGCCAGACTCGCGCTAGCAGCAACGCCAGATCATCATAGTGTTCCTGTTCGGGTAGTCCCCGTCCACGATCCAAGGTGGCGGCGATGGTGGCAGCCGTCATAGCCGGTTGTTTCGTGGCCAGGGTGAGGTGGAGCAGGTAGATGGTGATGAAGGCCCAAGCGTAGTTGAGGCTGTACAGCGCCGCTTGTCCGAAAAGGCTGGGGTCCAATGTGCTCATCCAGGCCTTGAACACACAAGCGAAGGCCACCACGAAGCCCCCACCCAAGGCGGTGCGGAACATCCGGGCATATTCGGCAGGGGTGGTGGTGATGTAATGTTCGCCTGCGCGCCCGGTATGGTGCGTGATCTCGCGGGCCATCACTTGGGTGCTGTGGTCCACGAATCCAAGCACCCGCGTGCTGCCCGTGTTGAAACGGATCAGCTGCTTCACCAAGTCAACGGTATGGGCGCGGCCGTCGCGGTCGGGGTGTATCGCCAACGCATCGAGGGTCACGGCCAGCCGCTCCAACATGTGCCGCATCATCACCAGACGCTGGTTCACCTGAAAGCCCATACCATGTTTGGAACTGTTGCGGTAGGCGCGATCTATCAATTCCTGGCAGTGTGTGATCAGCACGTTCACATGCCGGTTGCTCTCCTCATCCACCTTGCGGGAGATGGTGCCCTGCTGCACGCCGACGAGGTGTTCGTTCAGCGCATCGCCCAAGGCCACGAAGGGATTCAACAGGTTCTCGTACTCGGGCACCATACGCAGTACACCGCTATCGAAGGCCTTGCCGCTGATGCGCAACCCCAGCACCTTGGCGGAGAACAACAGCTCCACCACAGGGGCATCATCATGCTTCCATCGGTCGGCGCCACGTCCTCCAAGAAGTTCCAGCAGTTCGATGCACCGCGCCATTTCAACGCTGCCCACCCATTCGGCATCCCCCTCGCGGAAGAACACGTTCGTGAGCACATGTTCGATGGTCCCCTTCTCCGGTTGGTTCGGCAGCAGCTTGTAGGCCAACCGGCGGCGGAGTTCATACCAGAAGGCTTCACCCGGCATGCCTTGGTCGATGATGACCCGGTAGAAGCGCTTGCCTTGCACCAGCCGCATCACGTAGGAGGAAAGGCCTACAGCTAGGACAGGATCCGCCTTCAGTAGATCGATCAACTCATCCACCTGGCGATGTACGCCCATGGAGCGCTCACTTTTCGAAGGCCTTACGGCTACCACCAACCGCGATAGGAGATCGACCTCCACACCGTCATAGGCCGCAATGGCCGCTAACACCGTCCGCAATTCCTGTTGTGCCACGGGGGGAAGTTAATCGGGGCAGGCTCGCTCGCGAAAACCTGTGGAGAAAGCAGTTGCTCCAGCGAAGCACAACGGCCTCACCTTCCGCATCTTTGCAGCCGTTAGCGAACTCCCTTCGATACGGAAAGGGCGGAACGACCGACAATGAGAACACACCTGGTGACCGGCGGCTGCGGATTCGTGGGCCGCAACATGGTTAAACGTCTTTACGCCCAAGGCGCACGCGTCCTCTTCATCGATGACCTCAGCGTGGGCACCCACCCCGATACCTGGCTGGGCCATGCGCTGAACTTCGAGCACAAGAACCTGAAGATCTACGGCCAGGATGAACGGCTGATCTTCCTCCAGGCCGATCTGCGTGATGTGCTGCGCGAGTTGAACAAGGACCCGGAGTGGTTTCGCAAGGCATACGGCCAGAACCTTGTCCAGTTCGACGATATCTTCCACTTCGCCGCCATCGTGGGCGGGCGCAGCAAGATCGATGGCGACCCCATGCTCGTGGCGCAGGACCTCAGCATCGATGCCGAGATGTTCTTGTACGTGTGCCGCAACAATCCGCGCCGTTTCCTCTATCCGAGCAGCAGCGCAGCGTACCCCATCGACCTGCAGACGGAAAGCAATAGGCTGCAACTGAAGGAAAGCGACATCGACTTCAAGAAGATGGGCGAGCCTGACATGACCTATGGCTGGAGCAAGCTCACGGGCGAGTTCCTAGCGAAGATCGCGGCCAGCCATTACGGCGTGCACGTCACCTGCATCCGTCCTTTCAGCGGCTATGGCGAGGACCAGGACCTCTCCTACCCCGTGCCAGCCATCGCCGCGCGCGCAGCCAAGAAGGAGAACCCCTTCGAGGTGTGGGGCACCGGCAAACAGGGCCGCGACTTCGTCCACATCGATGATGTCCTCGACCTCACACTACTGGCCATGGACAAGATCAGCGACGGCACAGCGATCAACATCGGCATGGGCAGGCTCACCAGTTTCTTGGAGCTGATCGAGGTCTTCACCGGCTTCGCAGGATACAAGCCGACCATCAAACCCCTGCTTGACAAGCCCGTGGGCGTACACAGCCGCTACTGCGACATGACATGGGTGGAAGAGAACCTGGGGTGGAAGGCGAAGATCAGTATCGGAGAAGGGATGCGGAGGGTGTATGATGCTGCATTGAAGAAAATTTGAGGAATGGGCCGCAGAGACGCAGAGGCCCAGAGAACGGCCAATGGAAGCACGCTGGCGTTAGTTGGTTGGGCGCTGTTCTTCACTGGAACATGCTGCGCCCAGCTACCCTGCGATAGTGCAATGCCAGATCTCTCGAATTTCAATCGGATCTTCAGCGGAGGCGTAGAGCCTTGGCAACTATGCGGTGATACGGTTGAAACGGACGGAATGAAGGTGATCTACAGTTTTCCACAATGTTGCATCTGGGCGGAGCGAGAAGATGGATCCACGAAATGGTCAAAGAACCTTTCACCAGAACTCGACTGCAAAGTCTGGGTATTCAAGTCAATTCATCCAATCCCTAGGACACCCCTCAAACGTTCCGATATGCTCATACAGCTGTGGGACAAGAGGATCTTCTCTTTTCATTCGAGGAGAGGAAGGTTTACCTATATACCTCCGAACGCTTTTCCGATCAGCGATACTGGGGATCAGCAATGATCTTCTCTGCGCCTTTGCGTCTCTGCGGCCAATAACCACACATGCAAATCATCTGCTTCGGCCCCGGCCCCAAGTTCAAAGGCGGCATTGCGCAGTACAACACGGCCTTGGCGCGTGCGCTGAAGGATGAACTCCGCAGTACTGCGGACGCGCAGGTCACCATCGTCAGCTGGACGCAGCAATATCCGGCCATCATCCCGCGCGAGTTCGTGGACAAGGCCAGCCGCAGCGACTTCCTGGAGGGCTACGACATTCCGGTGAAGTACCTCACCAACTGGAACGACCCGCGCACGTGGTGGGCTACTGCCAAGGCCATCGCAGCGCTGAAGCCCGACAAGGTCATCATCCAGTGGTACAACCCCACGCAGGGCATTCCGCTGAACACCATCGCCAAGTACCTTCGGAAACACACGAAGGCCGAGATCCTCTTCGACCTGCATTTCGTAGCGGCGAAAGAACAGAGTTCATTGGACGCCCGGCTTACCCGCATGGCGTTAAGGCATGGGCACAGCTTCATCGTGCATGCGTATAAGACGGCGGATGAGCTGAAGGCCTTGATGCCGGATAAGGAGTTCGACCTCACCTTGGATGGCGAGCGCAGTGGCGAGTATCGAGTGGCGAGTGGCGAGTCTGGGCGCATGCGGTCAGCGCCAGACTCGCCACTCGTCACTCACCACTCGATACTCAAGCTCTACCACCCCATCTACACGCTCTTCAAGCCCGATCCGGCGTTCGATAAGGAGGCGTGGAAGTCACAGCATCATCTCCGCAAGCACGTCTTCCTGTTCTTCGGCTTCATCCGCAAGTACAAGGGACTGCACTACTGCATCGAGGCGTTCGCAACACTCGCCAAGCAGCGCGACGATGTAAGCCTGATGATCGTGGGCGAGCGCTTCTGGCAGACGGTGGACCAAAGCAAGCTTAGCACCAAATTGAAGAACGCGGTCTTCGGCACGCTGAAGAAGCTCTTCCTGAAGAAGGCCGATGATGAGCGCGATTACGATCCGCTGGCGATGATCGAGCAACTGGGACTAAAGGACCGCACGCTGGTGGTGGACCGCTTCATCCCGAACGAGGAGGTGCCCCCCTACTTCCAAGCGGCCGATACCATCGTGCTCTTCTACGAGACGGCCACCCCCAGCGGCGTGGAAAGCCTCAGCTACAACTTCAAACTGCCTGCGGTGGCCACGCGCGTGGGGCACTTCCCCGAGACCATCACCGATGGCTTCAACGGCTACCTGGCCACGCCGAAGGACATCGCCGACATGGTGCGCGTGATGAACGCGAGCATCGAGAAGCCGATCCCGCGAGAGAACGTAGTGGAAGCGACGAAGACGATGAGCTGGGCGAATTACGCGAAGGCCGTGTTGAACGGATAGCCAAGCTTCCACCGCAACGACGCTACGAACGCTACGGCATTCGCAACGCGGATCCCTTTCTGGTGAAAGATCACGTGGTTCGCGCTGCGTATGACCTTCGTTCGCTTTGGTTTAACCTCCTTTATTCAGTCTGACCAGCATGGCTCCTTCGATCCGGTCAGGTTGGTTGATTGGGAGGATACGGAAGCAAGCGCCGAGCCGCCACTATCCGCGTCCAAAGGCAATGAGCGGATCATGACTCAACGACACACTGGAGAAAACCGCCGCGTGGAGGGCGCCGTGTTCGTGCAAACCGCTGAACGGACAAGAAATGAACTACCGGAGCACCACGATCCGCTGCGCCGGTTGTCCTGAACAGTGCACCACGTAGAGGCCCGAAGGGATCGAAAGGGGAAGTGCCATGGTATTGGCGCTGGTATGTGCTGACGCGATCAGTCTTCCGCCGGCATCATGCACCTCGACAGCGCCGATGGGATCCACACTAGTGATGACCAATCGATCAGCCGACCAATGCATCGGCGCTGATGGCGGCGCCAGGGAAGCGGTCCCATTACCCGCGAAGTTCAAAGTGCCATCGCATGTGCTGTTGGTCGAGGAGCCGAAGACGGTGAGTTCCGGCTGATAGACCGCGGAGGAGGCGTATCGCTTCCAAGCCCAGCGGCGCGTGATGGTGTGGCCATCGCCAGTGGCATGCGAGTAACTCGAAGCACCGATCGAAAGGCACCAGAGGTAGGCGATATGGGGGCTGCTGCTGCCGCTCACTTGCTCTGGATGGTATTCGCAACGCACGACGGTGTTCACTCCGCTTTGCCATTGATCTCCTGCCGTGTAGCCGTACCGTTGGGGTCCACTGCTGTTGCTCCATTGGATCGTGCCATCCAGGATGGTCGGGGCCGAATTCGTGGAGGATGAACTGAATTGCTGGTCGTTCCAGCCGTTGGTGTTCCAGTTGTACGCCGCCCCACCGAGGATCCCGGAGGTCGACTTCCACGCCACCACGCCCTGGCCCATCACCAGCACGTTGCCGCTGCTCGAGCTGAACTGCTCATCGACCCATTGCCCAAGGGCCGGGTCGTACACCGCGGCACCAAGGATGCCCGTCGAGGATACCCATCCCACGATGCCATCGCGGTTCTGCACAACATTGCCGCTGTTGGAGCTGAACTGCTCATCCATCCACTGGCTGCTGCCGGGATCATACACCGCCGCACCCACGATGCCCGATGCGGAGACCCAACTCACCACGCCATCGCGGTTCTGGATCTGGTTGCCGCTGTTGGAGCTGAGTTGTTCCGAACGCCATTGTTGGAGCGCCGGATCGTAGATGGCCGCACCAACGATACCCGTACCCGACACCCAGGCCACCACTCCATCGCTGTTCAGCACGGTATTTCCCGAGTTGGAGGAGAGCTGGGTCTCTTGGAAAGTACCGAGGTCGATGTCGTACACCACGCCCTTCACCGTGCCTGTGGGTGAGACAGTGGCCACCACGCCATCGTCATGGGTCCAGGTGGACACACTGGTGAGGCTCGTGGTGCGGATCTGGTCGGTGAGCGGATCAAGCACGGAGCAGGTGATGGTGCTCCCGTTCTGGGTGACGCTGATGGGTGGTCCCCAACCCCAATCGTAGTTCTGCGAATGCGCGGTGAGGGTGAAGATGGCGACGAACAGGGAGAAGGATGGACGAAGCATGGTGGTGGTTTCGTCACCGAATCTAGCCCTTCTGCCGATCGGCGACCTGTTCTGGTCGTTCGTCGGGCCGAATGGCCGTTACGTCCAGAAACTTGCAGCATTTAACTACCGTAGAAGACCACCGTGTTTTCGGTCACGTTAGTTTCACGCCCCCGTTGGCCTTACCGCGAACTGGAACCTCGCACGATGGTAAGGCAACGGAAGAACCTGTAACGGAAGAAATGGTGCACACACCAGTGCTCTTGTCTTTGCTATTCTCCTGGCTGCTGCCCGGCTCCTGGAACGCGCCCACCCCGGTGGTGGAAGAGGTTCCAGTGACCACGAACGCGGCGGCGGAGCTCTATGAGGAACTTTGCCTCGAAGGCGAACTGAAGCAGACCGTCTTCACCGCGTGCTACAAGCGGATGGAGCGTAAAGGCATCAACGGACGGATCGTGGCCATCGCCGACATGACGCAGCCGAGTACGGCCAAGCGTTTCTACCTCATCGACCTCGACCGGAAGGAGCTGGTGCTCCGCACCTATGTCGCTCACGGCCAGGGAAGCGGCGACCTCATGGCCACCAGCTTCAGCAACCGGGAAGGGTCCCACCAGACCAGCTTGGGCTTGTACCGTGTCGGGGCAGAGATCGTGAGCCCGAAACACGGTGCGGCGCTGCTGCTGCATGGCTTGGAGCGCGGCGTGAACTGCCAGGCCGAGGCCCGTGAGGTGATCATGCACGGCGCCGACTATGTCAGCGAAGAGTTCATCCGTGGTAACGGGCGCTTGGGCCGCAGCTGGGGGTGCCCGGCGGTGAGCCGCGCCGACATGCCCCGGATGTTGGAACTGCTCGCCAACGGCGGTTTGCTCTACGTTCACGGATAAGAACGGAACTTTGCGGTCGCATTCCACGTATGTGGAGGCCGATCCATGCGTTCATTCTTCCTATCCCTCGCTATCCTGATCCTTGTAGGCTGTTCGGGTCCCGCGCGGCAGCAGACCGAAGCGGAAAAGACCCGTGCCATCACCAAGGTCTTCGAGACCAAGGAGCAGTACACCGCCCGAACGTTGGACAGCGCCACCGTGGCCGATTTCCTTCTTCGCCACCCCGACTCCAAAGGCGACAGCGCCGCCATCTTTTCCTTCTACAAGCGCCGCGGCTACCATTATGCCTGGTTCGCGGGCGATTCCCTCTCACACGCCGCTTTCGGATTCGCCACCTTGGTGAACGGCACCAGCAGCGAGCACCCCGAAGTGCAAGCCCTTAACAAGCGGCTGCGTTCCTTGATCGATGGAACAGCCTCGACCACCCATCCTCCTTGTGACAGCTGTGGACAGGACCTGGAACTCAGTCTCACTGCCGAGTTCTTCCATTTCGCCAACAAGAAGTACGGCGGATTGGTCGGCAAGGACCTGCGGGAATTGGACTGGTTCATCCCACGGACCAAGAAGAACTACGATCGGCTGATCGACTCCATCGCCGCAGGGCGCATGAACCTCCGCGCCATCGAGCCCCTGCATCCGCAATACGCATTGCTGAAAGACCGGTTGCGTAAGTACGTGGCACTGGACACCCTGGTGAACTGGTATCCGATCGCCTTGGGTGATCGCAAGAAGATCGAGCCGGGTGATAGCGCGTCCATCGTGCCGGACATCCGCCAGCGCCTCATGGTCCTTGGTGATCTGGTGAGTGGCATGGACACCATCGTGCTCCATTCCACCCGGTACGATAGCACCTTGGTCCACGCCATGCAACGTTTCCAAGAGCGGCACAACCTGCTTCCCGACGGTGTGATCGGAAATAGCGTGATCCGCGCGTTGAACGTGACACCCGCCCAGCGCATCCGCACCATGCTGGTGAACATGGAACGCCTACGCTGGGTGCCAGAGGCCTACGCCCCCGACCTCATCCTGGTGAACATCCCCGAATTCCGGATGCACATCTTCGAGGAGGGCAAGGAAGCTTGGAACATGAAGGTGGTGGTGGGCAACGTGGCCACCCGTACAGTGATCTTCAGCGATACCTTGAGCAACATCGTGTTCAGTCCCACGTGGACCATTCCGAAGAGCATCGTACAAGGCGAGATCCTGCCTGAGATCAAGAAGAACCCCAACTACCTCGCGAAGAAGAACATGGAGCGGATCGGGGGCTCGGACGCGAACCCGATCATCCGCCAGAAGCCCGGTGCAGGCAATGCGTTGGGCCGCGTGAAATTCCTCTTCCCAAACGACTACAGCATCTACTTCCACGACACGCCGAGCAAGGGCGGCTTCGTGCGCGAGAGCCGCGCCTTCAGCCACGGGTGCATCCGCCTGAGCGAACCGCAGCGGCTGGCGGAATACCTCTTGCGCAACGATACCACCTGGACCACGGAGAAGATCACGGAGGCCATGAAGAAGAGTACTGAGACCTGGGTGAAGTTGAAGGAGAAGCGCCCGGTCACCATCGGCTACTTCACCGCGTGGGTGGGTGCGGATGAGCGGTTGTACTTCTGCGATGATGTCTACGGCCACGACGATAAGCTGGCCAAGGAACTCTTCTTCGATCCCACGCCGGCGCCGATCCCCGCACCGGTCATTCAGCCGGAACCGGAGGCTTCGCTGAATTGACGCGTACCCCAGCCACCCCGAAGTACTTCGCGTAGCTCTGGTTCATCCAGTGGCCTGCGGACGTGTCAAGGGGAAGGATGACCAAGCTCGTGGGCTGTTCCACCGGTGCGAAGTCGATGACCTCAGGCGAAGTCTTCCCAGCGTACCAGGAGAGCATCCGGTAGCGCGAAGACATCCCCTCATCATACCGCGCCATCCGTCCACTCAGCAGGTCATCGGTCACGCGACCATCGCGGCCTTTCCAGAGGAAGGTGGAGCAGAGCAGCACGAAGGCCCATTGGACCAGCGCAGGGTTCGGATGCTCGAAGGACCACGAACTCTTGCGGAAGACCGTTTGATCCCACACCGCCAGCGCGAAGAACCAGGCTGGGATGAAATAGAACTGCGCCATGTTCAGCGTGCGATATTGCCCGAGCAGCCCAGTGGGCCAGTAGGTCACCACCATGCTTACGAAGACCAGTGCGAAAGGGATGGCCAACGCCAGCCATTTGTTCATGGGATGCGAGAAGGGTTGGACAAGACCCCGTTCGATCCCTTTCCGCAGGAACGCGATGAAGAAGACGGAAGGCAACGCGAGCACCGCGATCCAGAGAAGTGTGAACCGACCGGTCTGCGCCACGCCATAGGTGAGCGTGCGCCACGGATCATGCCGCAGCGGGAACAAAGCCTCGCGGGTGGCGTTGCCCGGTGCCACCGCCACGATAATTGCACAGACCACGGCCAGCGACAGTAGCACCGCCGCAGGGCGAAACCACCGTCCTTCCTCGTTCCGATACCAGAACAGGTAGGCCGCATGCCCGAGCACGAGGAAGGCCATGTGTACTTCGTTGCTACCGGCTATCGCGATGATCAGCACGCACTGCCACAGGTACCACAACAACGAAGGCCGTTCCCGACTGCGTGAACGGGCGACCCAATTGGCAGCCAGGAAAAGGCTCAACACATTGGCGAGTTGGTAGGTGACCGCGCCGGTGTACCAATAGAAACCTTCGCTGGCATCGGGCATGGCATGCAGGTGCAGCAGCAAGAAAGCCAGCGCGCTGGCCGCCGCTATGATACGCGCCACCTTGGGCAACAACACACGCAAGAAGTGGAAGGCCGCATACCAGGTCAGCGCGATCAGGAGCATGGCCGCGATCCGGTAAAGCCACAGACCTTGGGCCATACCCAACACGAGCGGACTGCGGAGCACCAGGATGTTGGAGAAGTATCGCCCGTTCCACGAAGTGTACTCCTGCACGAGCCTTTCGCCGAGCGGTGTTTCTAGACCGGCCACCGCGTAGCTGAAGTCATCGGCGTACGGATGGATGTGCAGCGCCAGCCACAGGTGCCGCAGCAGGGCCAGCAGCAGCACGCCCAACGCGACACGGTAGGGTAGGGAGGACTTCATCGGCCCTCAAAGATGGGCGGTAGGACGATCACAGACCCAAGCGCTCGCTCACGCGGTAGCGGTTGCGGTCGGCACCGTTGCGGCTTACCAGGTCGGCCACGAAACCCGCCGTGAACAACTGCACGCCGATGACCATGGCCGTGAGCGCCACGAAGAACAAGCCCGAACTGGTGACGCGCGGCGCTGCTTCGTGCATCACGAAGGTGTGCCAGAGCTTTTCCCCGATCACCCACGCAGCACTGAAGAAACCCACCACGAACATGATCGTGCCCAGCCCGCCGAAGAAGTGCATGGGTTTCTTCCCGAAGCGGAAGATGAAGGTGATCGTGAGCAGATCCAGGAAGCCATTGATGAAG
>JAEUTC010000125.1 GCA_016787985.1 Flavobacteriales bacterium | reverse complement strand
GGTGAAGCTCTGCCGCTCGTTACGCTTGGCGATGTTCACCAGCTTCAGGTCCTTGGTGGTGGCCCAACCTTCGGGCAACATCACGTTCAGTTGACCGGTAAGGCTGTCGGTGAGCGCCTCCACTTCCACGGTGACGGTCTGTGGACCACCACGGGCAATGAGCACATCGCTCTTCGGTATCACCGAGGCCACGGGAGTGACGTACACCGGGCGGATGCGTTCGCCGGCCACGCGGTCGACCCATTTGTACAAGACTTCAACATCTCCAATGATCTTAAGGCTGTCCGGTCCAGCCAACCAATACTTGAGCCTTGGCTTGCTTCTTACCGTCGGGCTAATCCGATCTCGCGGGTTGTCGATAGCATAAAGTGCCGTGTGAGGATTCTTCAGCCAATGAGGTGCTTCCGGCTCCACCGGACGGTTCCAAAGGAACTGCCATGTTGTTGCAACGTTAGGCGAGAGAAGTGTATTTGGTACAATGCCGCTGTTTAAGGGGGATCCCTCATTGCGGTCCAGATCGGTGAACCATCTGAGTTGCAGTTGAGGATAATCTGTTCGGGTGACGCAAGAAATCGCGAGAGTGATTGAGTCACTATTGGAGAGCATTCTGGTTGATGCTGTTGCTTCAACTACTATGGCGGGACAGTCGCGTAGCAATTGCTCCAAAGCCTCACGATGCAGATACCAGTAGTGGCCCATTGGTTTTCGGAATAGTCGATAGAGCCGATTCAGATTGACCAAGTTCTTTCCTGGGACGGTAACATTGAACTCTTTGATCGCACTGCTCAGTGCTTCGGAGATCTCTTCTCCTTTCTCCCGCCCCCACGTCATATCGATCCCCTCGAAAATGTCCTTCGTCTTCGGCCGGTCGCCCTTCACCAGCTTCAGGTACTCCAGCATCTCGCCCCGCGTTTCCGCTGCGCCGAAGCCCTGGCTCTTGTGCATGCTGCGGCTGCGTCCGGCGATCTCCGTGTAGCTCAGGCCCAGCAGCGGGTCATAGCCGCCCACGTCCACGCTGAACCAATCGGGGTCGCTCTTCGCGATCTCGGCCAGGTCCTTCTTCCACCACGTGCTGCCGTTGAAGAAGAGCCGGCGGGGCTGCCACACTTCAAGCCCTTCCTTCAGTTGCTCCGGAAAGGCCTTGGGGTCGCCGGCCAGGTCGAAGGCTTCTTCGGCGAGGATGGCGCTGGCCTCGTGGTGGCCGTGACCCGCGCTGCGGTCGGGCGCGAAGCGGGTGATGATCACATCGGGTCGGAAGGTGCGGATCACGCGCACCACATCGCTCAGCACCTCCTGCTTGCCCCACTTCTCAAAGCTCTCGGCGGCGTTCTTGCTGTAGCCGAAGTCCACCGCGCGGGTGAAGAACTGCTCACCGCCATCAATGCGGCGTGCCTCCATCAGCTCCTGCGTACGGATGATGCCGAGCGCATCGCCCAGCTCGGGACCGATGAGGTTCTGTCCGCCATCACCGCGGGTGAGGCTGAGGTTGCCGGTGCGCACCTTCTTGCCGTTGGCCAGCCAGGCGATCAGGCGGGTGTTCTCGTCATCGGGATGGGCCACGATGTAGAGCACGCTGCCCAGCACGTTGAGCTTCTGCATCTTGTGCAGGATCTCGGCGGCGTGGGGTTGGGCGGGGGGGCGTTGGGCCGAGGTGCGAAGGGTGAAGGGTGCGGTGTGAAGGGTGAGGGCGACCGCGACGAGGCGCAGTGCCTGGGAAAGGCGAAGGTGCATGGGGCTAAGGTAGAATGTCGATCTTGGCCATGTGCGGATGGGGTGCTGAGACCTTTGTTCATCCGCACCGGGGAGCCACCATTGATCCAGATCAGGCCTAACGATACACCCCATCCGTTCTCTATGGCCTATCACCGACCGCTACTTTGGAACGGCATGTTCTCCTGGATCCATAGCGGTCACTGTAGAGGTCCACTCCGAACGATAGGCGCGATCGTGGCCGTATGGGTTCCCTTCCTGCTGTTCGCGGGCATCGGAACCCCATTACCGACGTTGGCGGACGTGGTGTTGGATGGTGTGCAGCCGGGGGAGCGTTTCGGTGCGAGTGTCGCCACGGCCGGTGATGTGAACGGCGATGGCTATAGCGACATCATCGTAGGTATGCCGGACTACGACAATGGCGCTGACACGGATGCTGGCCGTGTGATGGTTTTCCATGGCTCGGCGACGGGCCTTTTCGGCAGTGCTGCATGGGTCATGACCGGAGGTTTGGCGAATGCACGCTTTGGTCATAGTGTTTCCACAGCGGGCGATGTGAATGGCGATGGGTATAGTGACGTCATCATCGGTGCACCCGGGTATAGTGGCCAGGGTGCGGTGTTCGTTTACCATGGTTCGGCCACTGGATTGCAACTCTCGATCGCTTGGAGCGCATTGGGAGGAGAAGCAGGGTGTGCTTTTGGCACCAGTGTGGCCCTTGCCGGAGATGTGAACAACGACTTGGTCAGCGATGTGCTCGTGGGCGCGCCTTTGGCCAATGAATCGGGTGCCGATCGAGGTAAAGTCTACTGCTACCGAGGTGCTTTGGGCACTGGTCTGGTGGCAGCTCCCCTGTGGACCAGAAGCGGCACACAGGATAATGCCCAGTTCGGCTTCAGTGTGGCTGGCGCCGGTGACCTGAACGGCGATGGGCGGAGCGACATCGTGGTCGGCGAACCGTTCTTCGATGCCTCCCTCGCTGACAGGGGGCGCATCACGGTGTTCCACGGTAATGGCGCTGGGCTCACGCTCTCCGTGACGCGTGATGGCCCATCGTCCAATGCACAATTCGGTCATGCCGTCTCTTCAGCAGGGGATATGAACGGCGATGGCTTCAGCGATCTACTAGTCGGAGCACCTGGTTACAGCACGGGTCGAGGGCGAGCATACGGGTACCGGGGCGGCGCTACGGCCATAGAAGCCACCGCCACATCCATTTTCAACGGTACCCAGGTGTCCGCTCGTTTGGGGAGTTCAGTCTCACTGGCCGGAGACGTGAATGCGGATGGTTATGCCGATGTGGTAGTGGGTGCCCCTTTACACGATGGTGGCTTCACGGATGGTGGGCAGGCCTTGGTGTTCATCGGTGGCGCAGTGGCAGGATCACATTTCACGACGGCCTATCGCACCTACAATGGCGCACAGGTGAATGCGCAGATGGGATATTCGGTGCATACCTGTGGTGATGTGGATGGCGATGGCGTAAGCGATCTGTTGCTCGGGGCACCTGAACAAGGCGGGGTTGGTCGTGTCGGGGTCCACGAAGGAGGTGCTGATGTGCTCTCCGTGCCAACGGCGCCGGCGTGGAGCCAAGAGCCCGATGTGGCCAATGCTTGGATGGGCGCTAGTGTGGACCAAGCGGGAGATGTGAATGGTGATGGATTCGCGGATGTGATCGTGGGAGTTCCAGGAATGAACCAAGCCAGAGTCTATCTCGGATCACCAGCTGGTCTGTTGAGCACGTACTGGTCGGCGACAGGTTCCGCGGCTGATGAGGAGTTCGGCTACAGCGTATCGGGAGCAGGCGACGTGAATGGCGATGGTTATTCGGATGTGATCATCGGTGGTTACGCACATGACGGTTTTCGTGGGCGAGCCTATGTGTACCTGGGTTCGCCAGCGGGCCTTGGTGCAACTTATCACTGGCGGGTGACAGGTGCCACCGCGGCTGGCCGCTATGGCGGTTCAGTCTCCAGTGCCGGCGATGTGAATGGCGATGGGTACAGTGATGTCATAGTCGGTGCGTTCTTGGAGAATGACGTTGGCGCCGTCCACGTTTATCACGGAAGTTCCACAGGGTTGACCTCGACCGCTTCGTGGACCATCGCTGGAACGCAGGTGAATGCTTGGTTCGGTAGTGTGGTGACCGGAGGGGGTGATGTGGATGCGGATGGTTACGACGACGTGTTGATCGGTGGGCAACGGCATGACAATGCAGGGCTAGGCCAGTGCGGCGTG
>JAEUTC010000047.1 GCA_016787985.1 Flavobacteriales bacterium | reverse complement strand
TGGGCCAGCGGCAAGGGTGTGCGCTTCTGCGTGGTGAGCGCGCTCGGCGCGGATGCGAAAAGCCTCTTCTTCTACAACCAAGTGAAAGGGCGAATGGAAGATGCCTTGCGCCAGATGGACTTCGCAGCGCTGCACATCTTCCGTCCGTCCATCCTCGATGGTCCGCGCACCGAGCAGCGCACCGGCGAACGGATCGCGTTGGTGACCATGCGGGCCATCGCCCCCTTGCTGCCGGCACCCTCACGACCCATGAAGACCGATGTCCTCGGCAAAGCCTTGGTGAACGCGGCGATCACAGGGGCCTCAGGCACCCATGTGCATACCACGAAAGGGATCCTTGAACTGGCCGGTTAGAAATTCACGACCCGCCCACGTGCGGTCTTCTCGGCGGCGAATAACTCGGCGCGCACCGGTCCTTTGAACGCCTCGAACGCCGGCATCAGCTCTTCGGCCAAAGGCTCCGTATTGGGGAACTCCTCCTTCCGGTGGTCCACCTGCACGCCGTTCTTCCAGAAACGGAAACACACGTGCGGACCGGTGGCCAGACCGGTGCTGCCTACCTCGCCGATCACCTGGCCTTGCTGCACGGCGGCCCCTTCCTTCACCAGGATCTTGCGCATGTGCAAGTATTGCGTGCTGTAGGTGCCGTTGTGGCGGATCTTCACGAAGTTGCCGTTGCCACCCGAGCGACCAGCCTTCTCCACGATGCCATCGCCCACGGCGAGGATCGGCGTTCCATAGGGTGCGGCGTAGTCGGTGCCCAGGTGCGCTTTCATCACCTTCTGCACCGGGTGCAGGCGCTTGCCACTGAATCCAGATGTGATCCTACTGAACTTCAACGGCGCTTGAAGGAAAGCCTTCTTCAGGCTCTTACCATTGTCGTCGTAGAACTGTTCCACCCCATCGGCTTGGGCGAAACGGTAAGCTTCCTTCACCTTACCCCCGCTGATGTAGCGCGCGCCGACGATCTCCGGCGCGCCATAAGGAACGCCATCCACGGTCTTCTCGCGGTAGACCACAGAGAAGATGTCGTCCTTCTGGATGCGATAGAAGTCGACCGTCCAAGCGAAGACATCCGCTAATTGCATGGCGAGTTGCGGGTCGGCACCGGCTTGAGCGATGTCGTTATACAGTGCACCGGTCACCGAACAGGCGATGCTGTGTTCCGTTTCCAGCACCGGCCGCTCGCCGATGTGCACCCCCACACTATCGTGGAGATGGAACACGACGTACTTCACCTGATCGGCCTCGTACACGAAATACTCCGGGCTCAGCGTGTTGTCCTCTTCGAAGATGAAGGCGTACGGATGTCCGGAACGCATGCGGCGCACGTCGAAGTGCGGCAGGGCCAGCTCCACCAAGCCATGGATGATGTTCTGATCCACCCCACGCGAGGTGAGCAGACCACCGAAGGTCTCGCCCGACTTCACCGAACCATGCTCGAGCACATAGCCGGCCATGGGAATACCATAAGCGTCCGGCGGCAGCGGCACGGTATCCTCCACGGCCACGGGCAGTGGATCGGGCGCATACTCCACCCGCGGACCCACGTCCACGGCCAGGAAGAAGAATCCCACGGTGCACGATGCGGCCAGCACGGCCAGCCCCTTCTGCCACAGTTTCATCGGGGTGCAAGGAACGATACGAGAAGCCCCGCTCCGGAACCGGGCGGGACTTCCTTTCCACGATGGGTTGTTGACCTGTGGGGCGATCTACTCCTTCGCGATCGTATGGCTCAAGCCTTCATAAGCGCTCAATTCCATCTTGATGGAACCCACGAGCACCTTGGCCTGGGCCAGCACGGGGATGCGGTTACCATCATCGGTGATCCAGACGTTGAGGTCGTCGTTGCCCTTGAAGATGCGGCCCTCTTGCACCACGGGTTGGAACTT
>JAEUTC010000027.1 GCA_016787985.1 Flavobacteriales bacterium | reverse complement strand
TCACCGCCAAGGGTAGCCCTTCGAGCGGACTTCCAGGGATCAGAGACCGAAGCCTTGCGGCGTCTTTCTCCGTGGTGATCAGGGTTTTCGGACCGGCCGCGAAGCTACCAAAAACGTCCGCCAACCGCCGCAGGTCCGCCGTGGTGAAGGCATGGTGGTCGGGGAAGGCGATGTGTTCGATGGTGCCGAAAAGGGACCGTACATGCATCACGAAGGGTTCCGGCTGCACCATGCCCGTGAAGATCACCGCACTTGACGCTTGTCCGATGCTGGCCGTGTGGGGCTGACCACTGAGCGTTCGGGGTTCGTTGTATTCGATCCCCGCGAAGAACAATTGCTGCCCGGCCCGCAGGCTCAGCCGTTTCTTCCATTCCTCCCGCTCCTCGCCTGATGGCGGATCTATGCACTTCGTTACCACCACCACCTGTGCGGACTTCGCTCTTGACCGCACGTCCCGCAAGCTTCCCGCAGGGATCAACGCATCGTCGCAGTAGGGTCGCTGCGCGGTGGTCAGCAGGATGTTGAGCCCAGCGTTCAACCGGCGGTGTTGCAGTGCATCATCAAGCACGACCACCTTCACTTCGGGCACATCGCGTCGTATCCGCTCAATGGCCTTCACCCTGTCCGCACCAACGAACACGTGGACCGAAGGGAAATTCACTTTCACCTGCAAGGGCTCGTCACCGCTGCGCTCGGCGGGATCTTCCATGCGCACTTCATGGATGGAAGTGGTCTTGCGGCCATAGCCACGGCTCAGGGTTGCCAAGGGAGCGGTGCCTTCAAGCGTGCGCAACACCAGCTCCATCATCGGTGTCTTTCCGGTCCCACCAAGGGCAAGATTCCCAATGGCGATGGTCGGGACGATCGGGCGCGCGCTCTTCAGGATTCCGATGTCGTAGAGGCCATGCCGCACAAGCAATACGGACCCGTACAACACGGTGAAAGGCCAGAAAAGGATCCTTCGGAGCAGCATCGCGTACTTTGCGGGAACGATCATTCAAGGCGAAAGATGCGCATCAAAGACCTCACCGCCGCCCTCGAAGCGTGGGCGCCGCGTTCTCTCCAAGAGGATTACGACAATAGCGGACTCCAAGTGGGCGATCCTAAGACCGAGGTATCCTCCGCCCTGGTGTGTCTGGATTGCACCGAAGCCGTGGTGGAAGAGGCGGCGCGCCTGGGTTGTGGCCTTATCATCAGCCACCATCCGGTCATTTTCCGCGGGCTGAAGAGCCTATCCGGCAAGGGCTATGTGGAACGCACGGTCCTGGCGGCTATCAAGCACGGTATCGCCCTGTACGCCATCCACACCAATCTGGACAATGTCAGTTCCGGGGTCAATGGTGAGATCGCCGCGCGCTTGGGGCTGAAGAAGCTGCGTGTGCTCGATCCCAAGCCTGCGCAGCTACGCAAGCTCGTGGTCTTCGTGCCCATCGATCATGCCGATGCCGTTCGCGATGCCGTCTTCCGCGCGGGTGCTGGAAGGATCGGTGCATACGATGAGTGCAGCTTCACCGTGGGTGGCATGGGCACTTTCAGGCCGGGGCCGGAATCCGATCCATTCATGGGCCAGCGCGGTGTCCGGGAGTTGGCCTCTGAGTTCAGGGTCGAGTTCATCTATCCGGTCCACTTGGAGCGCACGATACTGGCCGCTCTATTGGAAGCGCATCCGTATGAGGAGGTGGCCTACGACCTTATCCCTGTGGCGAACGCTCATCCGGGCATCGGCGCGGGAATGGTGGGGGAGTTGGATAAACCCCTGGAAGAGAGTCGATTCCTGGCGCTGGTAAAGCAGGCTTTCGGCCTCAAGGTGATCCGCCACACGAAATGCCTTGATCGGCCGGTCCAGAAAGTCGCATGGTGCGGAGGATCAGGCGCTTTCCTCATCGCGAAGGCCAAGGCTGCGGGCGCTGATGCCTACCTGACGGGCGATGTGAAGTACCACGAGTTCTTCGACGCGGATTCCAAGCTCTTATTGGCCGATATCGGGCACTACGGCAGCGAGCAGTTCACCATGAACCTGATCCAGCGCAGGTTACACGAACTTTTCCCTACTTTTGCCGTCCGTTTGACGGAAATCGTCACGGATCCCATATACCATTACTGACCATGGCGAAGAGCGATGTGAAGGCTCCAGAGAAGGAAGTGAAGGCCACCAAGAGCGGTGCCGCCTCCAAGGTTGATGTCACTGTAGCCGAGAAGCTCGTCGAACTGTTCCGCCTGCAGCACATCGATTCGCAGGTGGATAAGATCCGCACCCAGCGCGGTGAACTGCCACTGGAGGTGCAGGACCTGGAGGATGAGGTGGCCGGCTTGGAGACCCGTTTGAAGAAGCTTCAGGACGAGCTCGCCGAGATGGAGAACCAGGTCTCCGACAAGAACAACCTGATCAAGGACGCCAAGGCGCAGATCAAGAAGTACGAAGGCCAGCAAGCCAAGGTCCGCAACAACCGCGAGTACGATTCGCTCACCAAGGAGGTGGAGTTCCAGAACCTGGAGATCCAACTCGCCGAGAAGCGTATCAAGGAGGCCAAGGCCCAGATCGATGCGAAGAAGGTGGTGGTGGAGGAGAGCAAAGCCCGTCACGACGATCGCAAGAAGGACCTTGAGCTGAAGCGTAAGGAGCTGGATGATATCGTGGCCGAGACCGAGAAGGAGGAGAAGGAGCTGGCGAAGAAGAGCGAGGCTGCATCCAAACACATCGAAGAGCGCTTGCTCAGCGCCTACAACCGCATCCGCAGCAATGCCCGTAACGGCCTCGCGGTGGTGCCCGTGGAGCGCGGCAGCTGCGGTGGCTGCTTCAACAGCATCCCGCCCCAACGTCAGCTGGATATCAGCAGCCACAAGAAGATCATCGTGTGCGAACACTGCGGCCGCATCCTGGTGGATGAGTACGTGGTGGACCGCGTGAAAGGAGAGAAGTGATCACTGATCACAGCAACGAAAAGCCCCGGTGATGCCGGGGCTTTTCGTTGAGCGATGATCTCAGCGCTTCCGTTCCCTCAAGGCCGCAAAGCGATGGTGAGCAGTGTGCGCAGGGTGTTGCGCTCTTCGCGGATCACGTTGGCGAATGCCGGGTCGTACGGATAGTAGTTGGCGTTGCGCTGGATGTAATTGGCGCCAAGGTCCACGCTGAGGTTGGCAGTACGGTAACCGATGCCGCCGGCATAGGTGCGGGTGGCTTGTGCGTGCATGAAGTCTGTGGTGCGGTAAGCATCGGGCACGAAGCCCCAGCCCATGCGGAAATACCATCCACCGCTGCGCCACTCGGTGCCAGCGCGCACACTGTGTACCGGCCTGAACACCGTGCTGATCACCTCGTTCTCCGCGGTGAAGGTGTAGCTGTCGTCCAGCCGTGTACTCGGCCGGAAACGCATGCCCGTGAAATCCGCGTACTCGTAGTCCACGCTCACGAGACCATGCTCCCCAGCGATGTAGGCTGCACTCAACACGGCGCGTAGCGGGCTGTTCAACTTGTAAGCGAAGATGCCGTCAGGCGAAGCAGAACTATAGCTCGTGCGTCCATCGGCCTGCGAAGGCGTGCGGAACGTCGTGTTCATGCTGGTGTTGTACGCATCGTTCATCGTCATCCACATCGGGCTATGCACCGCGATGCCAGCCCGGAACCGATCGTGGAAACGGTAGATCACACCGGCTTTCACCTCCACGCCGTTCCCGGTGATGGCAAGGTCCTCGCGGTAGGTCAGGTCCTTCAGATCCACACTTTCATCTGGCACCGTTTCGGAGTGCAGGCGGGTGTGTTTGTACCGGTAACCGACGATGCCCAGCGACATACCGATGTAAAGCTTGTCCATGTAGTTGCCACTGTAGAAGAACGACGTGTTGTTGGTGGCACCACGCGAGTCGATGGTCATCGTCTGGTCCACCACCGAGCCACCTGGGAGTGCGGGCACATAGCTTGTCCCCAGCGTATCCGCTGGATCCAACGGGTCGATGCCATACGTGTCGTACGCCAGGCCGGCGGCGAAGGGGAACGCATCGTACAGGTCGTTCGCGCGTGTGCCCTCAGCTTGCCAGGCGAAGTCGTCCAGGATGGATGTCTGCACGTCGCGTCCCACGGCCTGCCTGCCCCAATGGTGGGTGGCCTGCCGGTCGAACACCACGCCGAAGGTGCTGCTGCGCCAATCGCTGCCTGCTCGCTCAGCTGGGGAGTTCAGGATGAGCGCCACGTTGCTGAAGTGGAAGCGCGACTTCACATCGGTGGAAGTGATCCCACCATACAAGCTGTTCACCGTGTTCACCTCCAGCGCTGGGGTGAAGGAGAGTTCCGTGTTGCGGTAGAGCCCGAGCCCAGCGGGGTTGATGGCCACCGATACCGCATCCGCTCCCAACGCGCCAAAGGCATTGGCCAGACCGATGCTGCGCGCCGTTCCACCAGGTGTGATGCTGCTGAAGCGCAGAGCGTCCACCTCGTTCTGGCCCATGGTCAGTTGGGCGAAGGAGCAAAGCACGGCAAGGTGCAGGAGCCGAGGGGTGGTCCGTTCCATGGGTTTCGGGTGAAGGGTGATCAACGACGACCGGGGCTGGTGCGTGTGCCACCTCCTCCGCCGCCCGTATCGCGCGATGGGCTAGTCCGGCCACCGCCACCACCACCGCCGCGGTCGAAGCCCGGGCTGCGACTAGGCGTACTGCGCTCCACGTTACGCGAAGGATTGTTCACGCGGCCGCGGTCGGGTTGCGGTGTGATCGAGCGGTCGCGTGACGGAGCGGTGATCGGTTGCTGACGGGTCCGATCGGCAGGTGTGCGTTGCACGGGTGTAGTGCCGTTGTATCGGCCTTGTGGTTGTGGTGCCAAGCCGACAGGATTTCTTACAGCGGGGCGCCGCACACCGGCTCCATTCAAACCGCGACCGCTGCCGACCGAGTTGCGGTGCCCCACCACGGTGTTGTTGGCGAATCCATCACCGATGATCACCGGGGCATAACAGTTGAAGCAGTTGCCCCAAGGGCCATAGTAGTTGCCAAAGCCCCATCCGCCACCCCATCCCCAGTTGTTCCACCCCCAATTGTTCCAGCCCCAAGGTGAGTTCCAACCCCAAGGGTCCCAGCCCCACATGGGCCTATACCAGCCGGAGTAGATGCCGGTGCCGTAACCGATGCCGATGTTCCAACCGGAACTCCAGCCCGCGCCCCAGCCAAGGCTACCACCCCAACCCATGCCACCACCCCAGCCGGGCCCGCCCCAACCGGTCTGCCAACCCATGGGCGCCGTATTGAACCCGAAGCGGCCCATATTGTAGAAGTACGGATCGTTGTAGGCGAGGTCGTAGTAACTACGATCGGTGGTGTACTCCTGCGAAGTTCCAGGGTCGTAGTAGTCGTCCGTCGGCGGTTGCACGGGCCGTTCCACTGGTGCGCTTTTCGGCACAGCGGCCATCACAGGAGCCTGCGAAGGCAAGAAGTACACATCGTCCACCACGCCGGTGGTCGGTTGCATGGAACTACACGCCGCGAGGAGCACTGCGGGAAGAAGGACGGGGAGAATGCGAGGTGCCTGCTTCATGATCTTCGCCGTATTGGCCGGAGCCGCCAAGGCCCCGGTGGGTTGTGTACTTTAGCCGCCTCAACTTCAGAACAAAAATAATACCACAAAAGGGGCATGGCGGACATTCTGACGAAGCGGGCGGACGACTATGCGAAGTGGTACAACGATCTGGTGCTCAAGGCCGACCTGGCAGAGCACAGCGATGTACGCGGTTGTATGGTGATCAAACCGCACGGGTACGCCGTTTGGGAGAAGATGCGGACCGCGCTGGACGACATGTTCAAGGCCACGGGCCACATGAACGCATACTTCCCCTTGTTCATTCCCAAGAGCTATTTGGCGAAGGAGGCCAGCCACGTGGAGGGCTTCGCCAAGGAATGCGCCGTGGTCACCCATTACCGCCTGAAGAGCGATCCGGTCCACGGGGTCGTGGTAGACCCGGAGGCCAAGTTGGAAGAGGAGCTGATCATCCGGCCCACCAGCGAGACCATCATTTGGAACACTTACCGGGGCTGGGTGAAGAGCTACCGCGACCTGCCCTTGCTGATCAACCAATGGGCCAACGTGGTGCGCTGGGAAATGCGCACCCGCCTCTTCCTGCGCACGGCTGAATTCCTCTGGCAGGAAGGCCACACCGCCCACGCCACCAAGGCCGAAGCCGTGGAGGAGACCGAACGGATGTTGGAGGTGTATGCACGCTTCGCCGAGGAATGGCTCGCCATACCGGTCATCCGCGGCGTCAAGACAGCGAGCGAACGCTTCGCCGGGGCGGAGGACACCTACTGCATCGAGGCCATGATGCAGGATGGAAAGGCACTGCAAGCCGGCACCAGCCATTTCCTGGGGCAGAACTTCGCCAAGGCCTTCGATGTGCTCTTCACCAACAAAGAGAACAAGCAGGAGCATGTGTGGGCCACCAGTTGGGGCGTGAGCACCCGGTTGGTCGGTGCGCTCATCATGACCCACAGCGATGACAACGGGCTGGTGCTACCCCCGAAATTGGCGCCGGTGCATGTGGCCGTGGTGCCCATCGCCAAGAACGCCGAACAGCTCGAGGCCATTCGTGCCTACTTCGCACCGACCCTGGCCGCTTTGCGTGCGAAGGGTATCACCGTGAAGTTCGATGATGATGACACCAAGAAGCCCGGGTGGAAGTTCGCGGAGTATGAGTTCAAGGGTTATCCTGTGCGCATCGCCATCGGTCCACGCGACATGGAGAACGGCACCGTGGAAGTGGCGCGCCGCGACACCTTGGAGAAGCAGGTGATGCAGGTGGCCGACCTGGCCGAAAAGGTGGAGCACTTGCTCACGGCCATCCAGGAGAACCTGTACCAGAAGGCCCTGGCCATGCGCGAGGGCTACACGCGCGCTGTGGACACATACGAGGAGTTCAAGCTCGCGATCGAGGAAGGGGGCTTCATCCTGGCCCATTGGGATGGCACGCCAGAGACCGAGGAGAAGGTGAAGAACGAGACCAAGGCCACCATCCGGTGCATTCCGCTGGAAGGCGACCGCACACCAGGACGTTGCATGGTCACCGGAGCACCGAGTGAACGTCGTGTCATCTTCGCCCGCGCCTACTGATGACCAAGAAGGAAACCACACCGCCGGGGCCGCGCGACCTGATCGTGAAGGCCATGTTGGCCAAATCGGCCATGAAGCAGGACGTCTTCAAGGCCACCACCGACCTGTTCGGTCAGCTGAAGGAGGTACTCAAGGAGATCGCCGGTGACCTGGAAGGGGCCGTAACCAGCAAGGATCAGCGGTTGGCGGTGTCGTTCACCGATCGTGGCGCTCTGGCCTGCGAGATCCGTGTGGCGGGCGACACCCTCATCTTCCACATGCACACCAACGTCTTCCGCTTGGATCAGAGCCATAGCCTGTGGAAGGGGAGCTACTTGGCCGAGGACGAGATGCGCGGGTACTTCGGTGTCATCAACGTCTACAACTTCCTGAGCGACTCGTTCAAGTACAACCGGGAGCGCGATCTGGGCTACCTCGTAGCGCGCCTCTTCCTCAACAAGGAACAGCACTTCATCGTGCAGGGCAAGCGCCAGATGGGCTTCCTCTACAACGACCTGGCGGGGAATGTGATGGATGTGGTGCGGTTGAAGGAAGTGCTCTACTCGCTGATCAACTACGTGCTGGAGTTCGACCTGCTCGCCCCGCCGTACGACCAGGTGCAGCAGGTCACGGTGAGCGAGATGAACGAGCTGAACGCCAACATGCAGATCAGCACCGGCAAACGCCTGGGCTTCCGGTTCCAGGCCGATGGGGACGATGTGCATTGACGGTAGTTTGGAATTCCGCCGATCTGTTTACATTTGCGCCCTCGTTCGCCCGAACAACCTGGTTGGGAAGGCGGTCTGACATCGTGGCCCGTTCGTCTAGGGGTTAGGACGCGTCCCTTTCACGGATGAAACAGGGGTTCGATTCC
>JAEUTC010000197.1 GCA_016787985.1 Flavobacteriales bacterium | reverse complement strand
CGATCTCCGCGAGCACCTCGCCGCTCTTCACGGCATCTCCCACCTTCTTGTGCCAGGCGCTCACCACCCCTTCGGTCATGGTGTCGCTCAGCTTCGGCATGCGTACGATCTCGGCCATGGTCGGTCTGTCGTTCAGTCTTTTTCGAACGGATAGTTCTTCTCGAAATACACGTCGTTGTACAACTCGTCGGCGGTGGCCATCGGGCTTTCCTCGGCGAATTTCACAGCGGCCTCCACTTCCTTCTTCACGTCCTCATCGATCGCATCGAGTTCGGCCTCCTTGGCCCATTTGTTCGCCAGGATGGTGGCGCGGACGCTTTCGATCGGGTCCTGCTTCTTGTACTCCTCCACCTCCTCCTTGGTCCGGTACTTCTGGGGGTCGCTCATGCTATGCCCCTTGTAGCGGTAGGTCTTGATGTCGAGCAGGTAGGGTCCGTTCCCGGCCCGCACATGGGTGCACGCCATGGCGATGGCCTCATGCACATCCTCGCAACGCATGCCGTTCACGCCCAGGCCGGGCATGTCGTAGCTCTCGCCGAGGGTGCTCAGGTCGTGCACGTTGCTCGTACGTTCCACGCTCGTGCCCATGGCGTAGTTGTTGTTCTCGATGATGAAGATCACCGGCAACTTCCACGTCATGGCCATGTTGAAGGTCTCGTGCAACATGCCTTGACGCACCGCACCATCGCCCATCATGCACAGGGTAACATGGTCCTCGCCGCGGTACTTGTCGGCGAACGCGATGCCCGCACCCAATCCGATCTGCCCGCCTACGATGCCGTGGCCGCCGAAGAGGTTCCGCTGCTTGTCGAAGTAGTGCATGCTGCCGCCTTTGCCTTTGCTGGTGCCGGTCATCTTCCCGAACAGCTCGGCCATCACGTGCTTGCTGGGGGTCCCGAGCACCAACGGATGGGCATGGTCCCTGTAACCGGTGATCAGGCGATCCGTCGGCCGGATGGCGGTGATCATGCCCGCGAGGATGGCCTCCTGACCGATGTAGAGGTGGCAGAACCCACCGAACTTCTGCATGGTGTAGAGCTGGCCGGTCTTTTCCTCGAAGCGGCGCATCAGCACCATCTCCTTGAACCAGCGCATGTACGTGTCCTTATCGAAGGCCTTGGCTTCTGACTTGGCGGACTTGCTGCCCTTCGCGGCAGCGGCTGTCTTCGTGCTCATGAGGTGAAGGGCAAATATAGCCCCTGCCCTTCCACGCGGCCGTAGCTCAGCCCTTCAGGAAGGAGGCGTCGAAAGCCAGGGGGAGCAGGTGCGAGGCGCGGCGAACCTCGTACACGGGCCCGTTCGGCACGGCCATCAACAGGCGCAACGGCGCGCCTTGCTGGCGGATCTCCTGTTCCAACAATGCCTGACGGCAGATGCCACAAGGGGTCACGGGGCGCTCACCGGTGACCGAAGGCACCACGATGGCCATAGTGTCCCCTATACCATCCGGGTCTTGCGACATCGCCGCATGCAGGGCCGTTCGTTCCGCGCATGTGCCAGCGGGGTAGGAAGCGTTCTCCTGATTGCTGCCGGTCACCACCCGGCCATCACGCATGCGCAGTGCAGCGCCCACCTGGAAGTTCGAATACCGGGCATAGGCGCGCAAGGCCGCGTCGTGGGCCGCTTGCAGCAACGCCTGATCGGCTTCCGGGAGTTCATGGGCCGCCGCGTGGATCAGGTAGTCGAACGTAACGGAGGCGGGGGTGGACATGGATGGGTAAAGGGCGCTAAAAGTACACCGTGTCCAGAGCACATCAAACCTTCAACGCCTTCGGCCGTCCTCCAGTTCGCTAGATTTGGCCTCCTTTCGCCATGCCTTCCATCGACCAGGTGATCCGCGCGTTCGACCCCATTTCCCTAGCGGAGATGGACGGTGTGAAGCTGCAGGACCGCGTGGACACCAAGTATGTCTTCGGCGAGCACCGGCTGGCCGAGGTGTTGGAGGCCATGCTGCCGCACTACCGCTTGTTGGAGGTTGATGGCGTGCGGGGCACCAAATACCGCAGCCTCTACTTCGATACGGCGGACCTTCAACACTACAAGGCCCACCACGATCAGCGGACCTACCGCAGCAAAGTCCGATTCAGGGAGTACATCGGAAGCGACCTGGCTTTTCTGGAGGTGAAACGGAAAACAGGCCGGGGCCGCACGGACAAGGCACGGATCCGTGTCGATCGGATACCGGATGCCCTGTCTCCTGAGCAGCAGGCTTTCGTCAATAAGGCCAGCCGGGGTTCTGCACCGCTCCAGGCCACCCTCTGGAACCATTTCACGCGTTACACCTTCGTGAGCCGCACCGCACCGGAGCGGCTCACCATGGATGTGGACCTGCGCTACAGTGCGGCGGGTGATGAGCGCGAACTGGGCGGCGTGGTCATCGCCGAGCTGAAACAGGAACGCGCGGACCGCACCTCGCCTTTCGTACGCCTGATGCGCGAACGCGTCTTCGCCGCCTCAGGCATGAGCAAATACTGCGTGGGCCTCCTTCTGCTGGGACGTCCTGTGAAACACAACGCCTTCAAGGCCGTGCTGCTGAAGCTGGACAAGATCCGCAAGGCCGCCTGAACCCGTAACATTGGACCATGAAAGTCTTCGGAATGCCGCTCATCCACGCCGACATGTGGGAGCTCCTGTTCAAGTTCGGCATCAACACGGTGGTGCTCTTCGTGCTGATCCGGCTCATCTATTACCCGATCCACCGCAAGAAGGACTACCTCTTCACCTACTTCCTCTTCAACACGCTCATCTTCTTCCTCTGTGTGCTGCTCAACAGTGTGAAGCTCAGCATCGGCTTCGCCTTCGGCCTCTTCGCCATTTTCGGCGTGCTGCGCTACCGCACGGAGCAGATCAGCATCAAGGACATGACCTACCTCTTCGCCACCATCAGCGTGGCGGTGATCAATGCGCTGGCGAGCAAGAAGGTGAGTTTGGCTGAACTGCTGTTCACGGACGGCATGATCCTGCTCATGACCTATGCCCTGGAGCACGTATGGCTCACCCGGCACGAGGCCGTGAAGATGCTCATCTACGAGCGCATCGACCTGATCAAGCCGCAGAACCGCATCCCTCTTTTCGAGGACCTCTACCAGCGGTTAGGCGTCAAGGTCTCGCGCGTGGAGATCGGCAAGATCGATCTGCTGAAGGACACCGCGGAGCTTCGGGTCTACTACTTCGAGGATGAACAAAGCCACGGCTCGTTCACCCAGGCCGCTGCGGACGACGGCGACGATTAAGCCCTGGTGATGAGGGCAACGGCGTGGGCCGCCACGCCTTCTTCACGCCCGACGAAGCCCATCTTCTCGTTCGTAGTGGCCTTGATGCTCACGGCATCTTGATCCACTCCCAGCAGCGGTGCCAGCACGGCGCGCATGGCGGACACATGCGGCATGATCTTCGGGCGTTCCAGGATAAGGGTACAATCCACGTTGCCCACTTTCCACCCGTGCTCCCCGATGATCCGCACGACCTCGCGCAGGAGCACCTTGCTGTCCGCACCCTTCCAACGCATGTCCGTATCGGGGAAGTGCTGACCGATATCGCCGAGGGCGGCTGCGCCGAGCAGTGCATCACAGAGGGCATGCAACAACACATCCGCATCCGAATGGCCCAAGGCACCGACCGTATGTGGAATGAGCACACCACCGAGCCACAATTCGCGGCCCTCCACTAAGCGGTGTACATCGAAACCGAATCCGACGCGGACCATCAGTTGGTCGGCTCTGGCTTCTTGTTGCCCTTGTCGAACTTGAACCCGAGGGTGAAGCGCAGCGTGTTGGCCAAGGGGCTACGCTGCGTGTTCGCGATCAGGTAGCTCAGGTCCAACGTGAAGATGCTGTACTTCACTCCTGCACCCAAGGTGAAGTATTTACGGTTGCCCTTGGTGTAGTGCTCCCAGAAGTAGCCGGTGCGGAAAGCGAATTGCTCGGCGTACCAGTATTCGAAACCGCCGGCCAGGTTGATCTCCCGCAACTCCTCACGCAAGCGTGAGCCCGCCTCCACGTAAGGTTGGTTGTCCTCATCATAAGCAACGTTGCCAGGCGCATCCGTGAACGAGCCAAGGATGCCGGTCATAACACCCACATCCGGGTCTCGGCCGCTAGCCACCTCGAAATTACCCGTCACCGGATCGATGATGGGAACGTTGTTCTCATCGAGCAGATAGACCGGAGGTGTGGGCACCAGCAACTTGTTCACGTCCATGTTGAACGCGATGGAATTGTACTGGTCCAACTCGATCTTCACCGAAGGTCCGAACCGCAGGTTGATGGGGATGAAGTTCTGCGCGGCGGTTTCAGTGTAGGACATCTTCGCTCCGATGTTCGAGATGTTCATGCCGAAGGCGAACGTCGCGTCCTTGTCACCCAGCTGGGCCTGGTCGTTCATGTAGAAGAAGGAGACGTCCGCTGCCACGGACTGACCCGCTTTGGAGTTGGCCCCTTGCACGCTGATGCCGCCGGTGAGGTTGCTGTTCACGTACCGGATGGCGATACCGCCGGAGAACCGATCACTGAACTTCTGCGCGAAGGCCACGTCGAAGGCGAACTCCGCAGGCTTGAAGTCGCGGATGGTGGAGCCGTTGATGTCCGTGAAGAGGATGCTCCCCAGGTTGAAATACCGCATGGAGCCACCGATGGCGCTGCGCTTGTTGCCCAGCCGCTTGTAGCCAGCGAGGTAGGCCAGGCTCATATCCGGCACCAGGTTCCGGAGCCAGGGACTGTAGCTCATGCTGAATTCCCCATCGTTCTCGGCGAAAGCGAGTTTGGAGGGGTTCCAGTGGATCGCGTTGGCATCCGGCGTCACCGCCACGCCGGCATCACCCATACCTCCGGCCCGGGAATCGGGGGATATCAGGAGGAAAGGTACCGCCGTGGTGATGGTATTGAGCTGGTCGTTGCATTGCTGCCCCGAAGCCCTGAACTGGGGGTCGCAGGGCTGCGCCCACACGGCCGCAGGCTGGAACGCGAGGAACGTCAGTGGGACACAGACGAGAAGTGGCCGGTAGGAACGCATCGAGGGAAGGTCAGGAAAAAGGACGGCAAATATACGCTGGCCCAGGGGGCTTTATTGTGTCACCGCAGGATGACCAGTTTCTCGAATTTCTCGGCTCGCTCGCCATCCGGGGTGGTCACGTTCAGGCGGTACACGTAAACACCACGACCCAAACGGTCGCCGAAGTCGTCCAACCCGTTCCATGCCAACCCTTCGCTCCGATACCCTTCGCAGGCGAGCTGCCGGCTGAGGGTCTTCACCAAGCGCCCACTCACGGTGAACACTTGCACCTGAACGTCCAGGTTGGTACAGGGCCTGTTGTGCTCGAAGAAGAACTCGGTGTGGGTGGTGAAGGGGTTGGGGTAATTGAGCACATGGTCCAGGGCAAGCTCTTCCGATGAGGTCACCACGAACTCGGTGGTGGTCTCCGAGGAGTTGTTGAACACGTCCCACGCCTTCAACCGAAGGGTGTGATCGCCCTCCTCCAAGTCGCTCAGCCGGTACCGGACTTCGCCACTCTTGTAGGTATCGATGTCGGCCTGATAGAGGTCGTTCAGAACGATGGCCTGATCGGTATTCTCGTCCAGAACGGCTAATAGGTCGTGGCCGATACTGCTGCCCACGGTATTGATCCCGTTCTCATCGAACAACTTGGCGAAAAGCAGCGGCGACTCGTCCGTGATCCCGCCCGACACGAAATTCTCATCGTTCATGAACAGGTCCAGCTCAGGGCCGGTCTCGTCCACGGCCACATCGGTTGCCGTGGAACCCACTTTCGGATCTTCGGTGAAGCCCTGTGCGTTGGTGGCGCCGTTCTCCGCATAACAGCTCACCCGCCCTGGCCCGACCTGGTAATTGATGTCACGCGGCACCACGAAGGTGAAATTGAACTCCCCGTTGGTCACGGTAGCACGTCCTCGGTAGATCACGTTCTTCCGCAGTTTGTAAGGGAAGGGGTTCCCTCCGTCGTTGGCCAAGGTGTTCTGTTGGAGCACCTTGTCGTAGATAGTGGGGATCACCACGCCATTGAAGTCCTCCAACGGTGTGCCATCGCCATTGTGCAAGAAACCACGAATGCGCACGGTGGCCAGTGCCTTCAAGGTGTCCAACGCGTTGCCGAGCGTATCGGTGACCTCGGTGATGGTGATCTCATTCCTCGGTAGGGCCAACTGCATGCTCGGATCGCCCATGAGGCAGAAATTCATATGGTTGAAAGAGTTCGGATCCGCAGTGGCGATATCGCGCTTCGTGCGGCGGAAAACATCACCCAAGCGCTGGGCTCGGCCCAACTCCTCGGTGGTCTGGAACACGTGGTCGTAGAAATAACCGCCCAGGTTGAAGTTCTGGATCGAGTAGGCCAGCCGGGAGGTCGTCATCAAGCCGATACCACCCCCATCGGGGTTCAGCAACACGTATTCCCCAGCCGATGTGCGTGAAGGATCATCCCACCGGGTGAATTCACAGGTGGCCGTCATGAACAAGGGCAAGCGATCCCCATTGGTCCACCCTAGGATGGTCGTGTTATCCAGGAATCGCTCATGCGCCCAGCCCACCTCACCACCATGCCCGATGTAATTCACCAACAACAGACCTTTCTCCACGGCTTCGCGCAGGTCGGCGTTGGCCTGTGGGTATCGCTCGCCACCAGGGGTGGTCACCTGTTGGTAGGCATCGAGATAGACCTTATCCACGTTCAGTGTCGGATGCTCGTTCACCACTCGCTGGGCAAGCGTTTCGCTCTGTCCGAGGTGGATGGTATTCTCGAAATTCTCGCCTTCCTGGTCATCCGATGCGAAGAGCACATGCGTTCGCCAATCCGCCAAGCCGCCATCGCCGGTGGCCGCACAACTGCTACCGGTCGTGCCCAGGTTCTGCATCTGGTCATAGCGGAGGATCTTGTTCACCACACTGTTCGCCTGATCGGCTGAGCTGACCGGTATTCGTCCGATACCGATATCCACCAGGTCACCGGTCCACTCCCCTTCATTGGGGTCGAGGAATCCGAAGTAATCATCGGTTCCATAGGACTTGCCTGGATCGAGAACGTTCGTCGTCTGATAGGTCGGGATCCAGTTCTGGTTGATCTCTGTGAGCAGGACATTGTTGTACGACCCATCACCGAAGAGCAACAGATAGCGTGGGGCATCCTCCGGTGTGGTGGCGCGCTCGTATTGCATGCGCATGTAGCGCTTAATGGCCGTTGCATCGCGCGACCCACTGGAGAACTCGTTGTAGATCTGTTGTGGGGTCACCATCACCACATCCAACCCCTCGCTCTGTCGACGTTCCACCAGACGTGCGGCGGCGCCTTGGAATTGCGGCGGGCATACGATGGTGAGGTCCATCCCGACGGGTGTGCCATGCAAATTCTGGTTGGGGACTGCTCCGATCGGGGTGGGCTCCAAGTACCCACTGTTCCTGAACGCCACGAACTGGCGCAGGCTGTCCGTACTTACCCGGAAGCGAAGGTTGTTCCCATCGGCGGTGGCATCGATGCGCCGGGCCTGTGCGGGGTCGGTGATCTCCCAGATGCGCTCCACGTTCTGCGCTTGTTCGAGCACGAACTCCGACACGACACCGGCTCCCACGGAACGCAGATCACGGAACAGCAATTGGTCGCCGCTCATGCGCAATTGCCGGCGACAGTTCAGTTCCATGTGATCCATCCAGCCCACTGAGGTCACAGGATTGTGCTTGTTGAAGGTGACGGTGAACGTGAGTGGGCTCCCCGTAGGAAAAAAGCCGAACCGGCGGTCGAAATGTTGGCCATACACGCCCGTATAGTTCTCGGAAACCCCGAACACCGGGAAGCTCTCATTGAGCGCTGAGCCCAGCCCCACCACCACGGTGCTCGAGTTCTGCGTCCCTATGGTCCGCGCAGCACCCACCACCCTGATGAAGGCCGAGTCCGTGGTGATGACGTTGGGGACGGTGAAGGGGTACGAGTAGGTCAAGGTCTGGTCGAAGACTTCGCCGAACCAAGTGCGTCCACTTTTGAGCAGGTTGATGAGATCACGCTCAATGAACATGCGCTCATTGAAGGAGGTCACGGTCTGGTCCGGACTCTCATTAGAGAGGGTCGCCGGGCTTACACGTACAGGCGGCTCCACATCGATCCCGACGAAATAGTGGGCACTATCGCAAAAGACGTTCTTCGTGTGCTGGAATCGGATGCCGTCGGTAGACCACCGTTGGGCCCCGGTGGCGAAGAATAGCAATTGGTCACCCGGGCCGAAGACGCCATCACCACCATCCTGCACCTCGATGGCGTTCACCTTGAGGTCGGTCGGCGGCAGATCCGGATTCCGGAATGGGAGCATGCCATCGTGGTTCCCATAGATATTGATACGGTCAGAGGCCAAACCATCCACGTCTACCCCGAGTTGGTCCAGCATGGCATAGGTGACGCGGTGTACACCATCGGCAGCCACGCTCATACGATACCAAGAACCGCTCGCCAATTTGGATGCGGTCGGATAGCTCTTCGGGCGGAAGGTGCCGCCACCCACCACATCATAGACGCGTAACCGGGCGGAGACCAGCCGTTCCATCTTGCCTGAAGCGGCGTTCCGTCGGTAAGGGTCCACCACCACGGTGGCCACCGTTTCCTTCCGCTGTATACCCACATGGGTGCGCACACGTGGAACATCCGCACCTTTCGTCAGACCAGGGAATTGGCGGAGCATGTCAGCCGGAACTTCCTCGTACACCTCGTCCTCCAACGCCACCTGGAACGCGGTGGTCCCTTGGGGCACATTGATGGAAGGCCTCCACAGCGGCAGGCCACCCCGTTCCATATCATAATAGACCTCCTTGCTCAAGACCTCACCGTTCGTCACAGCCTCCGAACGCTCGGTAGCTGCGGAACGGATGGCGCCCTTGTCCTGGTCCGAAGCACCCTTGGCGGGGGTCGAAGCCCACGGCACTGCGCGTATCGCCGTAGTCTGAGCGAGTAGCCCGGAAGCCATGGTGAACGCGGCCGCCAGGGCGATGGAATGGAGTGGCGTCTTGAACATCGATGAACAGGTTTTCAACAGATCGGATCGAAAGTACTACCTTCGACCCTTGCGTTCTTGGAACACCCCACCAACGGC
>JAEUTC010000169.1 GCA_016787985.1 Flavobacteriales bacterium | reverse complement strand
GAACTGTTGGCCGGACGGGAACCTCCGCCAGGGATGGGAGCGGCAGCTCCCGCATGGCCGGGCCTTGTGGAGGCGTGCAACGAGGAGGCCCCGAGGAACGAGGGGACCCCGCAGTGCCGCCACCGCTGGGCCGGCCGTGCGGGACTACAGCGGACAGCCCGTTAAGGCGGCCAAAGCACCCACATCGATCGAAGCACCCGTAGCGTCTTCCGCTGTACAGCGGAACCACTAGAGTCGACCCGAACAACGACAGCGGATGCAAGTGAATGAAAAATGTAGAATGAAGAATGTAGAATGACCAACAGCAAGCGCACGACCCTAAACCCAGACCTGTAAGGGCGCATCATGATGCGACCCAATGCCATGGAACGCACCATCCTCCACCTGGACCTCAACACCTTCTTCGTGAGCGTGGAACGGCTGGAGAACCCCAAGCTGGTGGGCAGGCCCGTGCTGATCGGCGCCGACAGCGACCGCGGCGTGGTGGCCAGTTGCAGCTACGAGGCACGCGCCTTCGGGGTGCGCAGCGCCATGCCGATGAAGATGGCCAAGCAGTTGTGCCCGGAGGCGATCATCCTGCGGGGCGATAGCGGTGCGTACCTGAAGAAGAGCGATGAGGTGACGGAGATCATCCGTGCGCATGTGCCATTGTTCGAGAAGAGCAGCGTGGACGAGTTCTACGTGGATCTGAGCGGCACCGACAAGTTCCAGGGCAGTCGCAAGCTGGCGGTGGAACTGCGCAAGCGCATCACCAACGAGAGCGGGCTGCCGAGCAGCTTCGGCCTCAGCATCAACAAAACGGTGAGCAAGGTGGCCACCGGCGAGGCCAAGAACGGCACGGGCGAATGGTACGTGGAGCGCGGCACGGAGAAACCCTTCCTGGCGCCCATGCCCATCGAGCGCATACCCGGTGTGGGCGACAAGACCGCGCACCTGCTGCGCAGCATGGGCGTGGCGAAGATCCACACGCTGCAAGAACTGCGGGTGGACCTGATGCAGCGGCTGCTGGGCGAGCATGGCCCGGTGCTGTGGCGCAAGGCCAACGGCATCGACGACAGCCCCGTGGTGGCCTGGCACGAACGCAAGAGCATCAGCACGGAGCGCACGTTCGAGCGCGATACGATCGATGTGGTGAAACTGAAGGGCATGCTCACCGCCATGGCCGAGAGCCTGGCCTTCCAACTGCGCAAGGGACAGAAGCTCACCAGTTGCATCGCGGTGAAGATCCGCTACGCCGACTTCAACACGCACACCAAACAGATCCGCATCGGCTACACGGCCTGCGACCACATCATCCTACCGGCGGTACACGACCTCTTCCGCGCGCTGTACGACAGGCGCCAGCGGATCCGTTTGATCGGTGTGCGCTTCAGCCACCTGGTGGGTGGCGGGCACCAGATGGACGCCTTCACCGATACGCAGGAGGCCATGGACCTGTACCAAGCGATGGATAGGATCCGCAAGCGCTTCGGCGACCGCACCGTGATGCGCGCCGCTGGTATGGAGGCGAAGAGCATCGGCCGCATGGACAACCCCTTCGACGGGCAGGCGCCGGTGCTGTTGGCGAACCGGCGGACGTAGGCAAGTCTCAAGTCACAAGTGTCAAGGCACAAGCCATCAAGGTGCATCATGCGTACGAACTTGACCACTTGAACCTTGAGCCTTGAGCCATGGAGCGTGTGTCTTGCTACACCGGCTCGAAGTGCGCGGTGAAGTGCCGCAGGAAGCGCGGCTCCTTGGTGATGCGGAGACCGGTGGCGCGGTCGCGCTCCTTCACCACGCGCCCGAAGCTCTGCACCACATGGTCGATGTGGCTCTGCGTGTACACGCGCCTCGGGATCGCCAGGCGCACCAGGTCCATGGCGGCGGGGATCAGGCGCCCCTCGGGGTCGTACTTGCCGAACATCACCGAGCCCACCTCCACGCACCGGATGCCGCCGATGCGGTACAGCTCGCACACCAGCGCCTGGCCCGGGTACCGGTCCACCGCGATGTGCGGGTACAGCCCGCGCGCGTCCACGTACACCGCATGGCCGCCCACCGGCCGCATGATGGGCACGCCCAGCGCCATGAGGTGCTCGCCCAGGTAGCGCGTGCTGGTGATGCGGTAGTCGAGGTAGTC
>JAEUTC010000158.1 GCA_016787985.1 Flavobacteriales bacterium | reverse complement strand
TGATCAAGGGGTAGGTTGCTGGTGGCCGCATGTGGCTTGGCCTTGAAGGTGAAGCAGTAGTTGTTCAACTCCTGTGGAGCACAGTCACGGAATTTCGGGACCGTACGCTTGAACGCATAGAGTTTGTCCGTTCCACTTCTGTCGCTGCTCATGTACCCGCTGTAGCCATCCGCCATGAAGGTGATGCCGACATCGTTCCCGATGGAGTTGATGGGTTCCGGCAGCGGTTCCGGACGCGACCAGCTGCCGTTCTTCCGTTCCACCTTGTACAAGTCCAGTTTACCGAGGCCGCCTGCACGATCACTGGCGAAGTAGAGCGCGCCGTCCGCACCGAAGGAGGGGAATCCCTCATTACCGGCACTATTCACGGTGGGGCCCAGGACAACGGGTGCGGTCCAGCCCGTACTGGTCCGTTCACACCGGTACAGATCCACCCCGTTTTCCTCAGCCCCCATGTCACTGGCGAAGATGAGTTCACCACCATCAGGGCTCACGGTGGGGTGCATGATGGAGTACTTGGTGGAGTTGTGTTCAAAGGCCTCAGGTACGGACCACGTACCGTTCTCCAAATGGGCGCGGAACAGACCGAGTTGCGCGTTCGAGGCGCGGAGGTTGGAGAGTTTCTTCGGAAGGACCTGATTGCGGGTGAAGTAGATGGTGCGGCCACCGTCGGTGAAGCAGGCAGGACCTTCGTTGACAGGGGTGGTGATGTTCGCGCTGAACAGCACGGGTTGTCCTATTCCTTTGCCTTCGAAGGGCGCCCAGTAGAGGTCGGCAAGGGGTTTTCCCGTTTCCGCATCCTTGAAGGCGATGGTAGCGGTCGTTTCGCGGATGGAACAGAACACGATACCGGAATCGCTGACCACAGGAGCGTAATCTTCGGTATTGAACCCCAGTTCCAAAGGCTTCACCTCATGGATGTACTGGGCCGATGTGGACTGCACCACGGCAAGTATGAACAACAGGGCTGATGGGAGAGCGCGTTGCATCTAGAAATAGCGTGGGTCTTTCACGCGGATCCTGTAACCGAATTCGTATTGAAGCATCACCTCGTGCGAGCCAAGGTGGTGTGCGGCGAGTTGAGAGAGGCCCAGGTCGTAGGCATATCCGACCCTCCATTGGGGTGTGGGCAGCACTTCGAGCGATGCGATGAAGGCATCACCGGTCCGGTAGGAAGCGCCGACCCAGAACTTCTCCTTGAGGATCAGGTTCGAGCTCAGGTCGGCCTGAAGGCCACTTGAATTGCGGTACCGGATCAAGGTGGAGGGTTTCAGTTTGATGTCCCGGGCCAATTGGAAGACATAACCTGCGGTGAGCATGGGTTGCAGATCACCGCGGCTTTCGGAAAGGCGCCACCCATCGGCGGTGGTGTCGTACCGGTGAAGGATGAGGAAAGGCGCGGAGACACCCGCGAACCAGTTCTTGGTATGGTAGAAAGCACCGGTGCTGAAGTTGGGCCTGAACGCACTTCGGGTGTCGGCGGCGAACGCTTGGTCGCTGCTCTGCTGGAGAGCCACCGTGGTCCAGGTGCTGCGGAACATGGTGAATCCAGCGCCCACGCCGAAGGCCAGCTTACCGTTGCGGAACCGGATGCGATATGCGTAGTTGGAGAAAACGCCTGAAGCATTGCTTACACCGATGCGGTCGTTGTATACGAGCAAACCGAGCCCGAGTTTCTTTCGGCCCAAGGGACTGTGTACGCTCACCATTTGTGTGACCGGTGCTCCCTCGAAACCGACCCACTGGTGGCGGTAGGTGAGGTTCGCCGTCAACGCATCACGGCTGCCGGCGTACGCGGGATTGATCACCAATCCATTGAACAGGTACTGGCTGGTCAACGGCGTATGCTGCGCGTGGCCGATGAGCGCGGAAAGCGCTAGCCCCCAGGTGAATATGTGTATCGGTGCCCTCATCGCTTGATCACGACGAATCCGTTGTACGTACGATCGCCTTCCAGGTTCAGCACGTAGAAATAGGTGTCATCGGGGAGGTCCGTTCCGGAAGCCGATCGCCCATCCCATTCGTTGCTATAGCTGGCGCTCTCGTAGACCGTTTGTCCCCACCGGTTGAATACGGTGAACGAACTGTTGGGGTAGGCCATCATACCGGTGACCTCGAATTGATCGTTGTCGCCATCACCGTTCGGCGAGAAGCCTTGTGGAATGAAGAGGTCTTCCACCACGATCGTGAGCGTGTCCGAGGTTCCTGTGCAGCTGCCAAGTGATACGGTGACCATGACCGTATTGGTGCCGAGTGAAAGTCCGGAGACGATGGTCGCAGCGGAGTTGGGTGCGTCGAACTGTGCGCTTCCCCCCACCAGCGTCCATTCCACCTGGGCTCCTGCATCCGTGATCGCCTCGAGCGTGGTGGTCGTTTCCACTTCCAAGGTCTGATCCTCGCCAGCGAAGACACTGAGCTGGTCTGCAGGAGGCCTCATCGTCACCATTGTGGTATCGCTGCTCGAGCATCCGTTCTCGGAAACGGTCCACACCAGGTAGTAGCTACCTGCACCCATGGCGGTCACGATCGTGTTCGGAGCGTCCGGGGTCATGAACACCACTTCAACGGGTCCAGACCAGATCCCCGTCCCACTGGACGCAGCGCCTGTGAGTTGCAGTTCGTAGCCACAAATGGTCGTATCCGGACCAGCGCTCGACCCGGGTGCACCGATGACAGCGATATCGTGGCTCACAGAAGCGGTGCAACCGTTGCTTTCCAAGGTATACGTGATGGATACAGGGCCCACCAAGCCGCTTGGATCGAACGTTGTGCCGGTCACGCCAGGTCCGCTCCATGCGCCACCAGCGTTCTCCGCCAACTCACCCAACTGCAGGCTACCGGAGTTGTCACAGGTTGAAACTGGGCTGTTCCAGTCAGCGTTCGGTGCTGCCACGAGCGTCACATTCACGTTCGCGGACGATGGGCACTGGCCATCCAGCGTATGCGTGATCGTGTAAGACCCCGGTACGCTCGATGTTGGATCGATAGCACCGGTAGTCGGATCGATCACCAAGCCTTCACTGCTTGAGAAGAGGCCACCGGGTGTGGAAACTTCGGCCAACACGGGCTGTTCGTTCGTGCAGAAGGTGACTGCCCCGAGGTCGAATACCGCGCTCGGTATGGGGGCGATGATCAGGTTGAGGGTGTCATTCGCACAACCGACACTGTGCACGTAGATGCCGCTCTGGATGTAGTTCAGACCGTTCGCGTTCCAGGTGTAGCTGCCACAAGCCGTTTCGGTGGTAGTGGAGCCGGTGATGGGAGTGATGGTCAGCACCAGCGTGTCGGTCGCACAGCCCACGGTGTGGAAGTAAGTGCCGCTCTGGGTGTAGTTCAGACCGTTCGCGTTCCAGGTGTAGCTACCACAAGCCGTTTCGGTGGTAGTGGAGCCGGTCATGGGAGTAATGGTGAGCACCAGCGTATCGGTCGCACAGCCCACGGTATGGAAGTAGGTGCCGCTCTGGGTGTAATTCAGACCGTTCGCATTCCAGGTGTAGCTACCGCAAGCCGTTTCGGTGGTGGTGGAGCCGGTGATGGGAGTGATGGTCAGCACCAGCGTATCGGTCGCACAGCCTACGGTGTGGAAGTAAGTGCCGCTCTGAGTGTAGTTCAGACCGTTCGCGTTCCAGGTGTAGCTGACACAAGCCGTTTCGGTGGCAGTGGAGCCGGTGATGGGATTCATGATCCGCACCAGCGTCTCGCTAGCACAGCATACGGTGTGGACGTAAGTGCCGCTCTGGGTGTAGTACAGACAGTTAGCGTTCCAGGAGTAGCTACCAAAAGCCGTTTCGGGGGTAGTGGAGCCGGTCCTGGGAGTAATGGTGAGCACCAGCGTATCGGTCGCACAGCCCACGGTATGGAAGTAAGTGCCGCTCTGAGATAAGAACAGAACCATACAAAACAACATTAACGAAAACCAAGCGGTTTAGGAGGAGGAGGA
>JAEUTC010000151.1 GCA_016787985.1 Flavobacteriales bacterium | reverse complement strand
GTGGGTGTGATGGACATCGCGAAACGCAACAACTGGAAGGTGATCATCGCCACCCGACCCAAGTGAGCCATGGGCATACGCAGCACACATAAGGTGGATGCCGGTTTCAGCTTGAGCAGCATGACCGACCTGGTCTTCTTGCTGCTCATCTTCTTCGTGATCGTCAGCACCATGGTGAGCCCCTTCGCGCTTCCCGTGGACCTACCGAAGAACAAGACCAGCGCCAGCAAGGCGGAACCCAAAGTGGCCTTGCGCCTACTCACGGAAACGGGAGGCACCTTGAACGGGAATGCCATCGCGCTGGCGGATATCGAAGGGGCATTGATCGCCGAGATGGCCAAGCACACCGAGAGCGACGCGATCGTGCTGAGCGTGGCACAAGAAGTGCCTACAGGAAGGATGGTGGACGTGCTGAACATCGCAAAGACCCACAAGTGGCGCATCGTGCTGGCATCCGCCCCCACCCCACCCGGGCAACCACCAACTCCCGCGCAGCCATGACATCAGCCATGCAGCAGGAAGAGCGCCGCGACCGCGCCACAGGGCTGATCACGACCTTGGTGATGCATGTCCTGCTCCTCATCCTCTTCATGTTCATCGGTCTGAAGCACTTCGACCCACCGCTGCCGGAAGAGACCGTGGAGGTGGCGATGGCCGACTTCGGCACCACGGACGATGGCGGCGGGGATAGGCCAACGAAAGACCCGGGCGGCGAGCAAAGCGCGGCTCCAGTGGTCCCCGTGGAAGAAGAGGACGTGGCCACCCAGGCGGACAGCGATGTGGAAGTGGTGAAACCCAAGGATCCGAAGCCGGTCACCAAGCCTACACCGAAGCCGGTGAAGCCCAAGGAACCCAAGGTGGACAACCGCTTGTCGGATGCCCTGAACAATTGGAACAAGCCCGGCCAGAACCCCGCCGATGGTCCCGATAACACCAAACCGGGCGACCCTGGTATCGAAGATGGTAGGCCAGGCGGTATCGGCGCCATGCGTGGCGATGGATGGGAGCTTCGGGGAAGCGGCCGTGGCCTGGCGAAGGGACCGGACCTGAGCGAGCGACCAGAGCTGCAGAACGCGACCTGGGTGGAAGTGAAGGTGATCGTGGACCGTGCAGGCGCCGTGCTGCGGGTATCGGTTGCGGGCACGGGCACGCCGGATGTGGCCATTCAGAATGTGGCGCTCCGCGCCGCGAAGACATGCCGCTTCGTAGCCCTGCCGAACGGACCGCCGGAACAGGCACACTACATCAAGCTGCGCTTCTTCCCTGGATAGGCCGGAGCTACTGTACGAGCAGCAAACAGGATCCGACTAGTTTCGCTCGCCCGGCGCACCATTGGCACACCCGGCGTTCTCGGCGGAATGCACCCGTTCTTGCGCCTCCATTCGGTCGCTAACCATGAGCCTCTTCACTTGAAGTCCAAATGCGGATCATTCCACGAAACGCATGAGCCGATGACCTACGCGGAAACGCTGGCCTACCTCTACGCGCGACTGCCCATGTTCCAACGCATCGGCAAAGCAGCGTACAAAGCCGACCTCACGAATACGCACGCCCTAATGGAACTGACGGGCCATCCGGAACGCGGCCTGAAGTGTGTGCATGTGGCCGGCACGAACGGCAAGGGAAGCACCAGCCACTTGATCGCGAGCGTGCTGCAAGAGGCCGGGTACAAGGTGGGCTTGCATACTTCACCGCACCTCAAGGATTTCCGTGAACGATTCCGGATCAACGGGGAGATGATCAGCGAAGGGGAGGTGGTGCGGTTCGTG
Organism: Flavobacteriales bacterium; assembly: GCA_016787985.1. GTDB lineage: Bacteria > Bacteroidota > Bacteroidia > Flavobacteriales_F > PHOS-HE28 > PHOS-HE28. The sequence goes on along the minus strand of JAEUTC010000151.1, from coordinate 271 downwards.
GAGCGCTACCGGGCCGGCTTCGAGCCGATCGAAGCCTCGTTCTTCGAATGGGGCGTGGCTCTGGCCCTGTGGTGGTTCCGTGAACAACAGGTGGATATCGCGGTGATCGAGACCGGCATGGGTGGGCGCTTGGACAGCACCAACGTGGTCACGCCGGAAGTGAGCGTCATCACCAACATCGGCTGGGACCACATGGACTTCCTCGGAAGAACACTGGAAGCGATCGCAGCGGAAAAGGCGGGTATCATCAAAGCGAACGTGCCCGTGGTGG
>JAEUTC010000139.1 GCA_016787985.1 Flavobacteriales bacterium | reverse complement strand
CACTACGACCGGCGTGCTTGCCACCACCGGCAACAACGCCATCGTGGATTGGGTGTTCCTGGAACTCCGTGGTGCTGCGCCGACCTACACGGTGTTGGCCACACGCTGTGCCTTGCTGCAACGCGACGGTGACATCGTGGATGTGAACGGCACATCTCCCGTCTCCTTTGCCATCGCCACGGGCAACTACCATGTGGTGGTGCGTCACCGGAACCATTTGGGCGTCATGAGCGCCAACACGGTGGCCATCGGCCCCACGGGCGGCAGCATCGACTTCACCAACACCAGTACGGCCACCTACGGCACCGATGCCCAGCGCACCGTGGGCAGCGTGCGCACGATGTGGACGGGTGATTGCAGTTCCGACGGCGAGATCCTGTACTCCGGTGGAGGCAACGACCGTGACCTGATCCTGGTGCGGATCGGTGGCTCGGTGCCCACCAACTCGGTGAGCGGATACCTGCGCGAGGACGTGAACCTCGACGGCGCCGTGCTGTACACGGGGGGTGGCAACGACCGTGACCTGATCCTGCAAGCCATCGGCGGTGTGGTACCTACCAACAACCGCACGGAGCAGCTACCCTGACCCTATTTTCGTGAAGCGAGCAGCACCCGCGCATTCTCCAGCGCGGCTGCTGTGAGCTTGCGGCCGCTCAACATCTGGGCGAGGGCCTCCACGCGTTCCTCCGCCAGCACTGCGCGGATGCTGGTGTTCACACGGGCACCGTCTTCGGCCTTGGATACCACGAGGTGTGTATCGGCCTTGCTGGCGATCTGGGGCAGGTGGGTGATCGCGAGCACCTGACGTTCCTTGGCCATGCGGGCCATGAGCGAACCCACACGATCGGCCACCTCCCCGCTCACCCCGGTATCGATCTCGTCGAAGACCACCGTGGGCAGGTCCTGGGAATCGGCGGCCAAGGAGATCAGGGCCAGCATCACACGGCTGAGTTCCCCCCCGGAGGCCACCTTGTCCAATGGTGCGGGTGCTCGATCCTTGTTCGCGCTGAAGACCGCACGGACGGTATCCAGGCCATGCGGGCCGCAGTGCTCCACGACGGCCTCTGCGATGCGGTGCTCGAATCGGAACACGGCGTGGGGCATGCCCAGGTCGTGCAAGATGGACTCCACCTTCGTGGCCAAGGGCTTCACCGCTCCTGCGCGGCCGGTGGAAAGAGCCTTGGCCATGCGCAGGACTTCCTGCCCCTGCGTATCGACGTGCTTCGCCAGCGTGGCGATGCGATCCGCCAACGAACCCACCCGTTCGACCTTTTCGGCGAGCGCGTGCTGGATCACGAGCAGCTCCGCATTGGAGCCCACGCGGTGTTTCTGTTGCAGCCGAAGGATCAGGTCCAACCGCTCGCGTAGCTGAGCGGCTTTCGTGGGATCCACTGCGATGCCATTCACCGAGCGAGCGGCTTCATCGGCGATGTCCTTCACCTCGATGTGAACACTATTGAGCCGTTCCAACAGCGCACCCACGGTGGCATCCAGTCGGGCGGGTTTCGCCAACACCTGTTTCACGCGCGCCAGGATCGGACCCAGCCCGTTCTCGTCGGTCACCGCCTCTTCCACGGTGTTCAAGGCTTGGATGAGTTCTTCGGCGTTCTCGGCACGGGCGAGTTCCTGCTCCATGCTTCCCTGCTCATCGGGCAGCAGACGGGCCTGCTCCAATTCATCCAATTGGAACCGCGCGAAATCGACCTCACCTTGTGCACGCGCCTCCTCGGCTTGCAGGGTGCGTAACTCTTGATGTTGGGCGCGCCATGCCGTGTACAAGGCACCATATTGGGTCACCGCCTCTTGTTGTCCGGCGATATGGTCCACGAGGCCCAGCTGGAAGCGCCCGTCGTTCAGCAACAAGGTGTGGTGCTGACTGTGCACATGGACAAGGCGTTCGCCCAACTCGCGCAATTGATCGAGTCGCACGGGAGTATCGTTCACGAAGGCGCGCGAGCGGCCACCCGGGTCCAGCTGACGGCGCAGCAAGGTGTAGCGTTCGGGGTGCACTTCGTTCCGCTGGAACCACTCGTCCAGGTGCAGACCCTTGGTATCCACCTCCAATTCGATGACGCAGCGCCGTTCGTTGTCGCGGGCTACGGCGGCATCGGCCCGCTCGCCCATGGCCAAGCCGAGCGCACCGATCACCAAGCTCTTGCCACTACCGGTCTCGCCGGTGATGATGGTGAGGCCCTTGGACAGATCGAGTTCCAACGAATCGATCAGCAGGTAATTGGAGATGGCGATACGGCGCAGCATGATGGGAATTCCGTCAAGGTTCCGTCGCCCAATATCGGTACGCGCGGTGGAAAAGCCAGCACCCAATGGCTGCGCTGATAACCAAGACGGTCAAGAACCGCGCATCATGTTCTGGTACTGGCTGATGTGCCCGGGATCGATGATCTGCAAGGTGTTGAAGAGCTTGGTCTTCTCGGCTGGATCAGCTTGCTTGAAGATCTCCACGATCTCGTTGTACTTGGCATTGAAGAACACCTGCAGGTTGTAGCTCGCGGGCTTGGCCTGGTGCACGGTCTTGAGCTTCTCGATGCCTTGCGCGATGGTGCGACGGCTGGTGATGGCATCGGTGCTCATGTTGTCCATGCCGATCCGGTGGAAATCGTAAAGCAGGTCGCGGAACGGACGAAAGACCGCCTGCATCTGGTTATCGATGAGCCAATAGCGGTTCCGTTGGTCCTCGAAGGCTTTCCAGCCGCTCTCCTGCGCGTTCTGGGCGTTGTTCACCACCTGCTGGGCCAGCGTGTAGAAAGGCGTGCCGCCGGTGGGGCTGAAGGTGTCACCATCGAGACCGAGGACGAAGTAGGCGTAGAAGCCCAGTAGGGAGCTCAAGTTGTTGAGGTGCCGCTCCGGCGTGAATTCGATCTGGGTGTTCTCCAGGAAATTGAATTGCACTTGCGTATCCACCAGGTCGAGGATCGGCGTGTTGTAATCGGTGCCGAAGACCGGACGCGCGTAGATCACCTGGAGGTTGCCCTCGAAGCGATCAGCGGCCGGCTGCGCGGTGATGGTGAGCAGCAGGTTGATGTCGATGCGCTCGTTGGGGGCGTAGTTGAGGTTGGTGAAGCGGCGGTTCTGGAAGAACTCCTTGATGGCCACTTCCAACGATTGGAACACGCGGGGTTGGGCGGTGGCGATCTGCGGCGCGATCACACTGGCCTGGCAGTTGAATTCCTGGGCCTTGGCACCCGTGATCAGGAGCAGAGGAAGTAACAGGAGCGCGAAAGGACGCGAGCGCATGGATCAGAGCAGGGTTTCGATGCGGTCCAAGATAGCACGGGCCACCTCGGCTTTGGATAACAACGGCAATGCTTCGGCTTTGGTGCCCTTACCGATGAGGGTGACCTTGTTGGTGTCGTGCCCGAAGCCGGCACCTGCATCCTGCAGGGAGTTGAGCACGATCAGATCCAGGTTCTTGCGCTCCAGCTTGCCTTGGGCGTGGTTCATTGCATCATCGGTCTCCAACGCGAAGCCGACGAGAACCTGGCCGCTCGGCTTGTGGGCACCCATCCACGCCAGGATGTCCTCGGTGGGTTCCAAGGCGATGGAGAGCGCGCTGTCCTTCTTCTTGATCTTGCTGGTGGCCGGGTTCGCCGGACGGTAGTCGGCCACGGCCGCGCTCATGATCACCACATCGCTGGTGGTGGCCTTCAGTTTGCAGGCTTCGGCCATCTGGGCCGCGCTGACCACATCGGTGCGATTCACCGCGACCGCACGGGCCACCACGTTGGTGGGACCCGTTACCAGTTCCACCGAAGCGCCGCGCATGGCTGCCTCCTCGGCCAGTGCGAAGCCCATCTTGCCCGAGGATCGGTTGCCGATGTACCGGACCGGGTCGATGGCCTCTTGGGTGCCACTGGCGCTCACGAGGATACGTTTGCCGTTCAGCTTGCTGTTGCCTACGAGGTCGGCATGGAGCCGGGCCACGATGGTTTCTGGTTCGCTCATGCGCCCCTCCCCGCTCAACCCGCTGGCCAATTCACCGCTGTCGGGTCCGATCTGCCGTACCCCGCGCACCTTCAACGTCTCCAGATTGCTCCGTGTGCTGGCATCGCGGAACATCTCCAGGTCCATGGCCGGCGCCACGTACACCGGGCAGGTGGCGCTGAGGTAGCAGGCGAGCAAGAGGTTGTCGCATTGGCCGTGCGCCAGTTTGCTCAGGGTGTTGGCGCTCAGTGGTGCGATCACCATGACATCGGCCCAACGCGCTAGGTGCACATGATCGTTCCAAGTGCCCTCCCCGGAAATGAGGTCGGTGAGCACTGGTCGGCCGCTGAGCGTGGCCAGGGTGAGTGGGGTGACGAAATCGTGGGCCGAGCGGGTCATGACCACCTGCACCTCCGCCCCTGCCTTCACCAGATCGCGCACCAGCGCGGCCGCCTTAAAAGCAGCGATGCTGCCCGAAACACCGAGCAGCACCTTGCGTTCGAATCTGCGTTCCACCGGATGGGGATCGCAACGGATGATCAGGACTTGACCACGGCCTTTTCGTCGGCCGTAGCGCGGCGGAAGTAGAGCTTGCCGTCCAGCAACTCCTGGATGGCCAGCGCGCCGGGCTTCGGCATGCGCTCGTAGTGCTTGCTCACTTCGATCTGCTCGCGGTTCTCGTACACCTCCTCGAGGTTCTCCCCGTTCACGGCGAACTCTTCCAGCTTCGCGCTGAGCTCCTCCTTGATGGCCACACTGATCTGGTTGGCCCGCTTGCCGAGCATGGCCACGGTCTCATAAACGTTGCCGATCTCCTGGTCCAACTTGGACACGTCACGGGTGATGGTGGTCTTGGCGGCGTTGGAATTCTTCATCGTCATGGGTTGCTCGTGGGTGCCGAAGCGAGGGAAGCTTCGAGGGTCTTGTGCAGTTTTCCGGCCTCTTCCAGCAATACGCTCTGCGGAAAAGCGTCGGCGAAGTTATGGTAAGAGCGCACAGCTTCCTTCAGGCGCTCCAACTTCTTGGCTTCCACGCTGTTCATAGCGAGGAAATAATCGCTTTGGAGGGTGAAGTACATCGCGTCCTCGCGGTACTTGCTGTTGGGCCATTGGCGGTTGAAATTGCGGAACGCCACCCCGGCCGCCTGGTAGTTCCGCATGTGGTAATACTGGCTGGCCGCATGGAAGTCCTTCACTTCCAGCTTCGTGCGCATCACATCGATCAGGGTATTGCAGCTATCGCGCCGCGTGCTTTCGGGGTAACGGACCAGGAACAACTGCATCTGGTCCATGGCGTTGCGCGTCTCCGTCTGGTCCAGCTCGTAATTCGGGCTGTTCATGTACTGGCAGTAGGCGCTCAAAAAGGCGCACTCCTCGGCGTACTGGCTGGTGGGGAACGTGCGGGTGAAATTGGCCAGGTAGTACGCGGCCAAGGTGTAGTCCTTCATGCCGTAGGTGCTCTTGGCATGGAGGTAATTGACCTTCTCGCTCAGCTGACCGCCTCGGGTGAGCACGATCAGCTCTTCCAGCAAGGGGATGGCGCGGTCCCAGCTCTCGTTGGCCATCATCTTTTCCGCCACCTGCAACTTATACGCTATACCTTCCTGGTCACCAGGGGCTTTCAGCGCCTTGTTGAACTCGCTGCACGCGCTCAGGAGCACGGCGAACACGAGCAGCGGGAGGAACGAGCGCAAGGCGGTCATGGAGGGGCCAGCGGGCCGAAGGGCGGCAAAGGTAACTTCATTCAGCGAACCCCTCGGTCGGTCCATCAACGGGGACCTGTTCATCCACAGTATGTGGCGGCGGTTACCTTTGCCTGCCGTTACGCCCGTGTTATCTTGGGCGTGCACGTCCACCACGAACCAAGCGCCCAGGAACCGGGGCCATTCAACCATTCACCAACCAAGTGCCTTCGCCGAGGTTTCGGCGACTTGCCATGAACGATATCTTCGACAAGCTCCGCAAAGACCTCGGTCACATCGGCCGTCATGCCAAGAACAGCCACGGCTACTTCAGCTTCCCGAAGTTGGAGGGACCGCTGGGCGCGCACATGACCTTCCGAGGAAAGGAGGTGCTGGTCTGGAGCCTGAACAACTACTTGGGCCTGGCCAACCACCCCGAGGTGCGCAAGGTCGACGCTGAAGCCGCCGCCGAATGGGGCATGGCCTATCCCATGGGTGCCCGCATGATGAGCGGACAGACCAAGTACCACGAACAGCTGGAGGATGCGCTGAGCGACTTCATGGGCAAAGAGGACACCTTCCTGTTGAACTACGGCTACCAGGGTTGCATGAGCGCCATCGAGGCCCTCCTCTCCCGCCACGACGTGTTGGTGTACGACAGCGAGTGCCACGCTTGCATGATCGACGGCGCGCGCCTGCACCATGGCAAGCGCTTCGTGTTCAAGCACAACGACATGGAGAGCTTCGAGAAGCAGCTCGAACATGCGCGCAAGATCACCGAGACCACCGGCGGCGGCATCCTCGTGATGACGGAGGGTGTCTTCGGCATGGCCGGCGACCAGGGCAAACTGAAGGAGATCGTCAGCTACAAGGAGAAGTACAACTTCCGCCTCTTCGTGGATGACGCGCACGGCTTCGGCATGATGGGCCGCGACGGACGTGGCACAGCGGATGCCCAAGGCGTGATGGACCAGGTGGACGTGTACTTCGGCACCTTCGCCAAGGCCATGGCCAGCATCGGCGCCTTCATCAGCGGCCCCGAGGACGTGATGATGTACATGCGCTACAACATGCGCAGCCAGACCTTTGCCAAGAGCCTGCCCATGCCCGTGGTGATCGGTGCGTTGAAGCGCTTGGAGATGATCCGCACGATGCCCGAGTTGAGCCAGAAACTGTGGACCATCACCGGTGCGTTGCAGAACGGACTGAAAGAAGCCGGCCTGGACATCGGTGCCACCAACAGCTGCGTGACGCCCGTGTACATGCAGGGCAACATCCCCGAGGCCACCAACGTGATCATGGACCTGCGCGAGAACAACGGCATCTTCTGCAGCATCGTGGTGTATCCCGTGGTGCCGAAGGATGTGATCCTGCTGCGCTTGATCCCCACCGCCGTACACACCATCGAGGACGTGAACTACACGGTGAAGAACTTCAAGGTGGTGAAGGACAAGCTGGCCGCCGGGCATTACAGGGCCGAGACGGTGGCGAGTATGTGATGCTGCCTAGAATCAAAGTAGTTGGCTAACCCGCACACAATTTACCTGACTGGCGCAGGTGCAAGCTTCAACGCGCTACCTATTGGTGCGGAACTTTCGTCGAAGCTTAGGGAATTACCAGTAAAAATTGCGGGGCTCGTTGATGGAACCACGTTCAATGAGAAATTCCCCAAAGGGGTCATCTCAGACTTCGAAGCAACCTGCCGTGAACTAGCTGACCAAGCAGCAGGCAGTGTTACTGTAGACGCATTCATTAGGAACATAGCACTTACACCCACTAAGTCCGGGCAGGAAGATAAGTACAAGGCAATTCTAAGCATCTACTTTGCTATAGAACAGCGCCTTGTTCCCCCTGACCCAAGATACAGGCATTGGTTCGCCAACGTCCTCCGCCCCGGAAGGGAATGGCCAACAATGCCTGACGGCATATCTGTACTCACGTGGAATTATGATTTGCAAATGCCTTTGGCATACTGCAAGGCTTATGGACTAACCAAGATTCATCAAGCGAGGAAAATTCTTAACGAGTTCAGCTTACTTGATGCAACAGGCGATTTAGATCAAGCCTTCATCGTCCATTTAAATGGAATCGCTGAAGTAGAGAGCAATGGCACGTACCAGTTGCTTGACTCCACAGAGGAGAGTATTCAAGACACTATTGAATACAGTTACGCATATTATCATGACATATTTAAAAATAGAACCAACTCGAAAAATCACTTGGAGTTTGCTTGGGAAGTGCATGAAGACAAGGCAAAGAGAATGATTGATCTATGCAATAGACTAAAAAGTGTCAACACGCTAATCTGCATTGGCTATTCGTTCCCGCGGTTCAATCGTGAAAGGGATAAGACTATTCTCGACGCGATGGTCAATCTTCGCCAAGTGGTCCTTCAATTCCCAGAGCGCACGATTCAAAATATGAGGCCTCTCGTTTCAGGTATTCTTGGTAGAGACGTAGAATTCGTTCTCAACTCGGAATGTTCCACTTTCCATATCGTCTAATTGCAATTCCGCTAAGATTATAGATACATGAACATCGCCGTCTTCTGCGGAGCCAACACGGGCACCGATCCCGCCATCTTGGAAGCTGCCCGAACGATGGGCCGCACCATCGCGCAACGTGGCATGGGCGTGGTCTACGGCGGTGGTCATGTGGGTCTGATGGGCGCCGTGGCCGATGCCGCCTTGGATGCCGGTGGCAAGGTCATCGGTGTGATCCCTGGCTTCATGGTGGAGAAGGAATTGGCGCATCAAGCGCTCACCGAATTGATCATCGTGCGCGACATGCACGAACGCAAGATGCGGATGCACGAACTGAGCCAGGCCGTGGTGGCCCTACCCGGCGGCTTCGGCACCATGGACGAGGTCTTCGAACTGCTCACCTGGCGCCAACTGGGTCTGCACGCGAAGCCCATCGGCGTGCTGAATGTGAACGACTTCTACACGCCTTTGCTGGAGCAAGTGGCTCGTATGGAGCGCGATGGATTCCTGCATGGGCCCACACGGATCCTGGCCGCGCGGGATGTGCAGGGCTTGTTGGATGCTGTGGTGGCGTCGGTCGGTGGGCCCCATTAGGATCCTATTCCTCAAGCACACAACGATCCCCTCGGATCCGCGTTGAGTTCGAAAGCCATGTCGACGATGGAACTGACAACCACTACCCCACGCCCCTTGCACTGGAGCCTCTTGTTCGTCACCGCGGTGTTCGTCACGCTCCTGCTCTACTTCATCGACGAAGGGCGCTATTCGCTGGAGGGCCTGTTGACGGTGGGCAACGGCATCGCCATGGGGATCTACTTACTGGGGTTGCTGTTGGGGCTCGCGCTCATGGCGCAGCTCTTCGCCAAGCGCCATCCCAGCCCAGTGCGCACGGTGTTGGTGCTTTCACTTGGCACCGTGGTCGGCTTCGTGTTCGGTCTACTGCTGATGATGGGCGTAGGAGCGCTTCAGCTCTTGGGCTGATCGCGGCACGTGCCCGGTTCACTCCTTGATGAACTTCACCGTAGGGGCGCTATCATCCACGGAGCGCACCTGGTACAACCCTGGAGGAAGCGCAGCGATATGGAGCAAAGTGCCTGTGGTGTGGGCCTCTTGGAACACCTGCACCGACCGGCCTTGTGCATCAAGAACGAGGATCCGACCGGGCGTATCCATACCCACGTGCACCACGGAGCCTGCCGGATTGGGCCAGAGATGCAGGTCGTTGCGGTCCGGCATGGTCACATGGCGGATCGGCGAAAGATCGCTGGTGCCGTCGATATCCACCTGCTCCAATCGATAGTAGACCGATCCCGGCAAGGGCTTCAGGTCGTTCGCAGCGTAGGTGATCGCGGTCTGACTGTTGCCAGCTCCGCGGACGAACGACACCTCCTCCCACTGTGCCAGGTCCGTGCTGCGCTGCACCCGAAATCCGGCATTGTCGCGTTCGGTGGCCGTTGACCACTGCAACCGCACCTTCCCATTCAGCGGCCAGGCCTGGAAGCTCAACAACTCCACCGGCAGCGGGCTGGCCACCACGATATTGAAGTTGTCCATGATCATGCCGTGTGAGCCGGTGAAATTGGGTACGACACGCAAGGTGTGGGACGTGGAGGTGGGCGCGAAGGTGAAGCGCTCACGGCCCATGTTCCAGGCACCCGTGCGGGTGACCACCTGGTTCAACACCCCATCGATGGTGACGGTGACCGCGACGGAGGCTGGGGTCGGACCGGTCTGTCGGCGTGTGGCCTCGAACTCCAAGGCATACAGCGCACCCACGGTGAAGCCGGAGATGGTCTGGCAAAGGATGCGGTCGTCGGTGGTGATCGCGGGATCGTTGTGCCCATCCACCTCGGCTACCGTGCTGGTGTTGGGGCCGCCGTACACGTTGGCCGCGTTCAACTCGATCGGGCAAGAGGCCCAGCCGGTGCTACCGCTCTCGAAACCGGGGTTGGTGATGGACTGGGCATGCGCGGCTGTGGAAAATGCACAAGCAATGACGACGAACGCCGCGCTCACGGAATGAACAGCGCAGCGCTTGGGGAGAGCGTATGGCATGGGTCGGAAGGGAAGGGTGCTTTCTACGCCCGCAAGGGGCCAAGGTTCGCTCTTCTGGCATGGTCTTCGCGCCGTGCAGCCGATCTTTATCCCGATGAACCTCCGCATCGCCCTACCCCTGGTCACATTCCTTGCCACCCCTGCCCTCTTCGCCCAAGGGGGCACCACCACACCGGAACCAGTGCGCGTCGAAGAAGGCTTCGGGGTCGAAGAGACCAACAACGTGGAACCCGAACCGGAGGCTGCTGCGCCCGAAGCGGGTCAAAGCGTATTCACCATCGTAGAGGAAATGCCGGAGTTCCCGGGCGGACAAGAAGCCCTGATAAAGTACTTGTCGAGTAGGATCGAGTATCCTGAAGAAGCCATGCGGGAGAACATCGAAGGAATAGTCTTCATCAGTTTCATCGTGGAGCAAGATGGCCGTATCTCCAACGTGAGATCGTTGCGTGGTCTTGGCGGTGGCCTCACGGAAGAAGCCATCCGGGTGGTGAAGGGCATGCCGAATTGGTTGCCCGGCAAGCAGCGTGGCGCACCCGTACGCGTGCAATACAACCTTCCGATCCGCTTCAAGCTTTAGTGCCTAGCAGTACCCATGCAACGGTCCCTTTTCATTGGTGTACTCATCTGCTGGACCGCCGTCGCGCCGGCCCAGTCGCCGGATATCGACGCTTGGATGCACCGGCACTTCAGCGGTAAGCCCAGCGTGAAGGAGGACACGAAGGCCGACGACGCGCTCTATGCTGCGCTTGGCCTGGACAGCCTGCGCAAGAACCGGTTCATCGGCGAAGTGCAGGGCACCGCGCGGTCGCCGAACGGTTCGATGCCGGTGCGGTTCATCCTGTGGACCGATACACTGGAAGCCATCCTGCACCTCACCCGGCCGGGCGACACCACCACGTATGTGGCCGATCTACGGAACAACACCATCGCCATACACACCACCGGCACTACGGAGGGTGAAGTGAACTCCTCCCTCGCCGACCTGCGCGAGCGCGTGGTGGTGAACTGGTACCGCTTCAGCGACGATGGTTCGCCGTGGCGCGTGAACCGCGTGAAGCCCTATAACAAAGTCGGGGGCGTGTTGGCGGAACAGGACATGCAGCGGTGGACCGTGGCCAACGCCGACACCATCCGCTTCGAGCGCGTCAAGCGAACCCCCTCCCCGTTCTTGGATGCGCTGGAATGGATGCCCTACGGCGGGGACTATCCGTTCAACCTTATCATGCAGATGGCCCGCGCCGGGGATCCGATGCCGCGCTACCTGGAGAGCAACGCCGGTAGTATCAGCGCGAAGATCATGGGCCAAGGCCCGCGACCGCGTCCGGCCTATCCAACGAGCGAAAAGGTGGAGGACCTGCGCCCGAAGTCGCACCGCGTTTTGCCGATCCGCCGGAGCGACAGGCGCGCCAATATCGTGGAATTGGATCCGGGCATCGAGATCCCCGCGAACGAACGCCACTTGTGGGGCACCGCGGATCCCGGCAACCCTGGCGAACCGGAAATGACCTACACCGGCCGACGCTCACCGCTACGCCTGCACACGAAGGAGCCTTGTGGCGAGGTGGGCACGGTGGTGGTGAAGGTGTGGATCGATCGCAAAGGCCAGGTACAACGCGCCGAAGTGGACCAGGAGCGAAGTTCCTTGCGCTCCGATGCATGTCAACAAATGGCGCTGGAGGCCGCGAAGCGCGACACCTATTTTCCTATGGAAGGTGGGATACCGCCGCATGCCGGTGAACTGGTCTTCACCTACACCTCCCTTCGTAGCGGTTCCCGTGGGTCGGACGGGCGCCCAAGCGGCTACGACGGTGCGGGCCATGGACCTGGGGGCGGCGCGCCGCCTCATCCTCCATTCCACTGCGTACTTCCGGGACGGAAACTGATCACCAGACCGGACCTCAGCAAGTTGCCGCAAGGCCAGGGCAAGGTGGTCGTGGACATCCAAGTGGACCGAAAAGGCCAGGTCGTGAGCGCGGCTCAGAACGAGCGGGGCAGCACCACCCTTGCAGCCGATCTGGTGGAAGCCGCGCGCAGGGCCGCCCTGGAGTGCCGATTCTCGGTGGATGAAGTTGCGGCGGAAACGCAGCGCGGCCGGATCTTCATCCAGTTCGATGCCAAGTAGCTACTCCTTTCGGGTCTCGAGCGGAAAGGTGATCCCGCTCTCCTACTTCTTCCGCCGCGCCCGCTCCAAGGGGATGTAATCGCTCTTCCAGACCATCTTCACGTTGAGCAGCTTGAAGTAGATCACATCGCCGAACAGGGCCCGCACCACCTTGCTCAACAAGCTGCTTTTGGTGTTCGGGTTCCAGGAGTTGGCGCACTGGTTCTCGCCGAAGTTCTTGGTGCTATCGAAGGAGGGCACCGTGAAATACTCCTTGGGCAGCACGCGGATGTCGCCGCCCACGATCTGGTCCTTGTTGTTGAGGCGGAACTCCGGGAAACGTTCGATGAAGAAGCGTGTGATCACATCGTTGCTCACGCGAGCCTCCACCATGTGGTCGTAACGGGCCATCCACTCCAACAAGAAGGGATGTCCTTTGCGGGCCGCGATCACCCCCGTGGAGAGGTGGCAGTCGAACTCGAAGGGCACGACCAGGTGGTCGTCCAGGAAGGGATCCAAGCGCTTCTTCAGCCAGGTATCGGTATCGAGGTAGATGCCGCCATGGTGGTAGAGGATCTTCAGGCGCATGTAATCGCTGGCGAAGGCGAACCCGCGCTCGGCGTACATCTTGTGCATCCACGGGTGGCTGTGCAGGTCGAAATTGCGCTCATCCCAGCGCATGATGGTATAGTCGGGCATGAGCCGACGCCATTGGTCGATGTTATCCTGGAAGGCCTTCGGCAGTGGGGCACCGCCGATCCAGATGTAATGCAGCACCTTGGGGATGGTATTCCCCACTGGTGCATCAAGCGCAAACTCCCTAACCGCTGCTGAACTGACCATTCCCTTGTGATCGCGTTGACCGTGCAAAACTAGTTCCAAGACCCGGGCAGGTCCTTCGGCCCGACCGAGGTGACCAAGCTTGGCCGCCCCGTGGAGACGAAGGATCCGCACAACGTCACTCCATCAGCACCGAGGGAGAGGCAGCCGACCCTGGCGAACGGAAGCGCGCCAGGCTGCTTTGCGGTGTGAACGTGCCTGATACGCGGCGTCGATCCGCCTGGTTTCACACCGAACAAGGAGCAATACCCCATGCGGTGGGCGGGACAGGAATGCCGACCTTAGGGCCATGAAACTCCGGATCGCCCTTCCCCTCCTCGGTCTAGTCCTCTGCACCGGCATCTGCGCCCAGAATGACGCCGTCATCGACGTGGCCGTGCCCGTGATGGAGGAAGTTCACGACCCCAACGAACCCCTTACGATCGCTGAGGTGATGCCGGAGTTCCCCGGTGGCAAGGACGCGCTGTTCGCTTACATCGGCAAGAACCTGAAGTACCCCCAGCAGGCGGTGGAAGAAGGCATCGAGGGGGTGGTCTTTGTCACCTTTGTGGTGGAGGTTGATGGCAGGATCACGGGCGTTACAGTGCTTCGCGGCCTGGGTGGAGTATTGGATAAAGAGGCGGTGCGCGTGGTGAGCGGCATGCCTAATTGGATGCCCGGCAAGCAAAACGGTAAAGCCGTGCGGGTGAAGTACAACCTGCCGATCCGGTTCAAGCTGGCTGGGGACAAGAAGTAGGTTCAGCACATCGCTCATTCCCTGCATGATCGAATGAACGGCGTGGTCAACCGATGGTCGCTCACCGGCCTTGTGATGCTGCGCGCACTTGTGGCCTTTACCCAGTACAGCGCAAGGCCCCAAGTCGTATTCGATGAGCCGATCCGAATAGCCAGTGTAGAGCCGATCGGCGCATTGATCAGTGAGTCAGAATGCAAGCTGGAGGTGCGCATCGCGGTGGATCGCGACGGCAATGTGGCCAAGGCTGAATTGGTCTGGCGCATGGGCGTCTGCACGAACAGCCTGATCGTAGCCGCGGTGGCCCAAGCAAAGCAGTACCGGTTCAACCCTGACCCAACAGCACCTCAGTACCAGAACGGCTCGTTGACCTGGGACTTTAGAGCGTTCGAGCCGACCGACGGGGACCCCGGCATCTCTATCGAGCCCGTTCCGGAGCCACCTGTCCGAGAGGACTGGTACACCTTCACCGACCCGATGCCGCAGTTCCCGGGCGGCGAGGAAGCCTTCAAGGCCTATCTGAAGGAGAACCTCCGCTATCCCGAGCTGGAGCGGGAGATGAACATCCAAGGCACGGTGTACCTCAGCATCATCGTGGAAGACAATGGGGTGGTCACCAACGTTACCGTGTTGCGCGGCGTGAACGGCGGCCCCGGGTTGAAGCAGGAAGCCATCCGTGTGCTGAAGGCCATGCCGCCCTGGACACCCGGTCGCATGAATGGCAAGCCGGTGCGGGTGAAGATGAACGTGCCGGTGAAGTTCCTGTTGGAGTGAGGGAGCGCGCCGATCAGACGATCAGATGACGAGCGGATCAGAGCGCCACTGCGGGTATGTGAGCGCGCGGCCCATCCGTTCTTGATCCCGGTCAAGTGCACTGTTCGTAAACGCTGAACACCTTCGCACCATGGCCCACGACATCCTCCTCCCCACTTGGATCGACCGCAACGCCTACCCCTTCGCCCCGCACACCTTCCACCATCCCGATGGTCGCATGCACTACGTGGATGAAGGCGCCGGCCCGGTGATCCTCTTCGTACACGGCACGCCCGAATGGAGCTACGGCTTCCGCCACCTGATCACGGCCTTCGCCCCCACCCACCGGTGCATCGTCCCGGACCACCTGGGCTTCGGGCTTAGCGACAAGCCCCATGACGCCACCTACACCGTGGCCGCACACGCCCAACGCCTGCAGGACCTCATCGCCCACCTGGGCTTGCAGGACATCACGCTCGTGGTCACCGACTTCGGCGGCGGCATCGGCCTGCAGCATGCACTGGAACAACCGGCGAACGTGAAGCGCCTCGTGCTCTACAACACCTGGCTTTGGGACCTGATGCCCGACAAGCGCTTCAGCGGCCCCACCGCCATCATGAAGTCGTGGCTGGGGCGCTTCCTCTACCTGCGCCTCGGTTTCAGCGTGAACGTGATGATGCCCAACGCGTACGGTGACAAAAAGAAGTTGGACAAGGCCACCCATGCGCATTACCAGCTCGCCCTGCCCGACGCCGCTGCGCGTGCGGCCACCTTCGCCTGTGTGCAGGAGATCAAGAACGCAGGGCCGTTCTGGCAGGCACAATGGGCGCGGGTGGACCGCCTGCGTTCCATCCCCACCCTGCTGTGCTGGGGCCTGAAGGACCGCTTCTTCCCGCCCGACCTGCTGGAACGCTGGAAGACCGCACTGCCGCATGCTACCGTGGTCCCCTTCCCGGAGGCCGGGCACTTCGCGCATGAGGAAGCGGCGGAGGTGCTCACAACGGTGATGCGCCAGTTCTTGAGCGGGAACCTGTCCAATTGACCATCCTGCCCGATCTTCGCACCACAGACATCGCGGATCAGGCCATCATCTGATCTTCTGATCGTCTGATCATCTGATCATCATGGCCGAGAAGATCGACATTGAAGCATCCAAGAACGAAGACGAGACAAGACTCAAGTTGCAAGTCTCAAATTTCAATTGATCAAGGTTCCACATCCCCAGCCACCACAAGGCCGCTTGAAGGCCGCTACTTTCGCAACATGGCAGAGAAGATCGATATCGAGGCGAGTAAGAACGAAGACTTCAACAAGCTGAAGGTCTCCGACCTCAACAAGCGATTGCACGTCATTCACCAGGGCGGCGGCGAGAAGCGCATGGCCAAACTGAAGGCCGAGGGCAAGATGACCGCCCGCGAGCGCATCGACGCGCTGCTGGACAAAGGCTCTTCGCGCATCGAGATCGGTGCCTTCGCGGCCGATGGCATGTACAAAGAGCACGGCGGTGCGCCTGCGGCCGGTGTGGTGGTGATGATCGGCTACGTGAGCAAGCGCCAGTGCATCGTGGTGGCCAACGACGCCACCGTGAAGGCCGGCGCGTGGTTCCCCATGACGGGCAAGAAGAACCTGCGCGCCCAGGAGATCGCCATCGAGAACCGCCTGCCCATCATCT